>DATJOE010000159.1:0-16518 GCA_035507305.1 Solirubrobacteraceae bacterium | reverse complement strand
TGATACTCGCCAGCGACGTGCCGGCGCGACGCTCGTACTCGCGCAGAGCGCGCTCGCCGAGGACGAGGTGATCTACGTAACGGCGTTCGAGCATCGCGGCGGCTTGGGCGCAGGCGATGAGGTGCCGCGCGCACGCGGGACTCACACGAGCAAGTCTCAGCTCAGGCAGAGCGCTCGCCTTCTGCCCCCTTCGCGTGACCGTGTACAGGGACGGCGATCCGGCCAGCGGCCGATGCCGGACCAGATCGCCTGCTCGAACAGCGGCGGCGAGCAATGCGCGAGCAGAGGCCGTAGTCGTGCCTTCCCGCAGTGCCAGCGACTCCGCGGTGATCGCACCCAGTCCCGCCGTCCAAGACATAAGCGACTTGCGTTTATCCGATCGATCGCGCGAGCTCATTGGTGCACCTCGCGGGGCTCGGCAAAGACACGCACGATCTCGGTACCGCCGCCTTCGGCGAAGACGACAGCCGCCGCGCAGCCGGGAGCCAGATTCATCACTTCCTCCACCTGCAGAACGTTCTCGCGGATGCGCGTCCGGCTGATCCGATGATCCAGATGTGACGTGCGCCAGGCTCCCCTGCTCCCCGCGAGGCTGCAAATGAGCTCCGCAGAGGCCGGAACGACCTGCCGGTGAGCGACCACCACCGCGAGATTGCCAAGCACTTGCTCCGCCAGCGCCGGGCGTCCCGGGAGCCGCAGATCGCTCAGCTCTTGCGTGCCCAGCACGAGGCTGAACGCGGCCGAGCGGGCACGTCCGAACAAACGCACGACCTGCTCGGTTGCGAGTGCCGAGAACTCGTCGATCACCACAACGGTCGGGATCGGCTGCGACTGCAGCGAGGCCACCGTCGTCTGTAGGTCTTGCACGATGGCCGCGCCCAGCATCTGGGTTAGCAGCGGCCTCCTGTCGGCATCCAGATCGAAGTAGACGACCGCTCGATCCCGAGCCGCCTCGAGCAAATCGAAGCAGGCACCCTCGCCCTCGCGATTCTCTAGCCATGGCGCTACATCCGACTCGGCCAGGATCGCCAGGCGATCGCGCACGCCCGCGATATCACCCAACTGACGCGGCGTGAGCGAATCGAGATATTCGTACGTGCCCCGTGCGGCCGACTCGGGCATGTCTCGCGCGAGCAGCTCAAGCTGCTCGGGGTCTAGTGTTCGGGCAATCGCCTGCAGGCTCGTCTGTATGTGATTGGCACGCAGGGCCCGCACCGCGTGACCGAGGAAGCGCTGCGCCTGTCTGAGGTAGTGCGGCTCGGTAAATCGCTCGCCTGCCAGGACCTTGTCGGCCACCTCGCTGTCGCTGCCACGAGCGAACGGGTTGTAGGCCCGCGGGCCGGTCGGCGTCCATTCGATGAACTCCCGCCCGCAACGCGCAGCCATCCTCGCCAACACGGCACGCATCGCTCGATCGCCCTTCGGATCGACCACGACCGCACCCATGCCTCTCTCAATTCCGCGGGCAGCGATCCACGTCTGTGTCACGGTCTTACCGGAGCCGGTTGCCCCGACGAGCAGCGTGTGGGTGCCGCCGTGGCGACCGCCGAACGGGATCGTTACCAGCCGACCGTAAGCCGCACGCCCAAGGACCAGTCGATCCGCTTGATACCAGCAGCGCGGACCCAGCGTGTGCATTCGGATGCGTAGGCGCCACTCGTTGAATACGGCCACAATGAGGTCAGTCGGGCTATGTCTTGAGCGAGCACTCTGCGCTAGATCTTGACCCGCTGTGATCTCTTCACGATGCCGGCGACGGCCTCGCACGAGCGCGCTAATGCTCGCCACGACCGCGAGCGTGCCCCAGCCGGCGATCGCTCCATGCAACAGCAAGGCGCAGCATGTAGCTACACCCGCCCAACTCCAGTGCAATCCGTAACGACGCATCGAGTGGGCGCCGACTGCGCCAAGCGGTACGCCAGCAACGAGTGCCAGCGCATATATGCCAAGCGCATGTGGCAGTTCATCGAGCCGTATCGATGCGCCGAAACCTCCCGAGAGGACGTTCGAGAGAAGCATCTTGTCCTTCCTTTCCGCGAGCTCGCCGGTGCGTTCCGCCCGCCGCGAGCGATCGCCTTGCGTGTTAACGAGTGACGGCGGACCTCAAACGAGGCCCGCCGTCGCGGATTTGTTGCCCCACGCCGCGAAGGCGTGAGCGTTATCGGTCGGTTCAGCTTGCTTCGACTTCGCGCGGGCTGAGGCCGAGGCCGTCTCGCGCGATCAGCGCGAGCACGTTGCTGTGGATCCAAGGGGTTGGTGCGCGTCGGCCGCCCTCCGGCAGCAGCCCGAGCCGACGGGCCAACCAGCTCGTCTCACCGCTCGCGTTGCCGGCCGCGTCGTGCTTCACGCGCCCGCATCGCATCGCGATCTCACTCATCGATAGACCGTGCTGCTCGATCGCCGCGACAGCCGCCAGACGAAGTGCCCGGTTGAGCACGATCGGACTTTGCAGCAGGCGGTTGAGCTCCGTGCGAATCGTCGCGACCGAGACCGCGCCCTCGGTCCCCTCCTGCGCGTCGACAAGCGCCTGTCGCGTAAGAGTGAGTACCGGCTCGTAGCGCTCAAGTCCCGCCACCGTCTCGCGGACACTGAGCAGCTGCGACTCACCGCCCTCCACACCAGAGCTGTCACGACACCAGCGCAACTCGGATTTCGAGACCGAGCCGAACACAGAGGCAAGTCGGTAGCAGCGACCTCGCTCGTCATAGAGAGCGGGTCGATCGGCTGATTGCGCCTCTCTGGGTGCCGGCTTGTCCTGATCAGAGAACGGAACGACTCGTAGATCGGCAGCACTCAAGCGACGACAGGAGCAACGCGTGCGTTCGGCGCGACGCACGAAGCTCCGCGACACGAGCAGTGCATTCTCGGTCGGCTCATCTGCGGCGAGATGTGCCAGCAGCCGTCGATCCAGACGCGTACCCGCGTCGCGATCGAGGACGAGCGTGCTCCCGGCTGCGCCACCCAGGATCACAATCTCACGCGAGCGGCCTCGCCAGTCGCGATAGGTGGTAAGTGTGCGTCCGTGGCTTAGCGTCGAGCCGTGCCTTGCTCGTGTGGCAGAGCGCCGCTTCCGCGGCACGTGAGGGCCAAGGCGACGGCGGGGTCGCATGCTCGTGCCAGTGGCACAGGAGGAAGGCAGAGTGGTTGAGCGCATCGTGGACTCCTGTCTGTAGTCGGGACTCAGCCATGTGCTGTCGCCTGCGGGGCGTAGGTGGCGGCGGTTCTAGGCGCACCAGGCCGAGCCGTCAAGCGCTCGAATCGCCTAGGAGGTGCTGGCAGGCAAAAGCCGAGAACCCCTTAAGGGGTCTCGGAGGTGCTACGGACAGCGCGAGTCAGATTTGAAGTTGGCGCGATCGCGCTGTAAATGAGGTCCGCTGCGCAAGCGGCGTTATGACATGGCAATGGCTAAGGGGAGCAGCCAAACTAGCGCAGGCGCCCGAGAGAGTGGCCTCGGAGCGGTCGCGAGGTCCGATCGCACCGTGCAGTTGCCTCACACGGGCTGTTGATCTGGCTTGGTAATGCCATTCCAGCGTCCGTCGAACGCCGTTGCCTGCACTCAACAGCAAAGGGCAACGGCGGATGGAGTGGCCTGGGGGCGGGGTAACGGCTCCGACCGACGAGGCGACTGCGTCTGCCGCTACCGTGACGCGCGGAGCTCAGCGCGCCAACTCTCCGCTTTCGAACAGCCCGCGCAACTGGACTGCCGGCTCTGCCGCCGTGGGGTCGCCGCCGCTGAGTGCGACACGCGCGGCCGGAGGTATCCGAGCCACGCCGTACGCCCGGTCCAGGCCCTCGTGCACGTCGCGCTCAGAGACGAACAAGACTCGCGAGCGGCCAGCGTAATCCCAGTCCTGAGGGTACTCGCCCGGATAGGCCTGACAGGCGAGCATGGCGCCGTCCGCCGCTTGCGCGCAGCGGCGAGCGCGCGAGCGATCGCGGCATACGAACACAAGCAGCAGGTCGGACTGTCGACGTTCGCCATGTCTGGGCACGTGTGCCGACCAGCCGGTCAAGAAGTGGTCATAGCGATGAAGCCCCGCGGCTGCACCTCCCAACGGAAGTCGATCATCAAACTCGACCATCACGTCCAGTCGCCTTCGGTCAAGCTCAACCGTCGCGTCGGGCCGGATCGTCTCGAAGCGCTCGACCTCCACGCTTTGACTCCTACCCTCCGGCCTTAGAAAGTCGTGTGGTACGCGCCCGCCTGGCAAGCGCAGGTGATCCGGCCCCATCGGCGTCGCACCCGGTCCCCGACGCGGGGGGCTCAGCACTGATTCGGCACGCCCTCGAACGCTCGCCCGCGGATCTGCATCCAAGGCGATTAGCGCGAGAGCCCATCCCGTGACATGCACGTCTCTACGAGCTTGGCTGAGCTCATCCGAGCTGCCCTGTCCGCGCCGTCGGCCTTCTCGCTGCGACCCGGCCTCGATATTTAGTCCTCTTAGTAGCGAGCCATCCTCCGCCTCGAGTTTCGACAGCAGCTCTCGCCCTGTCCTCGTGATCGCGTAGCACATCGGCACGCCCCCGCCATCGCGACGGTGGAACTGGAAGCGCTCGACCCAGGCTGCGTCCGAGAGCCGCTTGAGCCGGCGCTGCGTAGTGGTGATCGCCCGCTGCGGATTGAAGTGCCGATGCAGCTGGCTACTGAGCACATAGCCACACCGTGCAATCAGCGCCAGCATCTCCAGGTCAAGGGCGTCGGGACGCAGCTGCGAAGGATTGATCGGAGATCCTGCTCGGCGGACGCTCTGCGCAAGGTCGAGCTCGACGAGCTCGCGATAACTCGCACAGGGAATCGGCGGCAGCGCGGAAGTCCCGGGAGGCGGCGCCGCGGCGAGACTCGTCGGCCGCGCGGTCTTCGCGAGTCGAGCGCCTGCGGGCCGGGAAGGGCTTGTGCCCCGTGCCGGGGAATGAGCCCGAGCCTGCCCAACGACAGCGTCTCGTGGGGTTGCTGTAGATCCTCCTGGCGTTGTTGTTGGCACCAAAGTGTTGCCGCGTTGCCAATGAGGCTGGCGGAGGTCGGCGCAAGGGCAACCGCCCCGCTCACGTTGACGCGCTGCATGAAGAGCAAGCCGTCCCTGATCAACGTGGAGTCGAACCGTGCGCCCGATGAACGGTGCCTGGCGGCCCTCATGGGTAACCCAACTCGCGATCGCGTGGTGCTTCGGTAGATACAGACGCGCGTCGGGACGAGCGAGCTTCGAGAGATGGCCGATGCCCGGACGGACCGTGTCAGAGAACTCCGCCATCGTCAGGCCCACCGCGTCCCGCGCGTCCTTTGCGGACGCCGTGGCGAAGTACACCCGATGCGCAAACAGTGCGTCGAGTTGGTCGCGAACCTCGCGGTCGGTCCATTGCGCGTCGGTCTGCCAGCACGCTACGGTCTCCAAACCGGCCGAGCGCTTCAGCGCCATCGTCTCTGCGAACCCACGGTTCAGGACGAGCGGAGCCTCATCTACCTTCAGCGCAACCGTAACTCTCCGGTCCGCATCGACCAGATCCTGCTGGCGAGCCAGCGCCGCATCGAGCATCCCGACGATCAGCTGCATCAGGACCGAGGTGTTCCCCGCTCCCATTAGTCCGAGCGCGCCCTTCACGACGAGCACCTCTCGGCGGGCGATCACGCGATCGAGGTCGACGCACAGTGAGTTGTTCAAAAGCACGCGCTTGATCGAAGCCGAGTTCAACAGGCGGGCGAGCTTGTTGATCGGCGCATCCAACTTCGCGGTCGTCGTGCTGCGCGAGTCGGCTAGCTGGGCGGTCAACTCGGAGGTGAAGAACGTGGCGATCTCGCTTAGCTCGGGGAGCGTACGCACATGCGCCGCGACTACACGCCTGTAGGCATAGCCGTCCTCGCCGACCGACAGCAGCCGCGCCGCGTCCCACAGCGTCGCCGAGCGATCGTGGGCGAGCACGGCGATGATCGCATTGCGCAGATACCTGTCCGAGCTGGCCTTGATCTCATCGGTGTAGAGGTTCTTCAGCGCCCCCACCACGTAGTCAGCGATCACGTCAGGGGGCGCATCCACCGCGAGCGGGTTAAAGCCGCAAGTCGGCCGCGCAAAGTCGAGCAGGGTGCATGTGCGCTCGGGCGCGACGAGGCTCATGGCGGCGTCCGCGGCATCGCCCTTCGGATCGAGGACGATCACAGCACAAGACTCCCGGCGTAGATCCTCCGCGACGGTGGCGATCAGGTAGCTCGTCTTGCCTTGCTCCACCGCACCAGGAACAGCCGTGTTCTGCTTGCGCAGCTCGACCGGAATCGACACGGGACCGAGTGCGTCTTGCAACATTCCCTCTCCGTGCGACGGGCGCATGATCGTGGGCGGTGCAGGCGCCAGTGGCGGTGCCGCCCGCGCAAGCGGCACCGTCAAGTAGTCGATCGAGGGCATGTGCCAAAGCGACGCGAGCTCTCGAGCCGCGAACACACCGCGTAGAAAGCCGGGCAGCGGGTTCCCCTCACCGCGCAGCACTCGTCTCGTGTAGACCCCGAAGAGACGATTACGAATCGTCGTGCCACGTTCGACGAGCCGGTTCTCGGCGGTTCCCACACGCAACTCCGATGCCACCTGCCCACACGCCGACCGCTCACTCGACACGACGCGTATCTCGGTGAAGAACAGCGACCGATGCTGGAGATCAAGCCCTCCCCGCAGCTCGGCCTCCTCCACCATCGAACGGTCGTGGACGATTAGATGCTCGCGTCGCTCTCGCGAGATGCGCTGCTCGTGCAATTTGTACCGGCGTCGTGCCAAGCGCTCGAAGAAGATCGGTGCCGGCGTCAACGAGAGCTGCAGAAACACTGAGGCGCGGCAGGCTCCCATTACCGTGAGCAGACCGTTCATCGCCGGCTCGCGCTCGTGCTCAAAGCGGTCCAGACGCTTGGCTCGGCGAATGAACGGTGCATCCTTCTTCAGCCGCAGTACCACGGGTCTGGCCGGGACCACCAGCGGCTCAACTTTGCGCAAAAGGCAGTTCGGATATGCCGTGCGCAAGGCGGCCTCCGCCATCCTCACCAGATCCGCGGGGCAACTCAGGGCCAGCCAGGCGCGACTCGCCAAAGGACCCACCTCGCCGTCCGCAAGCTCGTGATGAACCTCGAGTGCCACGCTCGGCTGTCCGTACATCAAACGCCGCCACCAGCGCCGCAGCAATTGCTGATGCAAGGCTCCGTACAAGCGCACGAGCGCCTCAGCGCTCGCCTGGTCTGTGCGATGCGCTTCAACGCGCAAACGGACGTAGCGGCGACCGCGACGCGTGACCCATCGCGTGCTCAGCAATGCCCATACAAGCACCAGCGCAAACGCCGTCATGACCCTGAAAAGACGCACACCTTCCACCGGCGTCCAGTCCCAGAGAAGGAACGGCACACGCGACAGCGCGGATCCCACGGCAATCGGGTCGAAGTGAGCAGCGCGATCCGAGCCCCTCCGCAGCAGTCGACCAACGCCGCCCGCGAGTAGCCAACAAACGCCCATAAGACCCGCCGCCAGGGCAAGCAGGGCAAGCGTTCGCCACAGCAAGAAGCGCAGCACTTCCTACCCCTCCGACGCGGGGGCTTCAGCCGGGACGCCTTACCGCGGTGATTTCTCAAAAGCGATGGCGCCACCATGCGGTCGGCGACGGCTCAGCGCCACCAACCGTATTCAGCCGGCGATTTCTGTCAGTCCGCGCTCAGCGAGGACGTGTCGCGCGCTCGACGCGCGCACCGCGCTGAGTCAGATGCCATGCGTTCGAGCCGCCCTTCTCCTGCCCATCGCCCGTGTTTTCCACGAGCTCCAGGCGCGCGAGGCGTGCCAGAAGCTTTGAGATCTGCCCCTGATCCGCAACGCCAGAGCGCTCCGCGATCTCACGGTTACTTGCACCCGGATTTTCGCCTATTACGACGAGTACGCGAACCGTGCGGTAGGTCAAGCGCATGCTCAAACCAGCCATCGGGTCGCGCGTACGCGACAGGACCGGCGGCGTGTCGTTCGTGCGGCGGGTTTCCGGCGCGGGGCGGCTCAGTTCTCGACTCGCCGCGCGTGCCCCTAGATAGGGCAGGACCACGATGTTCATCAGAGACCCCAGCAACGAAGAGAAGCGTTCGGAGCCTTCTTCCAGGGCACGCGTGTGCAGCACCGCAAGAACCGCACCCACAACACCTTCCGCCGCAACCTCGGGCGGTTCGCGGACGGCGCTGGTCACGAAACGCCCACGGTCAACCACCTCCGCAAGCTCCTCAAGCAACTGTGCCCGGCGCTCGAGGACTCGGGGTCCCGCGCCCAACGCCTCGACCAAGCAAAGACGCGCAAGCGCCGGCTCTTCGTCAAGGAAGGCAAGCAGCTCCGCCAGGCCCGCACGAATTCCGTCGCGCCAGTTCGATTCCCGCTCGTAGGACTCGCGCACAAGCTTGCCCATCTGCGAGACCGCCTGCTCAAGCGCAGCCAGGAAGCAGTCTTCGCGGTCCGCAAAGACGTCGTAGAAGGTCTTGCGCGAGACTTTGGCCCGGCTAATCACCTGGGCTACTGTCATGCGTCCGTAGCCAACCTCCTCGACGGCCTCGAGAGCTGCGGCGAGCATTCGACTGCGTTGAATCTCAGTGACCCTTCCGCGGGGTATTCCGCTCGGTCTAGAGCGCAGTCGCGAAGACGCGCTGCGTGTCTGGTGGGCAAAGGCCATTTCTTCCTCGCGTTCGTGCTTTTCGACTGTAAAGAACGGTTTCTTGCCCACAGATGGCGAACAACAGCACCTTGCTCCATCCCCAGGGAGCGCCGCTGCTCACGGGTTGCCTACAAGAGATTCAATGATCCAAAGCGTTAAGTCGAGGCGCGTCTCCAACTTTTTTCCCGGTGATTAGAACATTCGTGCCTTCCGCTTGGGTTGATCACTGGGACGCGCCCGGTTTTTCTGGAGGTCTTCAGTCCCAGAAGGGGCAGTCGCCACCGCACATCCGATACCGCAACGCCCTTGAAGACGGGACAAAGCCCTACTTAAGGGGCCACGAGTACCCAGATGACCCCAAAGGCTCCGTTTTACTAGCCTAAAGTCCGCAAATGTCGCCAACCCGACAGCGACTGCTGCCGTTCCTCGCGATCCTCGCGACAGCTTCCGTGCTGTCTCCCGCACCCGCGGCAGCCGAAACCTACGGACGATTGATCGTCCGACACAACGCCACGCCCAGCGGCGCGCTCGACACCAACTTTGGCCAGGTGCATGCCCCGCAAGCCTTCCTACTCGTCGTCACCGAGCCCAAGGGAGAAACGCTCAGCTTCAGCTGGTCGGTACGTTGCGTCGGTTCAGCCCCCAAGGAAAGCGGCGGTGCTTCCGGGCGAGCCATCGTGTCAAGCGGTCACTGGGTGAAGCGCATCCGTCCGATCTGGATACAGCACCCCGTGTCGTGCTCAGGCAAGATCGTCGGCTCTGCCGCCGCCAGCCCTGTGCTAGTGCGAGTTTTCGTCGACTAGCGTCTTTGACTCATCGGCAAGCGCCGACGATCGGCGGGGGGTCGTTACCCGAACGAGAAAGGCTCTCGATTTCTCGAGAGCCTTGTAAGTACCGCTACCGGGATTCGAACCCGGGTTTCCGCCATGAGAGGGCGGCGTCCTAGTCCCCTGGACGATAGCGGCATGAAACGACAGCGACGAGGCTAGCAAAGCACCCGGCGATCGTGGTGAGCTGTGCACCGCGACGTCCAAGCCTCGCCGCGCATCTGCGATATCTTCGCCCTCCCCACGCGGATGTGGCGGAATTGGTAGACGCGCACGGTTCAGGTCCGTGTCTGGGCAACCAGGTGGAGGTTCGAGTCCTCTCATCCGCATTCGAGGCTCTGAGGTATGACTGCCGAGCCTCAGAAGAAGCCCGCGCAGAAGAAGCATTCGCCTTCAGCCGCCGCTTCTTCACCCACGGGAAGCACCGGCATTTCTTCTTCCAGAGGCGCGACTTCTGCGCTCGGCGGGTTCGGCACGCGGGCCGGGAAGGTCGTCGCTTCGCACTCCGGCGGTTCGCCTTCGGTGCAGCCGGCGACCGTGGCGTATTCCCGCCCCGCCGGCTTCGTCGACCAATAGCGGTAGAGACTCGCTGCCCATTCGGACTCCCATGTCGAGATCGGGCTGTACACACTCTGGTGTTCTGAGGTCGAAGGATGGGACGCGAAGTATTCGCGGACCTGCGGCAACGACATCAGACCTTCGGGTGCCTCGATTTTCCACATCACATCCGCCAGCTTGACCCCGATCTGTTTTATGACCGGCAGCACGTTCGTACTGAGCGCACCCAACGTCGGTGAGTCGGCAGCGATCTCTTGAAGGCCAGATGTGGTGCCGTCAAACAGCGCCCAGTTCGCGAGCTTGATCGCCGTGCCGCCGAGGCTCTCGGTCGTGTCCTCCAGCGCCGCCCGAACACCCGCGGTGATCACGCTGCTCGAGACCGTGCCGAACGAGAAGCCCGAAACGCTCTCGGCGATCCCGGCGAGCAGTTCTCCAAAGAGCTTGAACGTGAACGTACAGTCGTCGCTGTCGTTTGATCCATCCGGCAGCGTCGTGCCGCAGGTCCAACCCGCCTGGTCGAGGTTCAGGCTCCCCTGCTGGCCCGTGAATCCGCCCGCAGGAGCACTTTCCATGTAGACGCCCATCAGGGAGTTAGTCAGGTTCGCGTTCGCGAAGTCTGCCTGGAACATGAACGACCCCAGGAAGTTGGCTTCTTCGACACTGGCCATGTCGAACTGCGTGCCTTCCATGTAGGCACCTTCGAGGTTCGCTCCGTCCAGCCTCGCCCCATCGAGGTTCGCGTAGTCGAGGTTGGTGTTCCTCAGATTGGCACCCCGCAGGTTCGCGTCCAGGAACTGCGAGCCACGCAGATCGGCGCCTTCGAGGTTGATCCCTTCCAGGTTCGCGTAGTTGAAGTTGGTCGACGCATCTGTCGACGGCTCAAGGCCCGGTGTCGTATGCGAGAAGTTCGCGTGCGAGAGGTTCGCGCCGTCGAACTGCGCCACCGCGATGAATGAACCCTGGAAGTTGGCCCCTTCGAGGTTCGCCCAGTCCAGGTCGGTCATGTAGAAATCGCCGCTCACCGCTTCGACCCCGGGACCTTGGAAGCCGATCAGGTCCCAGTAAGCACACACCGGACCCACGCCCGGTGCGCAGGTGTTTGATGCATGCGCTGTCTTGGGCGGCCCGGCGGGGGCGTGCGACGTCTTGCCGGGACCGGCAAGCTGAGGGCCAACGGGCACAACTAGTCGTCGGACACCGTGCTTGCGGTGGTGACGATCGACGTTAGCTTTCAAGCGGGAGGCCGTGATCAGATGAGGTCTGATCGCATGACGCGCGCAGTCCCGATTCAGAGCTCGACCGCTCGTGGAGAGCGTCTCGCACAGCAATCGTGCCTCGCGTAGCTGTCGTCGCGTCAGCGCCGCGCCCGCCAGGTCGGCACGCAGCAGGTCCACGCCGCGCAGATGCGCGCCGCGCAGGTCCGCGCCGCCGAGGTCTACCTGCTGAAGATCCGCACCGCGTAGGTCTGCGTTCACCAGCGACGCGTGATGCAGATCGGCCCTTCGTAGGTCGGCGTGCACCAGCTTGGCGCCACGCAGGTTCGCGTTCGCGAGGTTCGCGCCCATCAGGCGAGCGCGTCTCAGTTGCGCCCCGCGCAAGTCGGCACCTACGGCGACGACACGGACGAGCGTAGCCTCAGCCAGCTGCGCGCCACGAAGATCGGCGAGCTGCAAACGGGTGGGAAACCCCGGCAGGCGCGCCGCTCGTGGTCGCGCCGCCGGCCCAAGCGACGCTCGGAGGAGACGAGCACCTCGCAGATCTGCCCCCACTAGGTTCGAGCCCTGCAACCTCGCGCCATCCAGGTTGGCGCGCGCGAGCCTCGCGCCGAATAGCTCGGCCCCGCGGAGATCGACTCCCGGGCAAGATGCCCTCGGCTGGAGCACGCACCGGCCAATCCGCGTCGGCTGGGGATGACTGGCGCGGAACCGAGTTGGTGCCGAGGCGACGGCGTCTTGTCGTTCGCTCAGGGCAGCACCGGCGGGCGAGGCCACACACAGCGTCAAGGCGACGAGCACGAGCAGCCCTGCCACCGGCAGCACGACTCGCATCAGCCATCTACGACCACGCCTCGCCGGTGAAAAACAAAGCTCACCCGCGCGACCACGATCCCAGAGATCGAGCAATTCCATCGATTCCGCATCGGCCACCGGCGGCCGGCGCTGAGTTAGGTCATCGCTCTTGCACTTCTTCCCCCGCGACTATCCGCGCAAAGCAAAACGGCCGCCGGTACCCCGGCGGCCGTTTCAAGTCCTGCTGAAGTCTCGGTTTTCAGCGCTCGTTGCGACGCTGGCGGCGCTGGAACGCCACGATCGAGAGACCCATCGCCAGCAACAGCACGCCCGCGCCGATCGTCCAGCGCAGGTCAAAGCCCGTGAACGGCAGCGTCGAGGCTTTTTCCGCCGTCGGTTCGCTTGTCGTCGTCGGTTCTTTCGAGGACGTTTCCGGAGCTGTCGTTTTTTCCGGGGTGCTGCTTTCTTTCGACGGCGAAGTTCCCGTTGTCGGCGTCGGCGTCGATGAGGTCGACGGGGTAGTTGCCGGTGGGGTCGTCGTCGTGGTCGTCACGGTCGTCGTAGTCGTCGTTGTTTTGTTGTAACCCGAGAGATCTTCTTCCGCCGCGAGCGCCGCCGTCGGCACCAGCGCGATCGTCAGAGCGAGAGCGACCAGCAGCACCGTAAGCCTGCGCAAAGGGCTGGATGATCCTTTCCTCTTCGGTGCTGTAAGTGACTTCCGCGGCCTACTCGAGGCCACGACATCGGTCCGAGTCATGCCAACCTCCCGTTGATGATGTGGGGTAAATGCTCTTGCCCTGCGAGGGCTTCTTGCCCTTTGCCGGGCGATTCTAGACCTAAAGCTTCGTTCCTTGTTCGCCGTTGACCGGCGTGGGCCTGCTAACCCGCCTGAACAACTATCAGGCGTGTCGGTCGGTCAGGACCGCACGACATGGTGATTTCCGCGTATCGGCGCGCCCGTCTGCGCACTTGAGCGCCGAAGATGTTCGTGCGCCTTACGGTCTCAATACGAGGCGGAGCCCTCAGGCTAGACCTGGACGCGACCTTCCAGCGAGCCTTCGCTGAGGCTTGCTCGCAGAACCTTCTTGTCGAACTTGCCCACGCTTGTCTTCGGGATCTCCGCGATGAACGCGAACTCGTCGGGCAACCACCACTTCGCCACGCGCCCTCGCAAGTGCTCGACCAGCTCGGGGGCCGTCGTCTGGGAACCCTCACGGAGCACTACACAGCAGAGTGGCCTCTCCGCCCAGCGCTCATCCGGCTTCGCGATCACCGCTGCCTCGACCACATCGGGGTGGGCCATCATCTCGTTCTCCAGCTCCACCGAGGAGATCCACTCACCGCCTGACTTGATCACATCCTTCGCTCGATCGGTGATCTGTACGAAGCCATCCTCGTCAACCGAGGCAATGTCGCCCGTGCGCAGCCAGCCCGAGTCGAACTTCTCCTCGCTCGAATCGTCAGCGAAATAGCGCGCCGCGATCCATGGCCCACGCACCTCGATCTCACCTGTGGAGGAGCCATCCCAGGGAACCTCATCCCCTTCATCACCCATTAGACGCAGCTCCACCCAGGGCAGTGGACGACCCTGCTTGGCACGCAGATCCCAATATGCGTCGTCGTGCTCGCCGTCCATCGGGCGTGAGAACGTGGCCACCGGACTCGTCTCAGTCATGCCCCAGGCATGGAAGATCTCGACCCCATGGCGCTCCTCGAAGTCCTTCATCATCTGGCGCGGCACCGCCGAACCACCGCTCGTCGCATTCGTCAACGAGGAGAGATCAACGTCGGGCCGCTCGTCCGCATAGCGCAGCAGGTCCGCGAAGATCGTCGGCACGCAGCCCATCAGCGTCGGACGCTCGGCTTCGATCAGACCCGCCAGGGGCTCGGCTTGCAGGTGTCGATCCGGCAGCAGAAGGTTCGCCCCTGCGAGGGCCGCACCGTGTGGCAGACCCCATGCATTCGCATGGAACATCGGGACCACCGTCAGCACGCGGTCTGAACGACTGAGACCCAACCCGTCCCTGACGAGCGTCGCCGTCGAATGCAAGCTGATCGAGCGATGTGAGTAGAGGACGCCCTTCGGATTGCCCGTCGTCCCACTCGTGTAGCAGAGAGCTGCTGCTTGGCGCTCGTCCAGCTCGGGGTAGCCGTACTCGCCTGGACCGGCCTGCTCGAGCAGCTCCTCATAGCGCAGCACGCCCGGAAGACTGCCCGCGTCACCCTCGCCCATCACCACGTAGTGCTCCACCGTGCGAAAGCTCGGCGCGAGCTTCTCAAGGATCGGGACCAGCGAATCGTCGACGAAGATCACCCGATCCCCGGCGTGGTTGACGATGTAGGTGAGCTGCTCTTCGAACAGCCGGATGTTCAAGGTGTGCAGCACCGCCCCGATGCAAGGAATCGCGAAGTACAGCTCAAAATGGCGCTGGTTGTTCCAGGCGAACGTCGCCACGCGTTGACCCTGCTCAATGCCAAGACCCGTCAGCGCACGGGCCAGGCGATCGACGCGCTCGGAGGTCTGCCCGAAGGTCATCCGCTCCACGACTCCCGGCTCGCGCAGGGTGAGCACCTCTGCATCCGGGCTGCACGTCTTCATACGCCGACGGATGTGGTGCAGCGTCAGAGGAAAGTCATCCTGCATCAACCCCGCGAGCGACCCGTCGCCTAGGGCCGATCCCTGATCTTGAACGAGCGTTCCCTCTGAACTCATCCTCCCTGCACCCTTTCCTCCTGCGGCCTTAGGTCACGCAACTGACTGTAGACCCCGCGCGTCTGCTGAGCAATGTCGTCCCAGTCGAAGCGCAGCACGTGCTCAGAGGCCTCGGTGACCAGCCGTTCACGCAGCGCGTCGTCTACCAGCAGCCGTTCGATCATCACGCCTAGGTGCTCGGGGTCGCCGCCGTTAAAACGCAACCCCACGCGCTCGCCGACCGGCACTACCTCCCGCAATCCTCCAGTGTCCGCAACGATGCAAGGGCAACCTGAGGCCATCGCCTCTAGGGCCACGAGGCCGAACGGCTCATAGATCGAGGGAACCACGCAAAGATCCGCGATTCGATACAGCGAGTGCAGCACGTCATCGCCGATCCAACCGAGGAAGTCGCCGTGCTCTGATAGCCCGAGCCGCTCTGCTTGAGCCTTCAGCTCGTGCTCGTGCGTGCCACTGCCCGCAACCAGATAGCGAACGTTCTCTACCTGGCGCACGACGCCCGGCAACGCGTCAAGCGCGAGCTGAAAGCCCTTCTCGTAAACGAGCCTGCCGACGAGCAGAACCAGCTTCTCATGCGGCTTTGCGAAGCGCCCGCGCAGTGCCTGCAGATCCCCCGCGGGCTGCAGTTCGCTTGGATCGATCCCGTTGGGGATCACCGTGATCCGGCGCTCGTCGATGTCGAAAATGTCCGCTACATGCCCGCGCATGTAGTGCGAGCACACGATTACCCCGTCCGCGCGCGAGGCCATCCAGCGCTCAACCGAGTGAATATGCGACTGCGGCGCGTCCTGGACCCAGCCTTGGTGGCGCCCGTGCTCGGTGGCGTGAATCGTCGTCACGTAGGGCACCTCGGCCCGCTCCGCGAGTGCCACTGAGGCCTGCGCGACTAGCCAGTCATGGCCATGGATCAGCTCATAACGATGCTCCTCCGCAAGCGCCTCTCCCGCAGCGAGCATGTCGCGGTTCATCTGCTCCACCCACGCCACGAAGCGGTCGAGGTCGCGCGGCCACCCAGGCTCCGCGACTCGGTGAACTTTCACGCCCGCCAGCTCGTCGGTACCCGGCTGCCCCATCGGTGGGCCTGACTCGATGCCGCGTGTGAGCACGTCGACGCTCACGCCCTGTCGTACCAACGCCTCGGCCAGCTTGCGTACATGTCGCGCCAGTCCCCCCTCGATCACCGGCGGGTACTCCCACGAGAGGAGCAAAACGCGATCGCTCATGGCAGAAACCCTATCTCGCGACGGTCGCGCGGACGCTCCAGGTCCCAGGCATCGGCTCCCGTCGAGCAGCGCGACGGTCGATCAGACCCCGATCAGCTCCAGCGCGTCGAGCCTACGCGTCGACGGCGACGGCCAAACGTAATCGTGCTCCTGCTGCAGCACCCCGGCGTCGAGCAGCCCATCGATCGCCCGCGCGAAGTCGTCCTCGCCCACGCCCATCCCCTGGCGCAACTCCATCCTTGACCATCGCCGCTGGCCGTCGTCCTCGCTCAGCAGCACCAAGATGACTGCTCGTTCGAGCCGTTGGGCGCTAGCCGCTCGAGGATCGCTCGATTCTGTGTGCATTTCGGAGTCATTTCCTTCCGGTGCACGGCGTCCCGTCGCAGCGAGCCGGGGATCGCCAATTTCGATCCGCTGGAGAGTACACACAGCTTGGAACGTTTCAGTTCAGCCCCGATTGGCCCAGTGAGCGACGATCGTGCCCCTGAATCGCAGACCTTGGCGCTCCCGTCTGCGTTCGACAGGAAGTAGGAGGTACCCCTCAG
>DATJOE010000158.1:0-11298 GCA_035507305.1 Solirubrobacteraceae bacterium | reverse complement strand
GGACGCGCTGCTGACCTCGCGGGCGGCTGCCCGCGTCGGCCACTACTGGGAGCTGTAGGGAATGCCGGGGACCGCCTTCGCAGATCTGGAGCTGCTCGACGTGCAGTTGCCGGCGCAGCTGCGCGACGGCAACTGGGTGGCGATCCACCGTTGCGAGCCCGAGGATGAGCCCGCGCTCAGAGAGTTCCTCGCCAGCTTGTGCCTGGAGGCGCGGCGGCTGCGATTCTTCACCGGCGCAGTCAACGTCGCGCGCAGCGCACACGAAAGCGTCGAGCGGGCCGCGGATCGCTTTGGCCTGCTGGCGCTCGATGAGCACACAGCGATCGTGGGGCATGCCGTCTGCGTCGAGCTGGAGGAGACGCGAGCGGAAGTCGCCGTCGAGGTCGCAGACCGCCTTCATGGGCAGGGGCTCGGCACGATCCTGATCGAGCGGCTCGCTCAGGTCGCCGAGCGACGCGGCATCACCACGCTCACCGCCGAGGTACTTCCTGAGAACCGCGCGATGCTGGGCGTCTTCAGGGACGGATTTGACGCCACGGTCGAGTGGGGCGGTGGCGTCGACCACGTCGAGTTCGCGGCCCGCTCCTGGCGGCTGGCGCGCGGGCGCTACGCCGAGACGCTGTGAGCAGCGCTTCAGGATCGGTACTTCCCCACATCTCGGCAGAGGGCTTGGCTCGGAGGCGAACGCCCCGGGACGCGCGTAGCGTCAGGAGCACGGACTTTTGATCGGGAGCGAAAGCGTGTTTCAGAGAGCGATTGTCGGAGTGGACGGACGTCAGGGCGGACGCGACGCCGTGCGCCTGGCATCGATGCTCGTCGGGGCCGGGGGCCAGATCACGCTGGTGCATGTTCGGGGGCGCATCTATGACGAGCACGACGTGTCAGCCTCGGAGCGCACACTTGCACGCGAAGCGGCCGCGAGCGGCCTTGAGCTCGACACGGTGTCCATAGCCGACCCATTCGTGGGGCGCGCGTTGAACCGTGCAGTCGAGAAGCGCGGCGCTGACGTGCTGGTGCTGGGCTCCTGCGGACGAGGTCCGATCGGGCGAGTCTTGATCGGCGATGACAGCCGACGCGTGCTCAGTGATGCGCGCTGCGCCGTCGCGCTCGCGCCGCATGGCTATGCGCCCGCGCATCACGAGATAGCAACGATCGGTGTCGGTTATGTGCAGACGTGCTCCGGAGAGGCGGCGCTGAAGCTGGCTCGCGTGATGGCCACAGAGCGGGCGGCGAAGATACGCGCACTGACGGCGACCAACTTCCGAGGCCGCAGCGAGCCCGACTTGGTTAGGGAGCGCCGTCAGCGCGCCCAGGAACGGCTGAACGCGCTCGGGGGTGTCGAGGGCGAAGCGGTGCCCGGATCGGTGGAAGAGCAGTTGGTCCGCTTCAGCGAGGTCGTGGACCTGCTTGTGATCGGCTCGACGGCGCGCTCGTTCTCGCGCGAGGTAGTCGACGGCGCGAGCGCCAGCCGGCTTGCGCGCCGCTCGCGCTGCCCGCTGCTCATCGCCCCGCCGGTCGCAGAGCAAAGGCGCGAGCAGAGCGCCGACATGGCCGGCGCATACGCACTGGCCTAGCCGCGCGAGCCAACGGCGCGCAAGGCGTTGAGGATCACGGCGACGTCGATCGCCTCTTGCGCGAGAGCGCCCTGCACGGGCGCGAGCAGCCCAAGCGCGGCCAGCACCATCCCGCAGGCGCTCAGGCCGATGCCGCCGAGGACGCTCTGTATTGCGATGTGCGCAGTGCGATGGCCGTTGGCGATCGCCTCGGCGACGCGCGAGACGCGATCGACGGTGATGACGACGTCGGCGGACTCAGATGAGACGGTCGCCCCCGCACCGCCCATCGCGATGCCGACATCAGCGCTCGCCAGAGCCGCGGCGTCGTTGATCCCGTCACCAACCATGACCACCGGTGCCAGGCGCGGATCGGCACGCAGGCGGGTGACGATCGCAAGCTTCTCTTGCGGACTCTCTTCGGCGTAGACGCGGTCGATGCCCAGGCGCTGGCCCACTGCCTCGGCGACCTCGCGGGCGATCGCCGCTGAGCAGTGCGACGTGGCGCACGCCAAGCTCGCGCAGGCGCGATACGAGCTCGCCGGCGTCGGGCCGCAGGCGATCGGCCATCAGCAGTGCGCCTGCCAGCGAGCCGTCGACGCCGACAAGCACCGCCGCGTTGCCCGGGCGTGCCCTCGGCAGCTCGCGATCCGGCGGCAGCCGCACCCCGCACTGCGCAAGCCAGTCGCGGCTTCCCACGACGATCCGCGAGCCTGAGACGACGCCCTGCACGCCCTCCCCGGGAGACTCGCTGGCCTCGCTCGGGCGAGCCAGCGCGAGATGCTGTCTGGCAGCCTCGCGTACGATCGAACGCGCGAGCACGTGACTTGAGAGCTGGTCAAGGGACGCCGCCAACCGCAGCAGCTCCTGCTCGCCATGCTCGCCCAGGGCGAGGATCCGCTCGATCGCCGGCACGCCGAGCGTGAGCGTCCCGGTCTTGTCGAGCAGTACGGTGCGGGTCCGGGCGAGCGCCTCAAGCGCCGCACCGCCCTTGACGATCACGCCGGTCTTGGCGGCACGTGAAAGGCCTGCGACGAACGCGATCGGGGCCGCGAGGATCAACGGGCACGGGGTCGCGACGACGAACACGGCAAGGGCGCGCACAGGCTGAGCGCTAAGCGCCCATGCGGCCGCGGCGATCACGACCGTAAGCGGCAGGAAGAAGGTCGCGTAGCGATCAGCCATGCGCACAAAGGGCGCCTTGCGCTGCTCGGCTTCGGCGACGAGCCGGACGAGCGCGGCGTAGGCGCTGTCCTGTGTGCGACGCTCGACCCGCAGCTCGAAGGCCTCGCCCGCATTCACGGTACCGGCAGCAAGGGTGTGACCGCGGGCGTAGGTGGCCGGCAGGGGCTCGCCGGTCATGCTCGACTCGTCGATCACCGCACGTTCGCCGAGCAACTCTCCGTCGGCCGGCAGCACCTCGCCGGGCCGGATCAGAAGCAACTCTCCGACAGCGACCTCATCCACCGGAACCTCCTCCCAGCCGCTCCCGGCGCGGCGGCGTGCCAAGCGCGGCACGCGATCGACAAGCGCTGTGAGCGCGCGACGGGCGCGCGCAGAAGCGAAGCGCTCGAGCGCGTTGCCGCCGGCGAGCATCAGGGCGATCACTGCGCCCGCGAGGTACTCGCCGAGTGCCAAGGCCCCGGCCATAGCGATCAGCGCGATCAGATCCACGCCGAGCTCACCCCCGCGCAGCGCCCGCGCGACCGTCCACGACAGGGGCAGGAGCATCACCGCCACGGTGCCAGCCCACACGATCTGCGCAGCGGCGCCGGCGGAGAGCACTGAGAGCAGACCACCCAGAGCCAGGCCGCCGAGAGCGGCCAGTGGATAGGCGGCGATGGCGAGGCGCTCGCCGATCGGCGAGGCTTTGGAGACGGCCTCCCGCGTAGCGCCTGCAGAGTCAGTCGAGCAAGGGCCAATGGCCGCTTGCGGGCTTTCGCGATACGGGCTTCTGAGCAGCGGGGTTCGGTTCATCGCGGCAGCGAGCGTCGCCTGCCTAGACGCTATGGGCCAACGGCTGCGCAGCCATCGGGGCGTGGTCCCGGCGAGAGGCGGGGAGAACTACGGAGAGGCTCGGCTAGCTGCCGCTGTCGATCAAGCCACGGTCCAGGGCGTAGCGGACCAATTCCGCTCGCGTCGAGAGCCGGAGCTTCTGCTGGATGTGCGAGCGGTGGGTCTCCACGGTGCGGACCGAGAGGAACAGCTGATCGGCGATCTCGGCGTTGGTGTGTCCGAGAGCAATCAGCCGCAGCACCTCGACCTCACGCTCTGAGAGGTCGTCGGGCGGTCCGGGCGGTGGCTCAGAGGCGATGCGTGCGCCCAGGCGCGGGTTCAGATAGCTCTCCCCCGCCGCCGCATTTCGCACGGCCTCGACCAGCTCGTCGTCGGCGGCCTCCTTGAGCACGTAGCCGAGCGCGCCGGCGCCGAGCGCTTCGCGCGCGAACGCGGGCTCCTGCTGCATCGTCAGCACCACGATCTGCGTGTCGGGCGACTCCTCACGGATCTGCGGGATCGCCTCAAGGCTCGATCCTCCTGGCATGTTGAGGTCGAGCACGAGCACGGCAGGGTGATGCCCGCGGACATAACGACGCGCGGTGTCTGCGTCACTGGCCTCAGCGACGACCTCGAAACCCCCGGCGCTCTCGAGCAGCAGCCGCAGCCCGCTGCGCACGACCTGATGGTCGTCAGCGAGCACGACGCGAATCGCGCCGTCGCTCTCAGCGTTCTGCTCGGCATCGCTCATCGCGCTGACCGTACCGTCTGACGCGGCCCCATGCTGCTCGCTTGGGCTCATGGCGATGCCTGCGCAGCGAGCCGTGCCCGCTGTGGTGAGCACCGTCGCTCGCAGGCGCGCCGCCCGCGCCTGAGCGCGGACGGCGCCGTCTGCGTCGCCTGGAGGGCTGGGGACACCGTCTCAGGCGGGGACAGGCTCCTGGGCCCGGCCGCGTTCGTCGCTGGCGGCCGCGTCGCTGTAGCGAGTTCCGCGCGGGATGATCAGCAGCGGCCCGCGCGCGCGACCTTGCAGGTTGTTGGACGTGCTGCCGAGCATCAGGCGGCGCGCCGGGCCGTAGCCGCGCGAGCCGACGATCAGGATGTCGCACTCGCCTCCGAACACCGCCAGCTCCTCGGAGGTCAGCCCGTAGACCGCGTCGCCATGCACGTCGGGCAGATCGCCCATGTAGGCCTGAGCCTCATCGATCATCTCGTCGATGCCGATGCCGATCGGCCCGACCCAGCCGGTGTAGGGGATCGAGACGACCTGGCGCGCGCGGACCTTCGCGTGCGTTTGCTCGGCGAGCGCCTTGCCGGCCGCGAGCGCCGCCTTGGCCTCGTTGCTGCGGTCATAGCCGACCGCGATCGTGTGCAGCGCGTGCGGGTGCTCTGCGTATCCGAGCGGCGCGACGGCGATCGCGCACGGCGCGCCGTTGATTGAGGCGCGCGTGTCGTTGCCGAGCACAGCGCGCCCGACGATGCCGTGGCGGCAGGTGCCGAGCACGAGCAGGTCGGCGTCGAGCACCTCTGCGTGTTCGTGTAGTCCCTGCCCCGGGCTCGGGGCCTGGACGACTGCGAGCTTTGCGTCGATGCTCGCCTTCGCGCGCTCCTCTTCGAGCAACCGCTCGGCCTGCTCGCGGTCGTCCTGCACGCGACCGGGCACGACCGCGTGCAAGGGCTTAAAGACGCCGGGGATGACGTGGGCAAAGGTGATCGCTCCGCCCGGCTCGGTGAGCTGCGAGGCGAGCGCGATCGCGTCGCGACCGCTTGCCCTACCGTCGACGCCCACGAGTACGTTCTTGAACATGTCGGTCTCCTAATCCGGTTGGAACGGGTGGCAAGACGCAAGCTACGCTCGCCACGCGGCGCTGTTATCCGGGTCGGGCACGCATTGCTTTGCGGGTTTTCCACGAGCAGGTAGAGCTAGGTAGAGACCACCGAGGATCTAGAGATCGCGCGCTAGACGAGACTGAGCTGGTCGCGGCTGCGCTGCTTAGCCACCGGCCGCTCTGCCTGCACTCGCGCCCGGCTTGCCGCCGCCAACCGGGGAATCGACCCAGGCGACACAGGACGAGAGAATAGGTATCCCTGGCCGAGGTCGCAGCCCAAACCTTGCAGCGCGTGAAGCTGGATCGCCTCCTCGACGCCCTCCGCCAGCGTGTCGATCCGCAGCGAGCGCCCAAGCGTCACCAGCGTCTCGATCAGCGCGACACAGTCGGGGCCCGTCGCAACCCCCTCTACGAAAGAGCGGTCGATCTTCAGCACGTCGGCCGGGAACTGCCGCAGGTAGGCGAGTGAGCTATAGCCGGTTCCGAAGTCGTCAATCGCGACGCGCACGCCGAGATGCTTAAGGCTGCGCAGCTTACGCATGGCCGCGTCAGCGTCGCGCATGAGCGCGGTCTCGGTGATCTCGAGCGTGAGCGCATCAGGGGACAGCCCGGACCCGGCGAGCGCATCACGCACGTCGCCCACCAGATCCTCTGTGTCGAGCTGCCGAGCCGAGACATTCACCGCGACGCCGAGCTCACATCCCTGCCTGCTCCAGGCGGCCGCCTGTCGCACAGCCTCGCCCAGCACCCAGCGCCCAATCGGCACAATCAGACCCGTTTGCTCGGCCAGCGGGATGAAGTCGCATGGACCGAGCACTCCGCGAGTCGGGTGGCGCCAGCGGATCAGCGCCTCGACGCCGACGATCTGCTCCGTGCGCAGGTCCACCGTCGGCTGGTAGAGCAGGAATAGCTGCCCACGCTCCTGTGCCTCGGCGAGGTCCATCTCAAGCGTGAGCCGCTCCCGCGAGGCGGTCTCCATCTCCGAGTGGAAGATTGCACTGCGGTCGCGTCCTTCCGCCTTGGCCTCGTACAGCGCAAGGTCGGCGTCATGGAGCAGCTGGTCGGCCCCGCCGTCTCCCGCGAGCGCGATTCCAACACTGGCCGTGAACGACAGCCGCCGGCCGTGGGCGCGGCGAAGCTCATAAGGCTGGCGCAGAGCCTCCAGTATGCGCTCGGCAATGAGCTCGGGTTCGGCGTCTAGCTCGCAGCCATCCAGCAGGACGACGAACTCGTCGCCACCAAGGCGAGCTGCTGTGTCGCCGTCGCGCAGCACAGCGCGCAGGCGCGTAGCGACGGCGCAGAGCAGCTCGTCTCCCGCCGCGTGCCCGAAGGTGTCATTGACATGCTTGAACCCGTCAAGATCGACGTACAAAGCCGCGACTGGCATGTGTGAGCGCCCGGCACGCAAGAGCATCTGTTCGGCGCGGTCGACTGCAAGCAGCCGATTGGGAAGGCCGGTGAGCGCGTCGTGAAGCGCTTGGTGGCGCAGCTCGCCGGTCTTCTGGCGCACCATCGCCAACGCCCGCTCACGCGAGTGAGAGAGGACGAGCATAAGCGCGAAGGCCAGCACGCTTATAAGCAGACCGACACCCGTCACCAATGATCCTGCGAGCCCGGGCGACATTCCGTTTGCAGCTACCTGAGAGACCACTATTGTCCAAGGCCCTTCGATTTGGAGGTCTTCGCGGTAATGGGGCGCGCCTACGCGCGTGACGACGCCAGCTCGGTCGATCAGTTCGGCCGGTTCGCCGGGGTTTGCGTGGTATAGGGCGACACCGAGGCCGGGGTGGCCCTTCGTGGCGGCCTTGATCAGCGCCGGGATGTCGAACGAGCTCGAGACCCAGCCACGCAGGGCGGTCCGCCGCTGGCGAGCGGTTCGAAGTGTCGCACCGCTCCGGTAGAAGGCAGCCTGAAAGAAGTGTGTCGTCTGCATCCCCACGGATGTGACAGGCAGCACGACAACCTCGCCGCTGTTGGCCTGTGCCCGCAGAGTACGGGCCTGCGAGATGCCGATCCCCGAGGAGGCCCGGCACCAGTCGCCCTGCAGGACGCGTGCAACTGTCGGAGCGAGCGAGCCCCCTGTCGAGACGCCCGCGGAGAGTAGGCACACACCGCTGCGCTGTGGCGCAATGCTGGTGGGAGCGCTGCCGAGAAAGAGACGGAACGCCGGATCCCCGTCGCGACGAGCAAGGAATGCCGGCAACTGCGTCGGCGAGACGCTCGCGATCACGCTCGTTCCGACGCTGCCGACTTGCCGCTGGCGCCCCTGCATTTCGGCAAACCAGAGGGCGAAGCGCGTGGGGCTCATGTGTGGCTGCATCGAGAGCACGGCACGCAGCGAGGTAAAGAAGTCCGTATCGCGGCTGAGCATTGCCGCGAGCGAAGTCGTTACATCCCCGGCCGTGCGCTCGAAGGCGCGCCTGTGCTGAGCACGCAAGCTGGCGCGCCACGAGAGCCCAGCGGCGACCGACAGCGCAGAGCCACCGAGCAGGATCACCACGGCCAGCAGCACCGAGCCGCGCGAACGCCAGCGCACCCTTGCGCCTTTGCCGCTTTGAACAGCTGCTCGAGTCCTTTCGAGTCTCACAGTTCGAGGATCGAGGACTGCAGTCCCAGCGGGGACCGTAGTTGACCGCAATTCTGATCATTGGATCGCCGACATGCGCATGCGCATCGCGGTTCAAACCTTTGCAGGGCTGCGCACAGCCATTCGCCACACACCGGCATCCCTGCGTGAGTCGGTGCGTGTTGGTGCGAATGAGATGAAACCCAAATGACGACAGAGGAGTTCAAGAGTGCTCTTCTCGCCAAGCCTTTGGTCACGCCCGAGCACCGAGCTTCGGCGCAGCTAGGGTTTGATTGCTCTGCAGTCGGCAAGCGAGGCCGCCACGTACGCGATCGGCGCCCCAGACGATCAGCGGGCACGGCAAGAGCAACAGCAGGTCTCGCGCGGGCGGGGCCGCGGAGCCGAGCAGCGACTGAAGCGGCGGCGCGTAGACGATCGCGCCGGCCAGCGCGATCTCTGCGGCGATGCCGAGCAGCAGGTAGCGGTTGCTCAGCAGGCCCAGCTCGCTCGGCGAGCCGCTTTGCGTGCGCACGGCGAAGGCGGTCCCGATCTGCCCGGCGATCATCGCCAGGAAAGTCATCGTCGTGGCCTGCAGATAGGCGTGGTGAAAGCGGCTGCTGGCGAGGACGCTGTCGCCGGGATGCCAGCCGGCGCCGGTGAGCACGACGAAAAAGCAGGCCAGCGAGAGCAGCGAGAGCAACACGCCGAGGAACAGCCAGGCGCGCAGCAGCATCGGCCTGCCGATCACGCTCTCGCTTCGCTTTCGCGGCGGGCGGCGCATGATCCCCGGTTCGGCCGGGTCGCGCCCGAGCGCCAGTGAGGGCAGCGTCTCGGTGCCGACGTCGAAGGCGAGCAGCAGCAGCACCGGCAGCGGCAGCGGAATCGAGCCGCCCGACAGCGCGTAGACCAAGAACGGGATCACCTCGGGCGTGGCGTGGGCAAAGATGTAGAGGATGAACTTGCGGACGTTCTCGTAGACGCGCCGCCCAGCCTCGATCGCCGCCACGATCGTGGCGAAGTTGTCGTCGGTGAGGATCATCGTCGCCGCCTCGCGCGCAACGTCGGTGCCACTGCGACCCATCGCCACACCGATGTCCGCGCTGCGCAGCGCCGGCGCATCGTTGACGCCGTCGCCTGTCATCGCGACGACGTGTCCCTGCGCGCGCAGCGCCTCGGCGATCTGCAGCTTGGTCTCGGGCGCGGCGCGGGCAAAGATCAGCTCATCGCCGCTTGCCACGGCGTCTGCGATCTCACGCTCGTGGCCGTGCTCGAAGCCTTGAGCGTCGAGCACCTGCGCGCGCTCGCTGCCGATCCCGACTCTGTGCGCGATCGCCGCCGCGGTCAGCGGGTGATCGCCGGTGATGACGATGATCCTGATGCCGGCGCTGTGGCAGCGCTCGACGGCTTGGGCGACGCCCTCGCGCGGCGGGTCGAGCATCGTCACCAGGCCAAGGAAGCAGAGCTCGCTCTCGATCTGCGCGCGCGGCTCTTGCTCGGAGGGCGCCGGCCGCTTTGCGAGGGCAAGCACGCGCAGGCCCGCGCGCGCGTAGTCCTCGACCTGCCGGGCGATCGTGGCACGCTCCGGCGCGCCGAGCGCGACCGTGGCGCCGTCCGGGGAGAGCGCGCTGGCGCACCGTGGGAGCAGCGCCTCCGGCGCGCCCTTGGTGTGGGCGATCAGCTGGCCGCCGAGCCGGTCGATCGTGCTCATCAGCTTCAGCGCGGGGTCGAACTGGTAGACGCGGCGGCGCCCGGCCTCGCGCGCCTGGCTTGAGATGTCGGCGCCGAGCGTGCGCGCGGCGCTCAGCAGCGCAAGCTCGGTCGGGTCGCCGCTTGACTGCCCGGCATCTGAAAGTCGCGCCTGGTTGCAGGCGCTTGCACACCGGGCGAGCGCGACCAGCGCGGGCGAGTGCTCTGTGGTGAGCTGGCCGTGCTCGGGCAGCGCGGTCTCGCCCGCGAGCGTCCAGGCGGCCAGCGGACGCATCCGGTTCTCCGTGAGGGTGCCGGTCTTGTCGGTGCAGATGACGTCGGTGCAGCCGAGCGTCTCGACCGAGCTCAGGCGCTTGACCAGCGCGCCGCGGCGGGCGAGCAGGCCGACCGAGACGGCGAGCGCGAGCGTGATCACCGGCAAGAGACCCTCCGGCACGTTGCCTGCAAGCAGCCCGACGGCGAACACCACGCTGTGCTTGACCGACAGGCCGGCGCCGAAGATCGCAAGCGGGATGAACCCGATCGCCAATGCGACAGCGACGGCCGCGATCAGCCAGGCCACGCGGCGCACCTGGCGCTCAAGCGGGCTCGGCTCCTCATCCACTCGCTCTGAGAGCGCGGCGATCCGTCCGAGCTCGGTGTGCATCGCGGTGGCGAACACGACGGCGCGAGCCTCGCCGCCGGTGACGGTCGTGCCGCTGAAGACCAGATCGCGGGCGGCGAGCCTCGGTACGTCTGTGTCTTGCAGCGCCGCGGAGCGGAGCGCCGGCTCAGACTCGCCGTTGAGGGTCGAGAGATTGACCTCGACGGCGCCGGAGAGCAGGCGCATGTCGGCGGCGATGCGGTTGCCCTCCTCCAGCAGCACGATGTCACCGGGAACGAGCGTCGTCGCCTCGACCTGCACCGGCCCGCCGTCGCGCAGCGCCGTGGCGTGCTGGGGCATGTAGGCGGCGAGCGCCTCCACGGCCCTCTCGGCCTGTAGCTCCTGCACGAAGGCAAAGGAGGCGTTCAGCAGGATCACGAGCAGCACCGCGATCGCCACGGTGCCGCTGCCTACGAGCAGCGAGAGCCCGGCGGCGAGCCACAAGAGCAGCGCGAGCGGGTGCGTCAGCTGGCGCGCGAGCTCGCCTGGCCAGCGTGCCCCGCCGCGGCGCTGGAGCTCGTTGGCGCCGTACTGGGCCAAGCGCCGCGCCGCCTCGGCGGAGCTGAGCCCATGCTCGCCGGTGCGCAGATCACGCAGCAGCAGCTTGGCCGCCTGCTCGGCATCGGGCGCGCCTGGGTCTGTACTCAGGGCGCTCATGCGCCAGGCGTAAGCTGCTCGCGGGAGACGATCGCCCACCGCCCGGCTGTGACGTGTTGGCGCATTCGCGTACTTAGCCGGCGATCAGGTCGCGGCGGATGAAGCGCTCTCGCGCCGCGAGGGTCGCGACGAGGGCGAAGCCGAGCATCAGCGCAGCGGAACCGGCGCGAAACGCCTCTGCGGGCAGAAAGCCGATGTGCTGGAAGGGCGTCAGCTGCACGAGCCAGTGCGGAGCGCCGAGCAGCGATCCGAACAGATCCCAGACGAAGGCGAGCGCGAGCAGCGCGTAGGCGATTGCGACGCTCGCGCGAGGCAGCAGCGCGAGCGCGAGGAAGCCGGCGCCCAGGA
>DATJOE010000157.1:0-5872 GCA_035507305.1 Solirubrobacteraceae bacterium | reverse complement strand
CGCTGATCGCGATCCCGACCGCGGCCGTGATCCAGATCGTGCTGAGCGACTGGTGGTCCTCGCGGCGCCGCATCAGCGCTCGCGGGCGCGCGATCGACGAGGCCGCACCCGCCTAGGGATGGACTAACCCCAGGTTCTAGTGACAGTTCGCTAGAGCAACGAAGGCTTCTTGCGCGACGACCCCGGCCAGCTGGCCGGGGTCGTCCGCGTTCAAGCTCAGGCTCCCTCCTGATCGCCAAACCAAGAAAGGAGGTCGAGCTGCATGTCGCATGATGACGTGCTCTTCAGATACCGCCTGCGCCTGATCACCCTGGCCGACGAGCTCTCCAACGTCTCGGAGGCCTGCCGGCGCATGGGCGTCTCGCGCCAGACCTACTACCGCCTGAAGCACCAGGCCGAGCGCTACGGCATCGAGGCGCTGCGGGTCCGCGAGCGTCGGCGCCCCCGTCAGCCCAACGAGATCGGCCCGCACTTGGAGCAGCGCATCGTCGCCTTCTCGCTCGCGCACCCCGGGCTCGGGCCGCGCCGCATCTCCGCCGAACTGGCGCGCGAGAAGTGGGGCGGCCTCAGAGTCTCCGAGCACGGCATCTGGCGTGTGCTTGTCCGCGTGGGGCTGAACACGCGCTCAAAGCGCCTCGCGCTCGTCGCCCGCCACCGCGACCCCTACGAGCGCGCGCCCTCGCCGCCACCGCCCGAGCGCCACATCGACGCCGAGGCGCCCGGGGAGCTCGTGCAGATGGACTGCTTCTTCATCGGGCGCCTCTCGGGCTCCAAGGGCTCGGTCTGGCAATACACGGCGATCGACGTCGCTTCCTCCTACGCCTGGGCGGAGCTTCATGCCTCCGAGCGCAATCCGCGCTCGCGCCACTGCCAGGCGCTCCTTCATCGCGTGGCGCACGAGCTCGCCCTGGCGGGCTGGAAGCTTCAGGCGGTCTCTAGCGACAACGGCTCGGAGTTCGTCTCACAGGACTTCAGGACGGCCGTCGAGAGCCACGGCGCTCGCCAGCGACGCATCAAGGCCGGCAGGCCGACCTCCAACGGCTGCGTGGAGCGCGTGCAGCTGACGATCCTCGAGGAGTGCTGGCGGCCCTCCTTCGCCAGAAGCCTGGTGCCGAAGATCACCGCCTTGCGCCGCGACCTCGAGGAGTATCTGAGCTACTACAACGCCGACAGAGCCCACACCGGTCGGCACAACCGCGGGCGCACCCCCTCAGAGATCGTCTACGGTGCCCGCAAGATGGGAGCCGCCCGATGAGCGGCTGTCACCACATCCTGGGAATAGGACATGCTAGGCGAGCGCGCGGATGATCAGCACGCCGCCGACGAGCACGACGATCACGGCGATCCCGTACAGCAGCGCACGGAAGGCCTCGTCCTCGGAGCGCAGCGGGTTGAGCACGGCTCAGATGATGTAGACGGTCGTGTAGACGACGATCCACATGATGTCGACGAAGTGCCAGTAGATGCCTGGTATCTCGACACCGCGGTGCTGCTCGGGCGTGTAGTGGCCGCGGAAGGAGCGGATCGTGACGATCGAGAGCAGGACCAGGCCGATCAGCACGTGCGCACCGTGCAGCCCCGTGAGCGAGTAGAAGATCGTCTCCTGCGCGCCGTTCTGGGGGGCGAAGCCGAGGTGCACGTACTCGTTGATCTGCAGGAACAGGAAGGTGGCGCCGAGCAGCAGCGTCGTCACGATCCCGGCCTTCAGCGCGCGGCGGTTGCCCTGCTTGATCCCCGTCTGTGCCCAGTGCATCGTGAACGAGGACGAGACGAGGATCAGGGTGTTCACGAGCGTCGGGATCACGGGCAGCTTCGTGCCCGGCGCCGGCCACGGCGCGCCTTCTGCCACGCGGATGAAGAAGTACGCGGTGAAGAAGGCCCCGAAGACCATCACCTCGGAGATGATGAAAAGCAGCATGCCGAGCAGGCGCGGGTCCACGCGCGAGCTCTTGTTCGCGGGCGGCGGGCCGTGATGGTGCTCGCCAACTGCTCCGTGGGCCACGCTCGCCGCCTCCATCGCTCCTCCTAGCCGAGCGCCCCGGCGGCCTGTGCGGCCTCGCCCTCGGGAACGACCACGTGTTCGACCGGTACCTGCGTGTGCGAGCGCACGCGCCCGACGAGGTCGGAGCGCATCCAGCCGGAGCGCTCGTCGGGCAGCGTCGAGATCACGATGTCGTCGACGACCGTGAACAGCTCGAGCGCGTTCATGACCGCCGTGTACGGGTCCGGGTCGCCGATCATCCCGGTCGCGATCAGCCCAACCTCGTGCAGGCGCTCGAGCATCGCCGCCAGGCGCGCATGCGCGCGGCGCGTCGCCGCGCCGGAGCCGTCCTCGAGCGGCACGACGGCGATGAAGACGTGGCGCTCGGAGTCGGCCGCCGCCTTTTCCTGTAGGCGCTCGATCAGCTCCTCGCCGGAGGACGTCTTGTTCGCGACCACGAGCGTCGCGTGGAACGGCAGCCCTTCGTGCTGAACGTCCGTGACCACGTGCTCGACGGGTAGCCCCGTCGCGTTGTGAATGCGATCGATCAGGTCGCGCCGCTGCCAGCCGGAATGCGTGGCGGGGTAGGTGGAGACGATGATCGCTTGCGGGCGCCTGTGCGCGACCGCATCCATCGTCGCCATGAACGGATCCGGGTCGCCGACTTCGCCGCTCGCCTTCAGTCCCGCCTGCGCGAAGATGGAAGTCGCCAGCTCAACGCGTGCTTCCGCGGATTGGCGCACGGCGTCGTCGTAGATGATCAGCCCCGAGGAGGGCTTGGTCGCCGGCACCACGAAGCGAAACGTCGTCTCGCCCTTGGCCGCGTGCGCGAGCATCGCGTCGAGCAGCTTCTGCCCGGTCACCGTGCGGTTCGCGACCACCAAGATCTCTGCCATCGTCTGCTTCGCCCCCTACTCCCTCGAGACCGCCATGCCGGCGGGCGTCGTGGAGACCTCGGCCGGCACAGGCGGCGTGAGGATCCCGTGCTTTGCCCCCGGCACGCCGTACTCGTAGGGGCTCCCGACGACGGTCGGGACAGCGTCGAAGTTGAAGACGGGCGGCGGCGAGGAGACCTGCCACTCGAGCGTGAGCGCGCGCCACGGATTCGCGACCGCGCGCGGGCCGCCGCGCCAGCTCGTAACGACGTTGTAGAGGAAGATCAGCGTGCTCAGGCCGAGCGCCCACGCCGCGATCGAGATGAAGAGGTTCAGGTCGGCGAACTGCGCCGCGTACGTGGCGACGCGCCGCGGCTCGCCCTGCAGGCCGAGGATGTGCATCGGCCCGAAGGTGAGGTTGAAGAAGATGAACGTCGTCCAGAAGTGCAGCTTGCCCAGGCGCTCGTCGTACATGCGCCCGGTCATCTTCGGGAACCAGTAGTAGACGCCCGCGAAGATCGTCATCAGCGAGCCACCGAAGAGCACGTAGTGCAGGTGCGCGACGACGAAGTACGTCATCGTCACGTGCAGGTCGAACGGCACCATCGCGAGCATGATCCCGCTGATCCCGCCGAGCGTGAACATCGCGACGAAGCCGAGCGCGAAGAGCATCGGCGTGTCGACGTGCAGCACCCCGCGATAGAGCGTCGCAAGCCACGAGAAGATCTTGATGCCCGTGGGCACCGCGATGATCACGGTCGTGATCGCCATCGGTATTCGTATCCACGCCGCCATCCCGGACGCGAACATGTGGTGCGCCCACACGGTGAAGCCGAGGCCGACGATCGCGAGCAGGCTGAACGCCATCATGCGGTAGCCGAATATCGGCTTGCGCGCCTTCACGGCGACGATCTCCGAGATGATCCCGAACCCGGGCAGGATCATGATGTAGACCGCCGGGTGCGAGTAGAACCAGAAGATGTGCTGGTACATGACCACGTCGCCGTCCTTGGCCGCGTTGAAGAAGTTGAAGCCGAGTGCGCGGTCGAGCAGGATGAAGACCTGCGAGGCGGCCACGAACGGCGTCGCGATCACCACGAGCAGCGACGTCGAGAAGTTCGCCCACACGAGCAGCGGCAGGCGGAAGAAGCTCATCCCGGGCGCGCGCATCGTGATGATCGTGACCAGGAAGTTGAGCGCCGTGAAGATCGATGAGAAGCCCGCAAACTGCACGCCGAGCGAGAAGAAGTTCTGCCCGATCGGCGAGACTTCGGAGAGCGGCGCATACGCGGTCCAGCCGTTCGCGAACGCGCCGCCCGGCGCCGCGAAGCTGCCGAGCATGATCAGACCGCCGAGCGGTAACAGCCAGAAGGAGAGCGCGTTCAGGCGTGGGAACGCCATGTCCGGCGCGCCGATCATCAGCGGCAGCACGAAGTTCGCGAGCCCCGCGAAGACCGGGATCACGAAGAAGAAGATGAGCAGCGAGGCGTGCACCGAGACGAGGCCGTTGTAGGTGTTCGCGTCCACGAACTGCGCCCCCGGCTGCGCGAGCTCGACGCGCATGAGCATCGCGAGCAGGCCGCCCACGAAGAGGAAGAAGAACGAGGTGACGACGTACTGGATGCCGATCACCTTGTGGTCGGTGTTGACCTTGAAGTAGTCCTTCCAGCTGTACGCGCCGTGGTTGGAGTGGTCCTCCGGGCGCGTCGGCCGTCCGGCGGCCCAGTAGAGCCAGTAGTCGAACGCGCCCAGGCCCGCGAGGAAGAAGATCGGCGCGGAGACGAGCGAGATCGTGAGGATCGCGTCGCCGCTGAGGTAGTGGTGGTAGGAGACGTGCCCGGCGGTCGCCCTGATCGCCCACGTGATGAGCGTCGCGAAGCCGACCCCGAGCACCGCGCCGAGACCTGCGCGGTAGAAGCCTGGAGCTTTCAGCCTCGCGACCATCAGCGACCCCTCATCCCGAGCCTTCGCCCGCTTCGCCCGCGCCCGGGCCCGCGCCCGCGGCGGAAGGCGCTTCGGAGCCCAGTCCGGTGTCCGTGAGCGCTCCAGGCTGGCTGACGCCGGCGTGGCTCGTCGCCCACGCCTGGAACGCTGCAGGCTTCATGACGGTTGCGTTCGTCCGCATCAGTGAATGTCCGGCGCCGCACAGGACGGTGCACACGAGAGGGTACGTGCCCACACGGTCGGGCGTCACGCGGAGACTCGTGGTGATCCCCGGGACGGCGTCGATCTGCACGCGGAAGGCGGGCACCCAGAAGCCGTGGATGACGTCGGCGGAATGGATCTTGAAGAGCACCTGCTCGCCTTCGGGGAGGTAGAGGCGCGTCGTCGCGGCGGGCGCGCCGCCCGTCACCGAGCGCGGGTACTTGAAGCTCCACTGGAACTGGCGCGCATACACCTGAACCACGATCTCCGGGCCCTTCGGGCGCGTTTCGTTGTTGTGCAGGACGACGAACGAGTAGGAGACGAGGCCGATCACGAGCGCCGCCGGCACCGCGGTCCAGAGCACCTCCAGGCCCGTGTGCCCGTGGATCGGCGGCCCATCCTTCTCCTCCTCTCCCGGGCGCATGCGGAACTGCCAGACGCAGTAGAGGATCATCGCGACGACGAGCACGAAGATCGGCACGGAGGCGATCACGAGCACGTGGTAGAGCGTGTCCGTTTCATGCGCCTGCGTGCTCGCGGCGACCGGGAACCAGTCGATCACGTAGGAGAGCACGATGCCGGCCGCGATGGCCAGCACCGACAGCACGATCGTGATTAGCAGCGCGCGCCTTTGCAATCCCTCCAGCTCCTGGCCCAGATCCTATTGCCTTTGCGGGCGGCATGAAGTTGCTCTCGCAGCGGCCCTCGCAGACCGACTTGACTGATCGCCCGCGTGCGACTAGATTGAGTCAATAGTTGCAATCTCCTAGCGAGCGAGGTCTTTCTGATGAGGGTCCATGAAGGGATGAACGAGATCGTGCTGAGCGTGGGGCCCGGCCACACGCTGCGCGCCGCGGCGAGGCTGATGGCC
>DATJOE010000156.1:0-4957 GCA_035507305.1 Solirubrobacteraceae bacterium | reverse complement strand
CACCGCCGAGCGCACGCGCAAGGAGGCCGACGAGCTGCTGCACGAATACCGCGAGCGCCTGAAGGAGGCGCGTGCCCAGGCGGAAGAGATCGTGCAGCGCGCCCGCCAGGCCGCCGACGCCCACGAGGCCGAGTCCAAGGAGCGCGGTCAGGAGATCGTCGAGGAGGCTGCGAAGAAAGCCGAGCGCGACATCGAAGCCGCGTCGCGCCGCGCGCTGGATGACATCCGCAAAGAGGTCGCCGACCTGACGGTGATGGCGACGGAGAAGGTCACGCGCAAGACGCTCGACTCCGACGACCAGAAGCGCTTGGTCGAGGAGGCGCTGAACGAGCTCGACTTCTCCTCGATTTCGTCAGGAGCCGCGAACAACTGATGGACGAGCTCGCCGAGGTATACGCCCGCTCGCTGTTCGAGGTCGCGCGCGACCAGGGCAAGCTGGATCAGCTGCGCGAGCAGCTAGGTCAGTTCGCGGATGCGCTTGACTCAAACCGCGAGCTGGCGGTGTTCTTCTTTTCGCCCTACTTCTCCACGAAGGAGAAGCAGGCGGGCCTGGAGCGCATGCTCGAAGGCGCCGACGAGACATTCCTGAACTTCCTGAAGCTGTTGATCGAAAACCACCGCATGCCGGTGATCTTCCGCGCGCGCCAGCAGTACGAGCGCCTGTGGGAGCAGGAGAACGAGCTGCTGCCCGTTGAGATCACGAGTGCGATCGCGCTCGATGAGGAGACGACCCAGAGCCTCGGCAAGAGCATCGGCGAGCGCGCCGGGCGCAAGGTGAAGCTCGCCGCGCACGTCGACCCCGACATCCTCGGCGGCATCGTGCTGAGGGTCGGCAACTCGATCCTCGATGCCTCAATCCGCAACCGACTGGAGCAGCTGCGCAGGCACGTTGCCCAAGGAGCCGCTTAGAACCAATGCAGATCAATCCTGACGAGATCACGAGCATCCTGAAGAGCCGCATCGAGGGTCTTGACGAAGGCCGCGCTGAGCTGACCGAGGTCGGCACGGTGCTGTCGGTCGCGGACGGCATCGCCCGCCTGCACGGCCTCGAGAACTGCATGTCCTTCGAGCTCCTGGAGCTGCCGCACGGCGTCACGGGCCTCGCGCTGAACCTCGAGTCCGACAATGTCGGCGCTGTGCTGTTCGGGGAGTGGGAGCACATCTCCGAGGGCGACACCGTGCGCCGCACCGGTCGCCTGCTGGACATCCCCGTCGGCGACGGCCTGCTCGGCCGGATCGTCGATCCGCTTGGCCGCCCGCTTGACGGCAAGGGCGACATCGAGATCGCCGAGCGCCGTCCGGCGGAGTTCAAGGCGCCCGGCGTGGTACAGCGCCAGCCGGTAACCGAACCGCTGCAGATCGGCCTGAAGGCGATCGACGCGATGATCCCGATCGGCCGGGGCCAGCGAGAGCTGATCATCGGCGACCGTCAGACGGGCAAGACGGCGATCGCGATCGATGCGATCATCAACAACAAGGACTCGGGCGTCGTCTCGGTCTACGTAGCGATCGGCCAGCGCATGTCGACTGTCGTCTCGCTCGCACAGACGCTCGACGAACACGGCGCGCTGGAGAACACGATCATCGTCGCGGCGCCCGCCGACGAGGCGGCCCCGATCAAGTTCATGGCCCCCTACGCGGGCTGCGCGATGGGCGAGTACTTCCTCTACAACGGACGCCATGCGCTGACGGTCTACGACGATCTGACCAAGCACGCCTACGCCTACCGGCAGATGTCGCTGCTGCTGCGCCGTCCGCCGGGTCGTGAGGCCTACCCGGGCGACGTCTTCTACCTGCACTCGCGCCTGCTGGAGCGCGCGGTGAAGCTGAACGACGACCTCGGCGGCGGCTCGCTGACCTCGCTGCCGATCATCGAGACCCAGGCGGGCGACGTCTCGGCGTACATTCCGACGAACGTGATCTCGATCACCGACGGCCAGATCTTCCTGGAGTCGGCGCTATTCAACTCGGGCGTGCGCCCGGCGATCAACGTCGGCATCTCGGTCTCTCGCGTGGGCGGAAACGCTCAGATCGGCCCGATGAAGAAGGTCGCGGGCCGGATCAAGCTCGAGCTCTCGCAGTACCGCGACCTGGAGGCATTCGCGCAATTCGGCTCGGACCTCGACGCTGACACGCAGAAGACGCTCGCACGCGGGGAACGCCTCGTCGCGACGCTCAACCAGAAAGAGCGCGAGCCGCTGGCGGTCGAGGATCAAGTCGTGCAGATCTTCGCCGCGACGAACGGCTTCCTCGACCGGCTGAAGGTCGAGCGCGTGAGCGAGTTCCTGACCGAGCTGGTCGAACGGATGCACTCTCAGCACAAAGATGTGCGCGAGAAGATCAACGGCGGCGACTGGTCGGATGAGACGCAGAAGGCCGTTCACGACGCGGTGCAAGCGTTCGCCGAGGACTTTGGCTACGACCTCGACGAGGAGGGCTTGCCGCTCGACGAGGACGCCCCGCTGCGCAGGGACGAGGGCTCGCGCGAGGAGCAGCCCGCCGCCGCCTAGCGCGAGCGCACGGATAGAGCCATGGCCTCACAGCGCGACGTCAAGGACCGGATCTCCTCGGTGAAGAACATCCAGAAGATCACGCGGGCAATGGAGATGGTCGCCGCGGCGCGCCTGCGTCGCGCCGAGCAGCGGATCGCCGCGCTGCGTCCCTACGCCGATGCGCTCAGGCGCATGACGCGCCAGGCGGCCCAGGCCGCGGGCGCGGAGGCGACGCGCCTGCCGGTGCTCTCCGAGCATGAGTCGATCGACACGGTCGGGCTACTACTCGTGACTGGTGACCGTGGTCTCGCAGGCGGCTTTAACTCGCAGATTATCCGCGCGGGCGTGCGGATCGGCGACGAGTACAGCGACGAAGGCAAGCAAATGGCCTGGTATGCCACGGGCCGGCGCGGGGTTTCTTCGCTGACCTTCCGCGGGCGCGAGCTGGGCGGCAGCTACACGGGCTTCGCGGACAAACCTGCCTACGCCGACGCGCGCTCGATCGCCGACGACCTGATCACCGCGTACGTTGATGGCCAGCTCGATCGCGTTGAGATTGTCTACAACGCCTACATCTCGCCGCTCACCCAGGAAGTGACGCGCGAGACGCTGCTGCCGATCTCCCAGGCGACGATCGCCACCGAGGAGCCCGCCGAGAGCGAGAACGGGGGAGAGCGTGAGGCCGCCGGGCACGGCGGCCCACGGGCGCTCGTGTCCTACGAGCCCGACCCCGAGGAAATCCTCAAGCGACTGGTCCCCGATTACGTCGAGATCTCGATCTACCGCGCGCTCGTGGAGTCCGCGGCGGGTTTCTTCGGCGCGCAGATGACCGCGATGCGCAGCGCATCCGACAACGCCGGGGAAATCATCACCGACTTGACGCTGCAGATGAACCGCGTCCGCCAGGCCGAGATCACGCAGGAGATCATGGAGGTCGTGGCGGGGGCCGAGGGTTTGACGTGACGCTGAGCGGCGCCATACTGCGTCCTCGCTCGCTCGCGTGCGAAGCACGCAACGCTCCCTGCGTCCTTGTATGGCTTGCCCATCGCCACGCCAAACCGGCGTCCTAACAACACCTCAAGAACTTCAACTAGGAGAGCACATGGAGGCCAGCACAGCCACCCCGCAGAGCACGAACGGCAGCGCCAACGGCAAGAACGTCGGGCGGATCGAGGAGATCCAGGGCGTCGTGATCGAGGCCGTGTTTCCCGACCGCCTACCCGAGATCAACCACGCGATCACGATCGCGCGCACGGCCGCGAACCGCGAGGAGGAGGCCGAGGGGATCAGCGCCGGCGCCGAGGAGGAGGTGCTGGTCTGCGAGGTCCAGCAGCACCTCGGCGATGACCGCGTGCGCGCGGTGGCGATGGACACGACCGACGGCCTTGCCCGTGGGCTCGAGGTGATCGACACCGGCGCGCCGATCACGGTGCCGGTCGGCGAGGCGACGCTCGGACGCATCTTCAACCTGCTCGGCGAGCCAATCGACCTCGGTGAGGACCTGCCGAAGGACACGCCGCGACGCGGCATCCATCAGGACGCCCCGCGCGTCGAGGACCTGACGCCGACGACCGAGATGTTCGAGACCGGGATCAAGGTGATCGACCTGCTCGCGCCCTACGCGAAGGGCGGCAAGGTCGGGCTATTCGGTGGCGCCGGCGTCGGCAAGACGGTGCTGATCCAGGAGCTCATCCACAACCTCGCCAAGGAGCACGGCGGCCTTTCGGCATTCTGTGGCGTGGGCGAGCGCTCGCGCGAGGGCAACGATCTGTGGCTTGAGATGAAGGAGTCAGGCGTGCTCGATAAGACGATGCTCGTCTTTGGGCAGATGAACGAGCCGCCCGGCGCCCGCATGCGCGTGGCGCTCTCGGGCCTGACGATGGCCGAATACTTCCGCGACCAGGGCCAGGACGTGCTGCTGTTCGTCGACAACATCTTCCGCTTCGTCCAGGCCGGCTCCGAGGTCTCGGCGCTGCTCGGGCGCATGCCTTCGCAGGTGGGCTACCAGCCAACGCTCGAGACCGAGATGGGCGGCCTGCAGGAGCGCATCACCTCAACGCGCGAGGGCTCGGTCACTTCCGTGCAGGCGATCTACGTGCCCGCTGATGACCTCACCGACCCGGCGCCCGCCTCGGTGTTCGCGCACCTCAACGCGACGACGGTGCTCTCACGGGCGATCTCCGAGAAAGGGATCTACCCCGCGGTGGACCCGTTGGACTCGACCTCGACGATCCTCAAGGCCGACATCCTCGGCGAGGACCACTTTCGCGTTGCCAACGAAGTCAAGGAGATTCTCCAGCGCTACAAGGAGCTCCAGGACATCATCGCGATCCTGGGGATCGACGAGCTCTCAGACGATGACAAGGTGACGGTCAACCGGGCGCGCAAGATCGAGCGGTTCCTCTCGCAGCCATTCCATGTCGCCCAACAGTTCACCGGGGTCGATGGTGTGTTCGTGCCGATCG
>DATJOE010000155.1:0-30366 GCA_035507305.1 Solirubrobacteraceae bacterium | reverse complement strand
AAACCAGCTCCGAACCGCCGGAAGCGCCGGAAGAATCGACGCCCGAACCGGCGCCCGCCGTGACGCCGAGCGCCCCGGCCCCGGCTCCCAAACACAGCGAAGCGCCCGCCGCGAACGAAGGCTCGCAGGGTGAAGAAGGCGCTTCCTCGCCCGCGAAAGGCGCGACGAAGCTCCCGGCGATCAAGCACGTGTTTGTGGTGATGCTCTCCAACGAGCCTTACGCCGCGACGTTCGGTCCCGAATCCAGCGCGCCCTACCTCGCGCACACGCTTGAGAAGCGCGGCGAGCTGCTGGCCCGCTACTACGCGATCGCTCACCAGCAGTTGCCGAACGGGATCGCGTTGCTGAGTGGCCAAGGACCGACGCCGGCAACCGCCGCGAACTGCCCGACCTTCGCGGACGTGGCGCCCGCGAGCGCGGGCAGCGAAGGACAGGCGCTGGGCGAAGGCTGCGTGTACCCCGCGACGACCCCGACCCTGCCGGGGCAGCTCGAAGTCAAGCACGAGACTTGGCGCGCCTACGTGCAGGGGCTCGGCGAAGCCGGCGGTCCGCCGGCGTGCTCGCATCCCGAGCCGGGCGCGAGCGACCCGAGCGCGACGCCGCCGCAGGCGCAGTCCTACGCGACGTTCCGTAACCCGTTCGTCTATTTCCACTCGGTGATCGACGCGCCGAGCTGCGCGCAGAGCGACGTCGGCCTCGCCGAGCTGGACGCGGATCTCGCGAGCGCGAAGCGCACCCCGGCGCTCTCCTACATCGTCCCGGACCTTTGCCACGACGGCAGCCCCGGGCCGTGCCCGGGCGGAGGCCCGGGCGGGCTGCCCGCGGCGGACTCCTGGCTCCAGCAGGTCGTCCCGAAGATCCTCGCCTCACCCGCGTACAAGCACGGTGGCCTGCTTGTGATCACGGCAGACGAGGCTCCCTCGAGTGGCGAATTCGCGGATTCGAGCTCGTGCTGTGGCCAGCCGTCACATTTCCCGAACCTGCCCGCGCCAGCGTCCTCGACGCTTGGCCCCGAAGGCGGCGGTCAGGTCGGCGCGCTGCTGCTCTCGCCGTTCGTGAAGGGCGGCGTGATCACTCAGGAACAGTACGATCACTTCTCGCTGCTGCGCACGATCGAGGACCTGTTTTCGCTCAAGCACCTTGGCTACGCGGGCGCGGCGAAGACGAAATCCTTCGAACCCTCGCTGTTCCAGAGCAAGCCCTCCCGCTAGCGGCTTGACAATAGGCACCTGGTAGCGTCCGATCGATGGAGCGCAGGCCACTGCACATCGCGTGGATCGGCTTCGCGCCCACCGAAACGGGCGGGGTGCCGGGGGTCGCGACCGACCTGCTGCACGGGCTGGCTTCGCTCGGGCACCGGATCGACTGTTACTTCGCGGGCTCCGCGCACGCCCTGCCGCCACGGCTCGCGGGCCTTGAGACGATCGACTACGTGTGGGGGGAAAGCCGCTGGCGCGAGGGCCGCTGGTACAGCCGCACGCGCTTGACCGGCCTCGCGAGCCACGTGCTCGCCCGCAGCCTCGGCTCGCTGCGCCTGCGCGGCAAGCTCGCGCGCCGCCACCGCGAGGATCCTTACGACGTCGTCTACCAGTTCGCGAACGTCGAAAACCTCGCGCTGCCCGGCTCGGTGCGACGCAGCGTCCCACTCGTGATGCACCCCGAGACCCACAGCGCCGGCGAGCTGCGCTTTCTGATCGCCGAGCGGCAGCTGAGCTTCCGCTGTCAGCCCAAGCGCACGTTCGTGCTCGCGGTGCTCGTGCTCGCGCTGCGCTCGCGTATCCAGCGGCGCAAGATCCGCGCGGCCGGGCTACTCGTGGGCATCTCAAGCGTGTTCCGCGACCACATGGTCGCCGACTACGGCTATCCAAGCGAGCGCACGGTCGTCGTGCCCAATCCCGTGCGCCTAGAGCGCTTCGCACTGAGCGAACGCCCGGTCGGCGAGCCGGCCACGGTGCTCGTGCTTGGCCGCGTCGCCGCGCGCAAGGGCGTCGAGGACGTCGTCGCGCTCGCGAAGTTGATGCTCGCGCGCGGCGAGGACGTCCGCTTCCGCGTGGTCGGCGGCACGAGCCTGTGGTCGAACTATCTCAAGCTGCTCGAGGAGATGCCAGCGGAGAACTCCGAGTACGTCGGGCGCGTGTCCTCGCAGCAGGTGCCCGAGGAGATCGCCGCCGCCGATGTGCTGCTGCAGGCCAGCAAGTACGAGCCGTTCGCGTTGACCGTGGCCGAGGCGCTCGCGGCGGGCGTACCTGTCGTCGGCACGACCGAGGTCGGTGCGGTCGAGGGTGTCGATCGCGATGTCGCTGCCGCGGTGCGCCCGGGAGACGTCGAGGGATTGGCTCAGGCGATCAGCGAAATGCTGGCGCGCTCGCGCGCGGATCGCGCGGCGCTCGCCAGGCTCGCGCGTGGTGAGGCCGAGCGCCTGTTCGCGCCCGCGGTCGTGGCAAAGCAGATCTCAGACGCGCTAGAAGCGCTGCTCGCTCCTGGCGTCTTCGATCCCGGCGATTCACAGATCGGCGGGGATGGCGGGGCCGCTAAGGGCTCGAGCGATCGCGCTCAAGCCGCGGCCGCCGCGGCCAGCTCGTCGTAGGTGATCGCCTCGCGGCGACGCCCCGCGCGGTCGAGCACGCGGTCGAGCGCGAGCATCTGGCGTGGGTGGTCGAGGTCGGCGGGGTGCAGGTCGACGCGCAGCGTGCGACCGCCGAAGATGCCGCCCGCGCGGATCAGCGCGGGGGAGAGGGTGCGCTTGAGCGGGCCGTCGGTGCCCATGCCCCAGACGGGCGCGAGCAGTCTGGCGCGCTGATCGCCCGTGGCCAGCCCGCGGCGGTGCACGCCAAGTAGCCCCGCCCACCAGCGAAAGCGCTTGGGCAGCACGCTGCGCAGTGCCGGGGTGTAGGCGTAGGAAGGGGCGACGAACCCGTCGGGCTCGATTCCCGCGAGCTTCAGCACGCGCCAGCCCGCGTTGACCGCGCGCTGGGTCTCGGCCTGATCGAGGCCGACGAACTCTCCTGCCCGCAGCGTCGGCGCTGGCAGCAGCGCCTGCGCGAAGCCGGGGCGGCGCGTGCGGTCGTGCTGGAAGCCATGCTGGGCGATCGAGTCGCCCGATGCGCGGCGCTCGGCGAGCCAGTTGGTCATTTCGGGCGAACGCTCGCCCAGCGGGTGTAGATCGCGCGCGGGGATCACGAGCAGCGTGACACGGTCCACGCCGTGATCGTCCAGCCAGTCGCGGATCAGCGCGCAGCGCTCGAACGTCGCGGGCTCGATGTCGTGCAGTGCGACCGCGATCTGGCGCGGGGGATGCGAGCTACGCGGCACGTGCGAGCCCTCCGTGCTCGGCGGCGGGATTGCTCTCGCCGCTCGGGCCGCGCTCGGCGCTCGCCTCGCTGCCCACGCCCATCACCTGGCGGTAGCCGTCGCCGAGTCGCTCAAGAGCCCGCTCCCATGTGCGCTCGCGGACCGCTTGCAGCCCGCCGAGCGCGAGGCGCTCGCGCAGCTGTGGGGCGACGCTCAGCTCGAGCACCGCGCTCGCGAGTGCTTCGGCGTCGGGCGCGCAGAGCAGGCCGCTCGTGCGGTGCTCAATCAGCGACAGCGGTCCGCCCTCGGCGACCGCGACGACCGGCAGGCCGCTGGCCTGCGCCTCGAGCACGACCTGACCGAACGTGTCGGTGCGGCTCGGGAAAAGGAAAATGTCTGCGCAGGCGTAGGCACGCGCCAGCTGCTCGCCTTGTAGCCAGCCGCGGAAACAGGCGGCCTCGCCGACCCGTTCGCCCAGGCGCTCCTGCTCGGGGCCGCCGCCGACGAGCACCAGGCGCAGGCGCGGCTCGTGCTCGCGGGCGCGCAAGAATGCGTCGGCCAGTAGGTCCGCGCCCTTCTCGCGCGTGATACGTCCCGCGTAGAGCACGTCGATCGCGTCCTCGGGCTTGGGCTGCCCGAGCGTGGCCAGTTCGCGCAGGCCCGCCTCGCGCAGACCGGGGTCAAAGCGCTCGGTGTCAACGCCGCGGTCCCAGCGCGCGACCTTCTCGGGGCCGACGCCGATTTCGGCGAGCCTCGCGTCGGAAGCGGGGCTGGGCGAGAGCACCAGGTCGCAGGCACCGTAGAACGCGCTCACGCCAAGCGCCATCGCCTGGGCGATCCGCTCCTCGCCCGAGCGCAGGCCCGCGTAGGCGGTCAACTCGGTGTGGTAGCTGCCTAGCAGCGGGACGCCCAGGCCGCGGCTGACGAGCGCGCCGACGATCCCGACCGGGCCCGGCGAGCAGACGTGGATCAAATCGAACGCGCCGTCGGCGATCGTCTGTACGGCGGCGGACAGGCTCGGCACGCCGATTTCAAGGCCCGGGTAGTAGGGCACCTCGAAGTCCGCCACCGAGGACAGTCGCCGGTCGACTTCGGGGTCAGTGCCGACGACCTCGATCTCAAACCCGCGCACGCCGCGCGCGCGGATCTCCTCGACCGCGCGGGTCACGCCGTGGGTCGAGCCGATCCCGTCGGCGAGGATCGCCACGCGCGGGATCTCGCCATCCTCGCGACGGGTGTCGAGCTTCGCGCGCTCGTTCGCTAGAAAGGCCGTCGCGGGGGCGTAGGGGATCGCGGCGGTGCAGCTCTGAAACAGCTCGCCCGCCGCGCTCGCGACGTCGCGTTCGCCGCGCGCGGCCGCGAGCACCTGCTCGATCGCGCCGCGCAGCTTGCGCTCGTGCGCGCGGCTCGCCCGGCGGTAGAGGTCTGAGTGGCTGAAGCCGTCCTCCTGCATGTAGGCGATCAGCCCGGCCTCGTCGAGGTGGTCGAGCTCGACGGCCGCGAGCCAAGCGTGCAGCAGGCAGCGGGCGTCGGTGGGCGTGACCGCTCCACCGCTGTCGGTCTCGCCGTGGCGAACGTCGCCTTCGGTCAACAAGCGCCGCGCCATGTTCAGCACCGCGGCCGGCTCCAGCGGCGCGGGAGGCGCCTCGCCGGTGCCGCGCCCGAGCGCCCTGGCCGCGAGCGCGATCGCGGCGTGCGCCCACTTTGCGGCGCTGCCCTGCGCCCCGCCCGCGCGGACTTCGCCCGCGCGTACATGCGCCAGGAACTCCTCGGGCGTACTCGCCGCAGGCGTGGCGGTCCAGGTGCGGCCGATGTCCACGCCCGCGTGGTCATCCGAGCCGCCGACGCCCGCGCCGTCGAGCGTCGCGACGTATGTGGCCGCTGGGCGGTTCAGCTCGCGTGCGCGCGCTCCGTTGCGCACCTCCCAGACGTCGAACAATTGGGCGAGGCGGCGGCGGTGGCGCGCGGTCAGCGGCGCGCCCACGTGGTAGTAGGGGTGGGCCAGCGCGCAGGCGATGTCGCGCTCGTACATGTAGGCCGCGCACAGCTCGACATCGCCGCGGTTGGCCTGCAACCACTCATGGTCTTCGACTGTGAGCCCGAGGCACAACACGTGGACCGCCTGCGGCTCACCGCGGAAGTGGGCGGTTAGCTCCTCTGAAATGAATACGTCGGGGCGGTCGGCGATCTGCAACACGCCGGAGATAGTGTCGTGATCGGTGATCGTCACGAAATCCATCCCGCGCCGCTTGGCCAGCTCGTAGACCTCCTCGGGGGGCGTAGCGCACTCGGGCAGACCGGCCGCCCGCTGAACGCCGAGCTTGGACTCCTGCGAAGCTGTCGAGTGACAGTGCAGGTCCGCGCGACTAACCTCGTCAAAGCTTCTCATCGTCATTCCCTGACCGTTCATATCAGTCAGATTCACCTGCAAAGGCAGGGTTTTTGTGACCAGGCAGAAATGATCGTGTGAAGTGACTGTGAAGATTCTCATGCGCGTTCCCGACTAGGCACGCTCTAAGCTCTCGCACCGATGCCCGCCCTCCTGCTCGCGCCGCTCGCTTCGGCGATCAGCTACTTCCAGGCGATCGTGCTCGGCGTGCTGCAGGGCATCACCGAGCTGTTTCCGATCTCGAGCCTCGGCCACACGGTGCTGTTCCCGACGCTGTTCGGCTGGAACGACCTCGTCCATGCGCAGTCGCAGAAAGAGTCCTTCTGGTTGGCGTTCGTCGTGATGCTGCACGTCGGCAGCGCGATTGGCCTGCTGATCTACTACCGGCGCGACTGGGTCGAAATCATCGCGGCGTTCTTTCGCACGCTCGGCAAGCGGCGCGCCGAGACAAGCACCGAGCGCTTGGCCTGGCTGATAATCGTCGCCAGCATCCCCGCTGGCGTGATCGGGCTGATCTTCGAGAAAGAGCTGCGCACGCTGACCGCGAAGCCCGAGGTTGCCGCGATCGCGCTGATGGCCAACGGTTTGTTGCTGTTTGGCTTTGAGCGCTTTCGCAAACGCGCCGTGGTGCGCGAACTGGCCGAGCGCGAGGGGGTCAAGGCCGACGGGGCGCGGCGTCTGGACACGCTCGAGTATCGCGAGGCGCTGCTCGTCGGCTTCGCGCAATCGACCGCACTCGTTGCGGGGATCAGCCGCGACGGGGTGACGATGGGCACGGGGCTCGCACGCGGCCTGGACCACAGCGACTCCGCGCGCTTCGCGTTCCTGCTCGCGACGCCGATCATCCTCGCGGCGGGGATCTTCAAGCTCCCCGACCTGCTTGGTCACCTCGGCGACGGGATCCGCGGTCAGGCCGTCGTCGCGATGGTCGTCGCGGCGATCACTGCCGTCTTCACGGTCGCCTTCCTGGTCAAATGGTTCAAGACCCGCACGCTCGTGCCGTTTGGGGTGTACTGCGTGCTCTTTGGCTTGGCCATGCTGATCTACACGGTCAGCTAGCCAGCCTCGCCCGCCCGTCCAGTCGCGCTGGGAAGGACGATTCAGGCCACGCTTAGGTGGTAGTCCATCATGGACCGGATGCCTGTCCCGCGAACGCCAGCGAAGATGTTCGAGACGCGCAGCCAGGCCTGGCGCGAAGCCGGCCTGCTGCGGCAGATAAGCCCCCGCGTCGTCAAGCGCGCGCGCTTGGAGGTGCTCGTGCTGCTGCCGCTGTTCGTTGCGGTCGTCGTTCTCTACGACCACCGGGTGGACCTGTTCGGCCGCGAGACGCACACCTACCGCGACTCGCACGGCGTGCTCCACGTGGCGCACAAATACCTCGAACCCGCGCTCGAAACCCCGATCACGGTGATCACCGTGATCGTGCTCGTGATCCTCGGCTGGGCGATCGCGCGCGACATCGGTCGCAGTCTCGGGCCGCCGCTGTTCCGCCGCCTGGACCCCGCGACCGCGGGCACGGTCGGCTTCCTGATCCGCCTGCTCACCGTGGTCTTCGCCCTGCTCGTGGCGTTCCGTGTCGCGGGCATCCAGGCACGCACGCTCGCGCTGGGCGGCGCGTTCACCGCGGTGATATTCGGTCTCGCCGCCCAGCAGACGCTCGGCAACGTAATCGCGGGCACCGTGCTGCTCAGCGCGCGCCCATTCCGCGTGGGTGAGCGCGTGCGCCTGCAGGGCGGCCCGCTCGCGGGTCAGCTCGAGGGCACGGTTTCCTCGCTCGGCCTGCTCTACACGACCTTCGCGAAAGGCGAAGACTCGATCATGGTGCCGAACAGCGTGGTGCTCAACAGCGCCGTGATCCCGCTGCGTGAACCCGAGGGGGTTAACCTGCGCGCGCGCCTGCGCCCCGGAATGACTCCCGCGGACCTGCAGGAGATCCTCGAGGCCCAGCTTCAGACGCCGCTGCGCGATGCGCCGCGGATAACGCTGGAGGAGCTCGACGGCGAGGAGGTGGTCGTGCGCATCTCCGCGACCCCGCGGATCGCCGCTGAAGGTCGCCAGCTCGCGAGCGAGCTATTGGCGATCGTCTCGCGCGAGACGCGCGCCGGGGCTCAGTCGCGTACCGACGGCGAGGGAGCCGCACGTACGCCATAGCGCAGGAACAGGTGCGAGTCGTTCTCCAGCGCGCCAATTAGCTCCAGCTCGGCCGGCTCGGCGAAGGCGACTCCCGCGAGGATCCGCAGCGCCTCGCCGGTCGCGTCCTCGCCTCCCGCGAGCTTCGGCGCGAGCGAGAGGAACAGCTCATCGACGAGCCCCGCGAGTAGCAGCTGGGTGTTCAAATGCGGGCCGCCCTCGCACACGAGCGTCTGCACTCCGAAGCGGGCGCGCAGCTCGCGCATCGCACTCGCCAGGTCCAGCTCCCCGTCTTTCCCGGCGCGCACGTAGTCGATCTGTGCGCCGGTCTCGGGCAGGCTCGCCGCGGAAGGGGTCAGGACCACGACGCGCGCCTCGGGCTCGCACAGCAGTGGTGTGTCATGCGGCAGCGCCAGACGTCCTGAGACGATCCCGGCGATCGGCTCGGCGCTCAACCCTCGTTGCACTCGCTCGCGGCGCGTTTGCTCCGAAGAGACGATCCGTCCGTAGCGCTCGACTCGTACCGTGCCAGCACCCGCCATCACCGCGTCGACCCGGGCACGCAGCGCGTGGAAGAGCTCGCGGTCCGCGCGGTTGCCGATCGGGCCCGAGCGCCCGCCGATGCTCGCACGTCCGTCGACCGTGCTGATCATGTTCAAGAGCAGGTAGGGGCGCTCGCGAGCGTCATCCGCCCGGGCCTGCGCGCGCGCGGCGAAGTCGAGGCCCGCGGCGATCTCTCGAGCGTCGGCCGGCGGCCCTGCGGGCAACAGGCGCGTGAACTCGACGGCTCGCTGCCGCTGCTCGGCGGCTTCTCGCTCGCCTCCGACGGGCTCGCCCGATGCGCTCACGAGCTCACCCTATCCCCGTACGCGCTGCAGATCGGGACGCACCGCATGCACACCTGAAACACCGGCTCCGAGCTGCGCAGAAACCGATCGTTCGATCTTAAAAATTTGACAACACGTGCATCCTGGGACGTGCTACGGTCGTGCTGAATGGCCGGCGCGAAAGACCGGCGAAAGCAGTGCAAGCGCTCGCAGTCGAAGCTTCAAGAAGCATCCTCCGCGTGCAGCACGCACAACACCGTGGAGGAGTTACCCACATGCCAACTGGCACCGTAAAGTGGTTCAGCGACGACAAGGGGTTCGGTTTCATCACCCCTGACGACGGCGACAAGGACCTGTTCGTTCATCACACCGGGATCAACGGCGAGGGCTACCGCTCGCTGCAGGAGGGCTCCAAGGTCTCCTACGACCCTGAGCAGGGCGACAAGGGCCCGAAGGCCGTCAACGTCAGCACGATCTAGTCGCGGTCGTTGAACCGGCCGCGGCTTCGCTGCGGCCACGGCACTCGCGATGGCTGTGGCACTGCACGCCGCCGTCGCGGTCTAACCTTCTGAGGGCTCGCTTCGGCGAGCCCTCTTTTTATGTCGAGCGACGCGAGCACACTCTCCCTGCGCGACGCCGAGGTCGGGAGCCCCCCAGGCGGCAGGCGTAGGCTGCTGCGTCCTCGCGCCGGTGCGCTCGCGAAGACTGGCGAAGCGACCTGGCCCGGAGCGGTGTGCCTGATCGTGATCGTGCTCTGCAGCCTCGCGATCGTGGTGATGGCCGCGAACCGGCCCAGCGTGCTCTCGGCAACCTCACACGCGGGCTACTTTCCGCACTGGATGACCGGACCGCTCGGCGGCTTGATCCCCTGGTTCGCGCGCAACACCATCACGCTCAAGTACGCCTTCTCGGGCGCGATCGTCGCGATGTACCTCGCCTATCTCGCGGGCCTTCGTTACGTGCCGCGACTGCGTCCGCGATGGGCGATCGCCGCGGTGCTCGCGGTTCACTTCGTTTTCTTCCTCTCGCCCCCGCTGGCGCTCACCGACATCTTCAACTACGTCAACTATGGGCGGATGGAGATCGTCCACCACCTCAACCCCTACACGACGATCCCGATCCTCGAGCCGCACAACGACCCGAGCTACGACCTCAGCAACTGGCATCAGCTACTCAGCCCCTACGGACCCCTGTTCACCATGCTCACGTTCCTCGTCGTGCCGCTCGGCGTGCCACTCACCTTCTGGGTGCTGAAGGCCGCGCTCGCCGCCGCGAGCCTCGGGACGTTGCTGCTCGTCTGGAAGTGTGCGCGGATGCTCGGGCGCGACCCCGTCAAAGCGGTGCTGCTCGTCGGCTTGAACCCCGTCGTGCTCGTCTGGGGGCTCGGCGGAGATCACAACGACTTCCTGATGGTGTTCCTGATCGTGCTCGGTTTCTACCTACTGCTGAAGGCGCGCGAGCGGATGTCCGCGGCGCTGCCGGAGGCGACCGAGCCTGGTTCCGCCGGGTCCGCAGAGGCCGCTACTGCTGCCGGATCGGCTCAGGCGCCTACCGCTGCCGGGTCCGCCCAGGCGCCCGCCGCCGCCGAGCCGGAGTCTGCGCGAGCGGTGCCCCCCCTGCGCGAGCGCCTGCGCGAATGGCTGCTGCCAGTCTCCTGGCTTGAGCTGGGCGCAGGCGCGACGATCGTGACCGCGACCGCGGTGAAGGCGTCGGGCGGCGTGTTGATTCCGGTCGTGCTCGCGGCGATGCTGCCGAGCCCGCGCCGCTTCGCTCAGGTACTGCTTGGGATGGCGCTCGCGGCGGTGGTCATCGCGATCGCGTCGCTCGCCGCGTTCGGGCTGCACTTCCCGGACTTGAGCACGCAGAGCAGGCTCGTGACGAGCGTCAGCGTGCCAAACCTAATCGGGCTCGCGCTCGGTCAGGGAGGGGAGACCGAAACGCTGCACAAATTGCTGACCGCGGCGCTGATCGTTTCGGTACTGCTCTGCTGCCTGCAGGCCTACCGGCGCCGCGGGCCGATTACCGCCGCGGGCTGGTCGAGTATCGCGCTACTCGCGACGCTCAGCTGGGTGCTGCCTTGGTACGTGCTCTGGGTGTTGCCGATGGCCGCACTTTCAAGCTCTGTGCGCTTGCGGCGGACTGCCTTGATCTGGGGTGTCTATCTGATCGTCGCCTGGGCCCCTGCCTCGGGGCAGCTGTGGAACGCGATTGGCTTTCACCCCGAGAAGACCTCGCTCGGGCGGCTGCATCAGCGCTACGTGAAGGAGCTGTTGAACTAGTAGCAGTAGCTGCCGTTGCCCTCGGGTGGGGCGGGAGGGGAGGCTGTTGTTGCCTATTGATAGCCATAGCTATCAATAGCCCGACTTTCAATGTCCCTCTCCGTCCTCGGGCCGCCGCCGCTCGCGCTTGCGCTGCGCGCCGCGCCGCTTGGCCGCGAGGCGCCGCTCGCGAGAGGCGGCGGTGGGTTTGGTGGCCGTCCGCCGCTTAGGCACGACGAGTGCCTTGGCGATTCGCTCGGCAAGGCGCTCCAACGCAAGCTGACGATTGCGCGTCTGCGAGCGCTCGTCTTGCGCGACGGCAACGATCCGTTCACCGCCACGGGCAAGGAGTCGGCGGCGCTGGGCCTCACCGAGCGCCTGCGAGGCGCGCACGTCGAAGCTGGCTTCCACGCGCGAGGCGGTCACGTTCGCGTGCTGTCCGCCCGGCCCCGAGGAGCGGCTCGTGCGGACGGCGATCTCGCTCAGCGGTATCGCGAGCTGCCGATTGACGCGAAGCGATCGGGCCTCGGGCTGCTGCTCGGGCTCCGCGTCCATCGCCGTCCCCGCGCCGGCGGGACGCTAGGCGGACCCGTCAGCGAGGTCGTGCAGCGCGCGCACACGCTGCTCCTCGCCCTCGGGCACGCGCCCGTCGCGCCCGACATAGCCGTCCTTACCGCCGGCGCAGACGTAGATCGCGTCGACGTCGCCGACGTTGCGGATCTTGCGCACGGTGGCTGCGTCCACACGTGCGAGTCCGCCCTCGCCGAGCCGATGCACCGTGCCGTCGCCGAACTCCATCTCGATCGCGCCGCGGTGGACGAAGTACAGCTCCTCTTGGGTGTCGTGGTAATGAAAGCCACTCTCGATTCCGGGCGGCATCACGATGGCATTGACGCCGAATGCCGTCACGCCGAGCCCCTTGCGGACCTTGCGGAAGCCCGGCGCCTCGCCGAGGGCGTCGAGGCTGCCGACGGCATAGCCCTCGCCGACCTTCACGCCCGGGTACTCGCTCGATGCCTCCATCTCGATGCCTCCTGTTCGATGCTTGTCAGTGATCGGCCACGTGGCCGTCCTCAGGGTTCAGCGGGTGCTGCTCGGCGACCCACCGCACGAGACCACCATCGAGCGAGTATGCCTCGTAGCCGGAGGCACGGAGCGCCTGCGCGGCCATTGTCGAGCGCGAGCCAACCCGGCAGTAGAACACGACGGGCCGCGAGGAGTCGAGGCTCGCGGCCTGCTGACTGAGCTTGGTCAGCTCGATATGCCGCGTCTGGGCGATGTGTCCAGCTTCGCGCTCATAGGGCTCACGCACGTCGACCACCTGCAAGGCGGGGTCGTCCTGGAGCCACTGCGCCAGGCGCTCGGGTGCGATGCCGATCTCGGTCGCAGCGCTCATCGGGCTCAAGCTATCAACGTGCTGCCGCGCCGCCGAGGGCCCGCAGGCACTAGGATCAGCGGGCGATGGAGGCAGCGCTCGGCGATACCTACACGATCCCTCAGGAGAACCTTGACTTCTGCGAGACGATCGGCCAGATCTCACGCGAGCGGATCGCGCCGCGCTCAGCGGAGATCGACGAGCAGGCCGAGTACCCCTGGGACGTGCGCAAGCTGCTCTCCGAGCAGGACGTGCTGGGGCTGCCGTTCCCGGTGGAGTATGGCGGTACGGGGACGGGAACGCTGATGCTGAACATGGCGGTCGAGGAGATCGCAAAGGTCGACGCGGCGTGTGCGCTGATCCTGATGGTCCAGGAGCTGGGTACGCTGCCGATCCAGCTGTTCGGGAGCGACGAGCTGAAGGAGCGCTTCCTGCCGAAGTGCGCTACGGGCGAATGGTCGCCGGCGTTTGCGCTATCGGAGCCCGAAGCGGGCTCGGATCCCGCGGGGATGATCACCACCGCTACGAAAGACGGCCCGGAGTGGGTGATCAACGGGACGAAGAACTGGATCTCGAACCTCGGGATCGCCGACTTCTATGTGGTCTTCGCGGTCAGCGACAAAGAGACACGCCGGCTGACGGCGTTCGTGGTCGAGGCTGATCGCCCGGGCTTTAGCGTGGGCAAGCTGGAGCACAAGCTGGGCATCCGTGCCTCGCCCACGGGGCAGCCGATCTTTGACGAAGTGCGGGTGCCGGAGGCGAACGTGATCGGCGAGGTGGGCAAGGGCCTTTCGGTCGCGCTGGCAACGCTTGAGAAAACGCGCCTGGGCGCGGCGGCGCAGGCGGTTGGGATCGCCCAGGGGGCTACCGACTACGCGGTGGCCTATGCGCGCGAGCGCAGGCAGTTCGGCAAGCCGATCAACGAGTTTCAGGGAATCCAGTTCAAGCTGGCGGACATGGAAACACACACGGCCGCGGCTCGCGAGTTGCTTTACAAGGCGTGTGCGATGGCCGATCAGCATCACCCGCAGCGCGCGAAGTATTCCTCGATGGCGAAGGTCTTCTGCTCAGACACCGCGATGGCGGTGACGATCGACGCGGTGCAGGTGCTGGGCGGCTACGGTTATGTCAAGGAGTACCCCGTGGAGCGCATGATGAGAGACGCGAAGATCACCCAGATCTACGAGGGCACGAACGAGATTCAACGGCTCGTGATCGGCCGTACGCTGAAATAGGTCAAATGCGCTCCTCGCGGCCTCCAGCGAGTGCTTCTCATCTCCGCCGGGTGGGGCTGGCGGCGCTGATCGCGCTTTCGCTGGGGCTCGTGACGATCGTCGTGGGGCAGGGCTTCAGCTCGATCGGGGTGGTGCGAGCGCTGGAGGACATCGCGCTGGGCGTGATCGTCGCGGCGGTGCTGATGGGTGGGGCTGCGTTCGTGGCGGTGCGCATGGCCGACTGGCGCAACCCGGAGTCCGAGAGCGACTTCGACGAGATCGTGCGTCAGTCCGAGGAGCTGGCGCGCGAAGGGCTCGCGGTCGATCCCGAAGAAAGCGCGTTCATGGAGCTGGACCCGCTGGACGACGAAGACTTCGAGGAGCTGGTCCGCGACGCGCTGGACGACCTGCCCGACCTGCTGCGCAACGCGCTGGAGCACGTGGCGGTTGTGATCTCCGACGGCGGTCGCCGCGCGGGGGCCTATGGCCTCTACCAGGGCGACGGCGCCACGCGCGACGACGCCCACGACCGGATCGTGGTCTTCCGCGACACGCTGCGCCGCGACTTCGGCCACGATCCGGAGTTGCTGCGCGACCAGGTCACGCGCACGGTGCGTCACGAGCTCGCGCATCACGTGGGCTTCGACGAGCTGGGCGTGAGCCGCCTGGATCTGTAGACGGGGGCGAGCTTGGCGGACGGTGGGGCAGAGGCGCGGGGGGGCGCCGCGACGGGGGAGCAGGACAGGCGCGCAGCGGCGAGCGGCGGGCGCGTGCCGGACTTTTTCATCGTGGGTCACCCGAAGTCGGGGACGACCTCGCTGTTTAGGATGCTCGGCCGCCATCCTCAGCTGTTCATGCCGATGAAGGAGACGCGCTACTTCGCGCCGCAGCGCCGCTCGGGCATGGAGCGCTTTGGCCCGGACCAAGCGCCGCGCGATCAAGACGCCTACCACGCGTTGTTCGCGGGGGCACGCGCGGACCAGAAGATCGGCGAAGCCTCGCCCACCTACCTGCGCTCGGCGAGCGCGGCGGGCGCGATCGCGAGCGCGCAGCCAGGCGCGCGGATCATCGCGATCCTGCGCGAGCCCGCTGATTTCCTACGCTCGCTTCACCTGCAGTTCGTGCACAACTACTCAGAGACACAGAAGGACTTCCGCAAGGCGATCGAACTGGAGCCCGCGCGGCGCGAAGGCAAGCGAATCCCGCGCCTGACGCGTAACGCGAAAGGGCTGCTCTACTCCGACCACGTCCGCTACGTCGAGCAGCTGAGGCGCTTCTACGACGTGTTCCCACCCGAGCAGGTGCTCGTGCTGATCTACGACGACTTCCGCGCAGACAACGAGGGCACGGTGCGCAGAGTGCTGCGCTTCCTGGAGGTGGACGACGCCGAGATCCCGGTGCAGGCCGAGGACTCGGGCACGCTGCCGGGCGTGCGCTTCTTGACGCTGCACCAGCTGACACGGGTGGTGACGGTCGCGCGGCGCAACCCGAACGCGCGCAGCCCGCTGCTGCGCGCGACGAACCTGCTGCTGCCGCCGCGCCTGCACAGCGAGCGCTTCCAGCGGCTGTGGCGGCGACTGGTCTACACCGAGGCCAAGCGTCCGGACGAGCAGTTCATGGCGGAGCTGCGCCGTCGTTTCAAGCCCGAGGTCGAGGCCGCGAGCGAGTACTTGGGGCGCGACCTCGTGACGCTTTGGGGCTATGACCGCATAAGCTGAGCGACGCAACCGCCCGCCCGCATTCCCAGCGGGGCCGACCGACAAGGAGCGATTTCAGATGCCAGATGCAGTAATCGTCGATGCAGTCCGCACGCCCATCGGAAGGGCGGTGAAGGGCTCGCTGAAATCGGTCCGCGCTGATGACCTGGCGGCCGTCCCGCTGAAGGCGCTGCTCGAGCGCAACCCGCAGCTTGACTCCTCCTCGGTCGTGGACGTGATGATGGGCTGCGGCTTCGCGGAGGGTGAGTCGGGCTACAACATCGGCCGCAACGCGACGCTGCTCGCGGGGATCGACCACCACGTCCCGGGCACGACCGTGAACCGCTTCTGCGCCTCCTCGCTGCAGACGACGCGGATGGCCTTCCACGCGATCAAGGCGGGCGAGGGCGACACGTACATCGCCGCGGGGGTCGAGGCGGTCTCGCGCGCGGGCAAAGGGGCGGACTTCGAATTCCACCCGCAGCTCGACGGCTCGGAGAACTCGCTTTACAACGTCTACATCCCGATGGGCCTGACCGCGGAGAACGTCGCCGAGCGCTGCAAGGTCAGCCGCGAGTCCCAGGATGAGTGGGCCGCGATCTCCCAGGCCCGCGCGGTGCAGTCACAGGAATCGGGCCACTTCGACAAAGAGATCGTCCCGGTCACGGCGCCGGCTCACACGACGATGGACAAGGAAGGCAATGAGGTCCAGGTGCCGGAGCAGGTCGTGAGCAAGGACGACGGGCCGCGCCCGGGGACGACGGTGGAGAAGCTCTCGCAGCTGCCGCCCGCGTTCAAGCCGGACGGCACGGTCACGGCGGGCAACGCCTGTCCGCTGAACGACGGTGCGGCGGCGCTGCTCGTCACCTCGGAGGAGCGCGCGAAGGAGCTGGGGCTCACGCCGAAGGTAAAGATCCTCGCCTCGACGGTCGCGGCGATCCGCCCGGAGATCATGGGTCTCGGACCGATCCCGGCGATCCAGAAACTGCTCGCGGAGACGGGCATGAAGATGGACGACATCGATGTGGTCGAGATCAACGAGGCGTTCGCGGCACAGATCGTGCCCTGCAAGGAAGACCTCGGGATCGACGAGGAGAAGCTGAATCCGTTCGGCGGGGCGATCGCGCTCGGCCACCCGTTCGGGATGACGGGCGCGCGGATCATGACCACCCTGATCAACGACCTCGAGACACTCGACGGGACCTACGGGATCGAGTCGATGTGCGTCGCGGGCGGGATGGGCATGGCGATGCTGGTCCAGCGGCTGAACTAGCCACCGTGCACCGGGCGGCGCGCGCGCCGACAGCGCTCGCCGCCCGGATGTCGGTCGAGGACCCTCCGGATCGCATTTTTTCGCGCTGGCGGCTAAGCTCCCGCGAGAAATTCCATTTCTTGGAGTCGTGGCGGGGCGATTCTGGACGGCCGGGGGGCTGGATGAGTCAGGGGACTCACAGAGGCGGGCACGATGCCTGACAGCGGCAAAGCGGCCGCTGCGCCGCTCGCGAGCTCCGAAGGCCTGCTTGGCCGCCTGAGTGAACTGGCCTGGAAGGCGCTACCGGCGATCGGCAGCGCGATCGGCTTCGTTGGCTTCGTGGCGATCATTGGCGGAGCGATCGAGTGGATCCGCTTTGACGCCGCCAACCTGCCCGCGACGCAAGCCGTGCTCGCGGTGCCCAAGCAGGAACTGGTGGTCATCGGCGCGCTCGCGCTCGGCGCATATGTCCTCGGAGCCGTGCTCGCCGTGCTCGTCGTCTACCTGATCAACAGCGAGGGGAACGCCACGCCACAGACCGCCTACGGATTGATCGCCGTGGGCGTTGCCGAGATGGGCGTGACGCTGTTCTTCATAGGTGGCCACAGTCCGCTGAAATACCTCTGGGTCGGACTTTGGCTTATCTGGACCCTGATCGTCGCGAGTTACGTCGTTGGTCTCGTGATGCGGGACTTCCGCCACCGCGCGAAGGTCAAGCAGGCACGAGACCGTGCGCTCCGGGCGCAGCAGAAGATGTTCACGGCCTCGGGCTCCGAGGCCGCCAAGGCGCGCGAGCAGTTCCGGCGGGCGATCAAGGAATGGACGTTCGCCGCAGAACGGGTTCTCGACATTCAACAACGTTCGACACGCCAAAGTGCGCGCGAGGATATTCGCAACCGGCTGGAGCGGGTGGAAGCGCTTGTAGCGGAGAACCCCGGGATCGTTGAAGTCGAGGCGGCAATGGACGAAGCCGAACGTAGGCTCGGGCGCGCATACCGTGCTGCGGCCAGTCAGGCGGCCGATCAGCTCGCGGGACCCCCGTGCGCCGATGACGACTCCGACCTACCGGAAGTCCGGACCGTCTCGGTCGCGCTCGGCTATGCGCTCGTGATAGTGGGCGTCGGCTTCTATTTCTTCGTCGAAGAGGTGGCATGGGCGGCAGTCCTGTTCGTCGCCGTCGCGCTTCTTGCGGCGATGAATGTGCTGGTCGCACGCGCGACCGACAAGTTCGTGCTGTACGGCGTCTCGGTCTTCTTCTCCGTACTGCTGTTCGGCGCCGCGCTCACGATTGCGCGAACGCTGCACGAACCTAAGGTGCAGCCCGTCGCCCTGCTGCGCAAGGGGAGTGAAGTCGGGATGTGCGGCGTCTACATCACGCAGACGAAAGACCGGGTGTACGTAGGACGGCTCAATCTCCCCAAATACCGCCGGCCTGGGCTCATCTTCTGGATCCCGACGAGTGAAGTGGAACTTGTCAGCGTCGGCCAGCCGGAGAGCATTGTCGTCCCGAAGAAATCGCGCGATTCGGCTTTCGCAGGTGCGGCCGAGCATGTGCTCGCCCGGCTGTACAAAGAGCGCGCCGAAGAAACGGCTCCCACGCTGAAGAACGAGACGATCTCCGAAGTGGGCAAGAAACCTGCCTCACAGAAGCAGGCGAAGAAGATTCACGGTCTGCACGTCGTCACGAACACCGAAACCCGCGAAGCTCGGCCCGACAAGCTGCGCCCGAAGCCTCATCCCCCGGTGCGCATCGACGGCAGGATCTGCACCGCGACGCAGGAAGTCGTGGAAAGCAAATAGCCCGCGCGTCTTAGCGCGGAGGCATCCGCAGCGCGCCGTCCAGCCGGATCGTCTCACCGTTGAGCATCGTGTTCTCGACGATCTGGCAAGCGAGCTGTGCGTACTCGGCGGGCAGCCCGAGGCGCTGGGGGAAGGGAATGCCGGCGCCGAGTGCCTGACGCGCCTCCTCGGGCAGGGCAGCAAGTAGCGGGGTGTCGAACAGTCCCGGGGCGATTGTGTTCACGCGGATTCCGTACTGCGCGAGGTCGCGCGCGGTGGGCAGCGTCATACCGACGACGCCGCCCTTCGAGGCCGAGTAGGCGACCTGACCGACCTGGCCGTCGAACGCAGCGATCGAAGCGGTGTTGATGCAAACGCCGCGTTCGCCGTCCTCGCCCGGCTCGGTGGCGATCATCGCGCTCGCGGCGAAGCGCAGCGCATTGAAGGTGCCAATCAGGTTGATCTGGATGATCGTCTCGAAGGGCATCAGCGGGTGCGGGCCCTTGGAGCCCGCGACCTTCTGCGCCCAGCCGGTGCCCGCGCAGCAGACCGAGATGCGCAGGCCGCCGTCGGCCTCTGCGGCCTTCGCGACCGCTGCCTGCACCTGCGACTCCTCGCGCACGTCACAGGACACGAACTGAAGCCCGAGCTCGCCCGCCAAGGCTTCGCCCTTCTCGGCGTTGACGTCGGCGATCGTGACGACCGCGCCGCGCTCGTACAGCGCGCGCACGGTGGCCTCGCCGAGTCCCGAGGCGCCACCCACGACGAGCGCCGACTTGCCCGCGATCTCCATGGGCGCGGACTCTACCCGAAGCCCGCCCACGGCCCACGGCTAGACTCCCGGCCCATGGAGGGAGCAGCAAACCGAGCCGGACGCATGCCGGACTTCTTCATTGCGGGCCACCAGAAGTGCGGCACGACCGCGCTGTACATGATGCTCCAGGAGCACCCGCAGATCTTCATGCCGCGGGCCAAGGAGCCGCGCTACTTCGCGCCCGAGCTGCGCCCGCCCTCACAGCCCGAAACCCCGAGCTGGCCAGGCCGGCTCGACCGCTATATGGAGCTGTTCTCCGGTGCGCTCCCAGACCAGCTGGCGGGCGAGGCATCGCCCCAGTACATCCGCTCGCCGACCGCGGCCGAGCGCATCGCCGAGCTGAATCCCCAGGCGCGAATGATCGTCATCCTGCGCGAGCCCGCGGCTTTCCTGCGCTCGTTTCACCAGCAGATGGTTGCCACCCACGAGGAGGGGGAGAAAGAGTTCCGCACCGCGATCGAACTGGAGCCGACGCGGCGCGCGCAGGCGGGCGATGGCTTTTTGCCACCACAGTTGCTCTACTCCGAGCACGTTCGCTACGCCGAGCAGCTGCGCCGCCTATACGCCTCGTTCCCCAAGGAGCAGGTGCTCGTGCTGATCTACGACGACTTCCGCGCCGACAACGAGGGGGCCGTCCGCGAAGTCCAGCGTTTCCTTGGTGTTGACGACACGCTGCCGTTGCAGCAGGTAGAGACCAAGCCGCTGAACACCGTGCGCTCGATGCCAATGCATCGGCTGCGTCGCGCGGTCCGCCACGCGGACTTCAATCCCGAGCAGGCGGGGCCGTTCTCGCGAGCGCTAGCCACACTGGTACCGAAAAACGTGCGACGCGGCGCACTGTCGAAGGCTTACCGGCGGATCGCCTACGCGCCGCCGCAGCCGCCCGACGAAGCCGATAAAGGCTTCATGCGCGAGCTACGCGTCCGCCATCGCGACCAGGTCGTCGCGATCAGTGAGTACCTGGACCGCGACCTCGTCGCGCTCTGGGGCTACGACAAGCTGTCCTGAGCGCGGCGCGCAAGCGTCAGCGCGAACAGCCCATCGGGGTCAGTGAATAGCCGGACCAGCTCCAGCCCCGCGGCCGCGAGGTCGCCCTCGATCCGCTCGGAGGTGAACTTCGCGCTGATCTCTGTGCGCATCTCCTCTCCCTCCTCGAAGTGGACCGGCAGGTCGAGCTCGCGCACGAGCGTGGTGTGCTCGCGCCGCGCGCGAAGGCGCATCTCGATCCACTCGTGCTCGGGATCGAACAGCGCGACGTGATCGAAGTCCTCGGGCTCGAAGTCGGCGTCGAGCTCGCGGTTGAGCACGCGCAGGACATTGCGGTTGAACTCCGCCGTGACTCCCTGGGCGTCGTCGTAGGCGGCCTGCAGCACCGCTGGGTCCTTGACGAGGTCGGTTCCCAATAGCAAGTGGTCCTCGCGGTCGAGCAGCTTGGAAATCTGGCGCAGCACGCGCCGGCGGCTGCCGGGCGGGAAGTTGCCGATCGTGCCGCCGAGAAAGGCCACGATTCGCGGCCCGGCAGAAGCGGGGACCTCGCCGAGGTGACGCTCAAAGTCGCCGATCACACCGTGGACCTGAAGGCCCGGGTACTCCTCGGTCAGCTGGGCCGCGCATTCGCGCACCATCTGCTCGGTGACGTCGACGGGTATGTAGCGCCTCAGGGTGCCGGCCTGTTGCAGCGCGTCGAGCAGGACGCGGGTCTTGCTCGCGGTGCCTGAGCCCAGCTCGACCAGCTCGGCCGCCCCGGTCAGCGCCGCCAGCTCCTCCGCGGTCTGCTCGAGGATCGAGCGCTCCGCGCGCGTCGGGTAGTACTCGGGTAGCTCGCAGATCTGATCGAACAGCTCGGCGCCGCGCGCGTCGTAGAAGTGCTTGGGAGGGAGTTCCTTGAATGGGCGCGTGAGGCCGTCGAGCACGTCATCCGCCAGCGACCGCTCGTGCGCGCCGTCGAGATGGGAGTCGATGCGGATTGCCGTCTCCACGAGCGGCTCCGGTGGGGTTTGCGACGCCATCAGCAGGTCCCGAGGAGCCGAACGCTATCGCAGATCGTCGTGCCGCCGCGCCTCATCCGCTCCTCCTCGGCTTTCGTCTCGCACCAGTCGCACGCCCGCGAAGATCTGGCGTCGTTGGGGCAGGTCCCAGTTGCGAAAACGGGCGTTTGCCACACGTGGGTCGGTCGCCCAAGAGCCCCCGCGCAGCACGCGGTAGTCCTCTCCGAAGAACACCTCCGAGTACTCGCGGTAGGGATGGGCTACAAAGCCCGGGTAGCCATGGAACGTGCTCTGCGTCCACTCCCACACCCTTCCGACGCCCTGAAGGCCGGATCCTTGCAGCGTGGCGGCCTTCTCCCACTCCGCCTCATTAGGAAGCCGCGCCTCGTTCGCGCGCGCGAACGCTTCGGCCTCAAACCAGCTGAGGTGGCAAGCCGGCGCTTGTGGGTCCCCGGCTGCGATCGCGGGGTGCTGCTCGTGCTCCTGCTTGGACAGCCAGTCCCAACCCGCGTCTGACCACAACTCACGCCGCCGATACCCGCCGCGTTCGGCGAAGTCCACCAGCTCGGCGTTCCTCGCGGGGTGGCGGGCGATTCGGTAGCTCTCGGTGTGGGCTTCGTGGAGCGGGCGCTCGTTGTCGTACGCGAAACCATCGACCTCCGCGCCCATCGAGAAGGGGCCGGCGGGGATCGTCAGCCAGGCATCCGCGGTTGGTGCCTCGGCGCTCAGCGGACGATCGCGCGCAGTGGCCTCGGCCTCGCCGAGCAGCCCCGCGATCGTCATCGCCTGGCGCATCGTCTCGCCGTGCTGCAGCTCGTGGCGGATCACCATCTCGCAGACTGTGCCGTCGCCCGTGCCCTCGGCAGCGAGTGCTTGCGCGCAGCGGGCGCGGACCTCGGCCATGTAATCGCGCGCCTCGTCCGGGCCGAGCGTCTCGATCTCGCCGCGTACTGCGCGCGGCGTCTCGAACGCGTCATACAGCGCCGCGAGGTCGGGCCGCAGGAGCGGCTGCCCGCCGAGGCGGTGTGCGATCCACAGGTCCTCGTAGGCCGCGATGTGACCGAGATCCCAGACGAGTGGGCTCATGATCGGCGAGTAGACCCGCTCGAGCTGCTCGTCTTGCAGGTGGGCGACGAGGGCGAACGTGCGCGCGCGGGCGTACTCCAGCCCATCGAGGACCTGCGCCACCCCGGCGGAGGCGCGACTGCTGTCGAGTGCGTCGGTGGCCATCGCTCGCGCGCTCCTACTCTAGGAGGTCGGCGATGCGTTCACGGTGGCCCGCTCGCTCGGCGTCTAGGTGCGGGGCGGCTCGGGCGAGGCGGCGTCGTCAACGACCACGCTCAGTCGTTCGCGCAGCAGCAGGCTCGCGGGCACATGTCGGCTCGGCTCGCCAAGCATCGCGTCGACTGCGTCGGCCTTGCCGGCACCCGTCGCGAGCAGCACGCAGCGCCGCGCGGCGCGCAGCACCGGCAGGCTCAGCGTGATCCGCTCGGGCGGGGGCTTCGGCGAGTCATGCACGCCCAGACACAGCGCGTCCTCGACCTCGAGCGTCGGCGCGCCCGGGAACAGTGAGGCGACGTGCCCGTCCGGCCCGATCCCCAGCACGATCACATCGAGCACCGCGACCGCTTCCTCGATCGGCGCGTGCGCTTGCAGCGCCTGCGCGTAATGCTCGGCGCCCTGCTCGGGGCCGAGCTCGCCTTCCATGCGGTGCACGCGAGCCCCATCCAGCCCGCTCGCAGTATCGAGCAGCGTTTCACGCGCTAGGCGATAGTTGCTTTCTGGATCCTCGGGTCCCACGCAGCGCTCGTCCGCGAACCACACCTCGATCTTGCTCCAGTCCGCAACCTCGCCCGCGAGCAATTCGTAGGTGCGCGACGGGGTAGTGCCGCCGCTTAGCGCGAGGTGTGCCACCTCGCGCTCGCGGATCGCGCTTTGCAAGCGGCGCGAGATCTCCGTGGCGGCGCGCTGCGCTGTGGCCTCCGCGTCGGCGCAAGTCGTCAAGCTCGTCATGACACGAGCGCCTGTCCGTCGGGCAGCATCTCCTGCGCAGCGGCGAGTGCCGGGCCGTAGGTGGGGTCGCGCAGCAACGCCTGGCGAATGCCCTCGCCGAGGATCCCGGCCTCCCCGCGTGAGGCCCCAAGCACGGTCCACTCGCGCTCGTGGCCCGAGCCGTCGTCGCGGTAGGCATGTAGGCCACCCGGGCCACGATCCAGGCGCAGCGACAGACCCGAGGCGCTGTGCAGCTCGACCCCCGCAAGACCCGGCACGTCGAGGCTCGCGTCCGCGCGCAGCTGGAGCTTGACCTCGTGGTCGTTCGTGTGCGCCCGACCGCCGAGCACGCCCCCGTGACGGTCGCTGGAGACGATCTCCGCGTGGGCGAGCTTCCAGTGAAGGCGCGAGGCCAGCCACCCGAGCAACAGCATCGCCGCGACGGTCGAGTCCGGATGGTGTCGCACGGTCACTGCGTTCAGCGTGTGTAGCTCGGGGCGCATCGTCGGCGGGTCAAACGCGGCCGCGACGCGCTCGCGCCAGGGCGTCGAGCGCAGCCAGGCAAGGTCCACAACGTAAAGCTGCTCGGAGAGCCGGCAGGCACGATCGAGTGCATCTCTCCAGACCGGCTCGTCGATCGAATCGATCAGCGCGGCCTGCGCGAGGCTGAGCAGCTCGTCGACCGCCTCGGGATGGCCATGCGGCGACCACAGGAGCGTCGGCAGGTCGGTCACCACAAGCGGGTCCGCGATCGTCAGCAGGTCGTCAAGATGACGTTCGCCGACGCGCACGATTACCGTCTCGCGCAGTACCGCCAGCTGGCCGGGCTCGGGGTTCTGCTCGGAGGCGACGCTCACGCGCGCGTCGATCTGCCGACGCTTGGGGTCATAGGAGAGCACGATCAGGCGCGAGGCCGCGTACCGGCCCACGCCGCGCAGACGATTCGCGATTTCGCCGCTCCATTCATCCTCGACGAACGCGATCATGTTCAGCACGCGCGCCGGCAGGAAGCTCTCGCTTTCAGCGTGGCGCTCGGCGAGCAGCTTGCGCAGCGCCGCTTCGATCTTGTCCGGCGTCGTGTTCTGTTCGCTCCAGACCGCGTCGCTTGTGCTCATCAGATCGCGCGCCAGCGGTGGTCGTCCAGCAGCAACTTGTCCGCCTCTGACGGTCCTTGCGAGCCGGCTTCATATTGGTGCAGCGGGCCGGGCGTGTCCTCCCAGGTACCGACGATCGGGTCGCAGATCTGCCACTGCGCCTCGACCTCGTCGTTACGCGTGAACAGCGTGGCATCGCCGCGCATCGCGTCGGTGATCAGCCGCTCATACGCCTCGGGCGATTGGGAGAGGAACGAGGTGCCGTAGAGGAACTCCATGTTCACGGGCCGGATCTTCATTCTGGTACCCGGGATCTTGGCTCCCAGGCGCAGCGAGACGCCCTCGTTGGGCTGCACCGTGAGCACGAGCTGGTTGGGCTGTACGCCAAGCGAGCCGCCTTCGGAAAAGGCGAGGTGGGGGACCGGCTTGAGCGTCACGGCGATCTCGGTGATCTTGCGCGCGAGGCGCTTGCCTGTCCGGATGTAGAAGGGCACGCCCGCCCAACGCCAGTTGTCCACTTCTAGGCGTATCGCCGCGTAGGTCTCGGTCGTCGAGGCCTTCGCGACGCCTTTCTCTTCCAAGTAGCCGACCACGTCCTCGCCGCCCGCGTGCCCCGGCCCGTACTGCGCCCGCACCGCCAGCTCGTCCACGTTTTGCGGCTTTGGCTGCGGAATCGAGTGCAGCACCTTGACCTTCTCGTTGCGGACCTCTTCGGCAGTGAAGCTGACCGGAGGCTCCATCGCCACGTGGCAGAGTAGCTGCAGCATGTGGTTCTGGATCAGGTCGCGCAGGGCGCCTGCGTGGTCGTAGTAGCCGGCGCGTGTGCCGATGCCGAGGTCCTCGGCCGCGGTGATCTGCACGTAGTCGATGTAGTTGCGGTTCCACAGCGGCTCGAACATCCCGTTCGCAAAGCGGAACGCGAGCAGGTTCTGCACGGTCTCCTTGCCGAGGTAGTGGTCGATGCGGAAGATCTGCTGCTCCTCGAAGATCGCGAGCACGCGGCGGTTCAGCTCGCGTGCCTCCTCCAGGCTCGTGCCGAACGGCTTCTCGATGATCAGACGAACTTCCGCGCTCTCGTGCTCGTTGAGCTTGGAGTCGCCCAGCTTCTCGACGATCACGGGGAAGAACTCGGGCGCGGTCGAGAGGTAGAACGCGCGGTTCAGCGGGTCTGAACCGGAGTCTTCGAATCCGTCGAGCACCTTCGCCAGCTCGCTGTACACCGAGTCGTCATCGAACACGCCCGGGACGTATTTGACCTCGTCGAGCAGGCGTTTCAGGACGTTCTCGTCTGGCGTGCGCCGCGAGAACGTGCGGATCGCTTCCTCGCACTCCGCGCGGTAGTCCTCGTGCGCTTTTTCTTGACGCGAGACGCCGACGAGGTGAAAGCGCTCGGGCAACGCGCCGTCGTGGGCGAGGTTGTAGAGCGCGGGGAGCAGTTTGCGCCGGGCGAGGTCGCCGGTAGCGCCGAAGATCACGAGCGTCGTCGGCGCGACCGGCATGCGCTCCAGGCCCGCCGTGAGTGGGTTCTCCGGCTGCGGCTCGGCTGTCGGCTGACCGGGCTGGGCGGCCACGCTCAGCGTGCTCCGCGTTGCTTGCCCGTGCTCCCGGATTTGCCGCCGGTCCCCGCCTTCGCGCTCGGCGCTGCCTTGACGGCGTGGCCGCCGAACTGGTTGCGCAGCGCGGCCAGCACCTTGTCGGCGAAGTCGCCATTGCCACGCGAGCGAAAGCGGGAGTAGAGCGCCGCGGTGATCACGGGCGTGGGCACGTCGTGGTCGGTCGCGTCGGCGATCGTCCAGCGACCCTCTCCCGAGTCCGCGGTCCAGCCCTCGATCGCTTCCAGCTCGTTGCCGTCGAGCTCGAACGCGCGCGCGGCAAGTTCGCAGAGCCAGGAGCGCACGACCGAGCCCTGGCCCCAGAGGTGGGCAATCTTCGCGTTGTCTAGCTCGTACTCGGACTTGTCGAACACGTCGAAGCCCTCGGCGTAGGCCTGCATCAGGCCGTACTCGACGCCGTTGTGGACCATCTTCACGTAGTGCCCCGCGCCCGAGGGGCCGAAGTGAAGCCAGCCGCGCTCGCCGACCTGAGCCACGCTCTGCTCGTTGGTCTCCGGCGCGAGCACGTCGAGGATCGGCGCGAGCCGTTTGACCGCTTTCGGTGGACCTCCGACCATCATGCAGTAGCCGACTTCAAGGCCCCAGACGCCGCCTGAGACGCCCACATCCACGTATTCGATCCCGAGTTTTTTCAACTCCGCGGAGCGGCGCTTGTCATCGGTCCACTTGGAGTTGCCGCCGTCGACGATCGTGTCGCCGCGATCGAGCAGCTTCGCGAGCTTGTCGACCGTTTCCTGGGTCGGCGCTCCTGCGGGGACCATGATCCAGACCATCCGTGGCGGGGCCAGCTGCTTGACCAGCTCTTTAAGCGAGCCCGCGCCGGCGGCGCCGTTCTTCGCAGCCTGCTTAACGGCCTTCTCATCGAAGTCGAACGCGACCACCTCGTGCTCGGAGTCGCGGTGGATCCGGTGCACCATGTTGCCGCCCATCTTGCCGAGCCCGACGAAGCCGATCTGGCTCACAATGCCTCCTTGATCTCGTTGGTCAGCTCGCGCAGCGCCGCGGCGGGGTCCGAGCCGTGCAGGCGCACGCGCTCGACCGGGAGCCCCACCTCGCGCAGCGTCTGGAAGTCGCCGATCGCCTCCGCGTTCTTCAGTGTCGTGAACGTGTACGCCGCGCCGGGGATCTCCACGTCCTCGGGCCCGTCCCACAGCAGCTGCAGGAAGCGCCCCACCTTCGGGCCACCCTTGTGGAACTGCCCGGTCGAATGCAGGAAACGCGGCCCGTAGCCGAACGTCGTGGTCGCCTTGCCGTGCGCGCGGATCAACTCGCGCAGCGCGGCGACCGCGGCGTCGAACTCATCCGAGGGCTCGACGTAGCCCATCAGCGCGACGTAGCTTGGCGGGGCGGCTGGGTCCAAGAGGTCCTTCAGCGATCCGTCACGGTGCTCGACGGGCAGCTCGTGCTTGGCCTCGAAGTCCGCGAGCACGTGCTTTGTCGCGTCCTTCGCCTGTTGCACGTTCGGCTGGTCGAAGGGGTTGATCTGAAGCCCCCAGCCCGCGACCGCGACCGCGATCTCCCAGAGCAGGAACACGCGGCCGAGGTCGCCCGGGCCATGCGTGGGCACGCGCAGTAGCGGGTGACCCGCGTCGCTGAGCGCCTGGACGCGCGCGTCGAGATCGGGGTTGGGAGCGCCGAGGTCATAGAGGTAGGCGAACACGCGGTCCTCGCCATAGACGTCCGGCTCGCCGAGGGGCTCCTCCGCAACGGGCAGGATGCCCGTGCCCTGCTTGCCCGTGGACTCCGCGACGAGTTGCTCGAGCCACAGGCCGAGGCCCGGCAGCGACTCGTCGATCACGAACGTCAGCTTGTCGCGCCCCGAGCGGGCCAGCGCGCTGAGCGCAGCGCCCATCCACACGCCGGCTGACTCCGCGCCACTCGAAAGCTCATCGTCCCCGGTCGGCCGAAGCGCGGTCTCCCAGGCGCGCGCGGCGCCGCTCAGCAGACCGCGGAAGTCGGCGCCGATCAGTGCCGCGGGGACGATCCCGAAGGGCGAGAGCGCGCTGTAGCGCCCGCCAATGTCGGGATCGCCTCCGAACACGTGCCTAAAGCCGTGTTCCTGCGCGAGCTTTTCAAGCCCCGTGCCGGGGTCGGTGATCGCCGCGAAGTTCTGGCCCTCGCCGACCAGCGACCAGAAGTGCGCGAATAGTGAGAGCGGCTCGATCGTACCCCCGGACTTCGAGGAGACGAGGAACAACGTCTTTGCCGGGTCGATCCGTCCCTGGACCGCGCGGACCGTCGCCGCGTCGGTGGAGTCGAGCACGTGCAGTGTCGGATGGCCCGCGGCCGATCCAAACGTGCGCCGCAGCACCTCGGGGGCGAGCGAGGAGCCGCCCATGCCGAGCAGGACCACGTCGCGAATGCCGTCCTCGCGCACGCCCTCAACGAAGCTCTGCAGCTCATCCGCCTGGGTGAGCATGCGTTCGGCGATCGTCAGCCAGCCGAGCCGGTTTGCGACCTCGGGGGTGCCCTCCGGCGCCCACAGCGTCGGGTCAGCGGGGCGCTCCCCATTCGGGCGCACGCGCTCGGCGACGGACTCCTCCGAGGCACGCGCGAGCATCGTGGCGACCGGTGCCCTCAGCGCGCTGGGAATGCGGGCTTCGACGGTGAGGGCGGCGTCGCTCACGCCACGATCCTAGTGACCTCGCCGCTGGTATAGGTTGTCCGCGCCCTTGAGCCCCGATCCCACCCATCAGCGCCCGGACCGCAACCTCGCGCTCGAGCTCGTGCGTGTCACCGAGGCCGCCGCCCTTGCGGCCGCGCCGCTCGTTGGCCTGGGCGACAAGGAGGCCGCGGATCAAGCCGCGGTGGACGGCATGCGCTACATGCTGCAGTCGGTGCAGATGGACGGCGTGGTCGTGATCGGCGAGGGGGAGAAGGACGAGGCGCCGATGCTCTACAACGGCGAGCAGATCGGCGATGGCACTCCGCCCGAGGTGGACATCGCGGTCGACCCGCTCGAGGGCACGACGCTCGCTGCTCACGGGATGCCGAGCGCCCTGTCGGTGATCGCGCTCTCCAGCCGCGGGACGATGTTTAACCCCGGCCCGATCGTCTACATGGAAAAGATGGCGGGCTCCCCGGAGATCGCCGACCTACTCGACCTCGACCGGCCGCTGGGCGAGACCGTGAAGCTGATCGCCGAGCGCAAGGGCACGGTCGTCGGCGACGTGATGGTCGTCGTGCTCGACCGCCCGCGCCATGAGGAAGGCATCAAAGCGATCCGCGACGCGGGCGCGCGCGTGCGCCTAATCGCTCACGGCGACGTCTCCGCCGCGCTGCTCGCGGTCACCGAGCGCTCGCCGGTCGACCTGCTCTGGGGAATTGGCGGCACGCCCGAGGGCGTGATCTCCGCAGCTGCGGTGAAGTGCCTCGGTGGGCAGTTGCTCGGACGACTGTGGCCGCGCGATGAGGACGAGCGCAAGGCTGCGCTCGACGGCGGCTATGACCTCGAGCGGGTGCTCACGCGCGACGATCTCGTTTCCGGTGAAGACGTGTTCTTCTCCGCGACCGGTGTCACCGACGGCGACGTGCTGCAAGGCGTGCGCTATCCGAGCGCGGGCGGCGCGACGACCGAGTCGCTGGTGATGCGCACCCGTTCGGGCACGATCCGCCGGATTCGCGCCACGCACGACCGCTCTAAGCTGCGCGCGGTCGGCGGCGACCGCTTCTGAGCGCGGTGAGCCCTGAACGGCTGTGGCTGCTGTCGATCGCGCTGCGCAAGCGCGGGCATCGGCGCCTAGCGCGGTTGCTGAAGAGCCTGAACGCCGCGCTCTACCACAACTCACTTCCTTCGACGGCCTCGGTCGGCGAAGGGATCGTGCTCGGCAATCGCTCGCTCGGCACTGTGATCCACTCCAACGTGGAGATCGGCGAGCGCGTGAGCATCGCCCACGGGGTCACGATCGCGGTCAGGGCGGGCTCGAAAGCCCCATACAAAGTGGTCGTCGAGGACGAGGTTTCGATCGGCACCGGCGCCGTGGTGATCACGCCGCATCGCGCCGATTTGCGCATCGGCCGCGGCGCGCGGATCGGCCCGCGCGTCGTGGTCAGCCGTGACGTTCCGCCCGGCGCTCAGGTTCTCTGCGCGCCCACGCGGGTCCTCGAACAGCAGCCTTGAGAAAACTTATACCTCGTCCGTCTCGGCCTCGATCACGCGCGTGCGCGCCGCGACGGCTGTCGCGCCGTCGGGCACGTCCTCGTTGACAACCGCGCCCGCGCCCACGCGGGCGCCCCGTCCGATCCGCAGCGCTTGCCCGGGGCGCGCGGCGATCACTGCGCTCGCGCCGATCTTCACACCGTCCTCGATCGTCAGGCTGCTCGCCGAATCGCCGCCGGCTTCAAGCGTCACGTTGTGCCAGATCGTCACGTCGGCGCCGATCCTCACGTTCTCCTGCACGACCGTGCCGAAGGCGTGGTGACCCAACCACAGCCCGGGGCCGACCGTGGCCCGGGGCGAGAGCGAGTTACCGTACATCAGGGTGTTCAGGCGCTGCAGCAACCTGGCCATGCGCTGGTGACCTCGGCCGTGCAGCGCGATCGAGGCGCGCCACAGCTTTAGGGGGCTCATCTCGGGCTCCGCCGTCCCGAGCGCCCAGGGTGCAGGCAGCGCCAGCCGCGAGCGCTCAGCAGGCGTTCGGCTCGCGCAGGCTC
>DATJOE010000154.1:0-2530 GCA_035507305.1 Solirubrobacteraceae bacterium | reverse complement strand
CGAGCCCGAGCGCGGCGGCCATCACGAGCAGCACCGCGATCAGCAGCAGCTCGAGCGAGTGCGTGATCGAGTCGGTGAGATCGGAGACGATCACGGGCACGCCGGTGACGAGGTAGCGCTCGCCATGACGCAGATGCCACTGCGGCATCTCGACCGCCCGGCGGATCAGGTCGATCGTGTGCGCGCGTTGAGACTCGCTGAGCCCGGCGCGCATCCGCACGGAGATCAGCGCGGCGTCGCGGCCGGGGAACAGATAGGCAAAGCGCTGCTTGGGCGTGCCGGCGCGCTTGGTCGAGTCGAACACGAGCGAGGTGACGAAATCGTGATTGTCGAGGCTCGGCTTGGAGGTCAGCCCGTACTGCAACGCCAGCGTCACTAGTCCCTCCTGGAAGCGCGCGGTCGTGATCTTGCGCGCCTGTTCGCCGAGCCTGCGAGCTTCTTCGGCGCCGAGACCACGCTTGAGAGCAGCCTGCGTGACGACGCGTTGCGCCTGCTTGGCCTGAACTTCGGTCTGCTTGCTCTGGGCGACGAGCTGTTCGTCGATCTGGTTAGCAGCCTCGTTTACGAACGTGCCCGGCCCGAACACAACCTTTACGGGGTGGTCCTTCGCGAGCTTGCCGCAAGGCCCGTTCACCCCACCCGCGCTCGCAAGCGCCGCCTGCGGAACGTTGCCCGAGAGGCAGCCCTCCAGGCCGACTAGGCGGTTGAGGTCTTCGCTGAGTACGAGCTGCTGCAGATCTCCTTTGACGAGCACCTCGACGGGCTCTTCGCCGAACTGGCGGTAGAAGCTCTGCGTGTCCTTGTACTCGGCGCTGGAGCTCGAGACGAACGAGCTGGTCGCGGCGGTGGGCTTCAGGCGCAGCGCGAGCGCAGCGCCCGCGAGGGCGAGCACGATCGCGACGCCGACCACGAGGCGCGGCCGACGCGCGGCAGCGCCGGCCAGCGACGAGAACAGACGCGCTGCGTTCACAGATGAAGGCTAACCGGGGGCGGGGAGACGACGCGCAAGCCGCGCTTCGTCACTCCATGCCGAGCGGTCCGGCGCTTTCGCCGGCGAGGAACTGCCGCACGAACGGGTTTTCGGAGGCGAACAGCTCCTCGGCGGGGCCGGTCTCGACGATCCGCCCCTTCCACAGCACGGAGATGTGTTCGGCGACGCGCCGCGCGCTCATGATGTCGTGAGTGATCACGACGTAGCAGCCGCCGTTCTCGGCGTGGATTTCCTTGATCAGCTCGCAAAGGAGCGCGGTGCGCACTGGGTCGAGACCGGAGTCGGGCTCGTCGAACAGCACGATCTCGGGGTCGAGCACGAGCGCACGCGCGAAACCGGCGCGCTTGCGCATCCCTCCGGACAGCTGATTGGGCATCTTCTCGCCCTCACCGCCAAGGCCGACCTCGCTCATCCGGCGGTTGACGATCTCGGCGATCTCGTCCTCGCCCTTCTCGGTGTGCTGGCGCAGCGGGAAGGCGACGTTGTCGTATAGGTTCAGCGAGCCGAACAGCGCCCCATCCTGGAACAGGACCCCGAACTTCTTGCGGGTCTCGAACAGGTCGGCGTCGGACAGGCTGGGGATCGAGACGCCGTGAACGAGCACGTCGCCCTCGTCGGGGTAGAGCAGGCCAACGATGTGCTTGATGCAGACGGACTTGCCGGTACCCGAGGGACCGAGGATCATCGAGATCTGGTTCTCGGGCAGGCCCATGTTCAACCCGCGCAGGACGTGGTTGCGCCCAAACGCCTTGTGCACGTCGATGAACTCGATCGCGTCGGGGTTCTCGGACGGGCGCAGCGTGCCGGTGTGGAACTCGAACTCGTCGGCCTCCTCATGCTGTGCGCGCTCGCGGTCGCGCACACTGAACGACGTGCCCGAACCGGCAGCACCGTCGGCGGCCGGCGCGACGAGGGGCTCTCCGCCCGGTCTCGCGGGCTCCTCGGCGGGCGCGAAGTCGCTTTCGCCGCCCTCCTGCGTGGGCGCGGTGTGGTGCTCGATCTCCTCGTAGGACTCGTCGGCGCCGTGGGCATCGCCGTGTCCCCCGGGCGGCTGCTGGTCGGGGGTCATCGCCTAGCTCACCCCCCGATCGGGGCGCGCGGATTGGCGCCCCAGAAGATCTGCGTGCCGAGCATGCCGATCACGTGCACGAGCACCAGGTTGAGGACCATGGACTTGGCCGTGGCTCTCCCCACTCCGACGGGTCCACCGCTTGCGTTGTAGCCGTAGTAGCACGCTACAAGCACGATAGCGGTGGCCATAAACATGGCCTTGACGAGGCTATAGAGGAAATCCGGTGGATTCTGGAACTGCCAGAAAATGAGGAAATAGCCTCCGGAGGACACATACCCGATCTGCTGCACGACGGCGATATAGGAGGCAAGGAAGGCGGCGCCGATCCCGGCGAGATACATGAAGGGGAGCACGAGCCAGGAAGCGAGCAGGCGCGTGGCGCAGAGGAAGGTCATCGAGTTGATGCCCATCACCTCGAGCGCGTCGATCTCCTCGGAGATGCGCATCGCGCCGAGCTCGGCGACGAT
>DATJOE010000153.1:0-3726 GCA_035507305.1 Solirubrobacteraceae bacterium | reverse complement strand
GCGGTCGGCGCCTACGAGCTCGACAGCTCGGGCGTCTACGCGCCGCATGGCGTAACCGTCCTGACGCTTGAGGGCGAGCTGCTCAGCGAGATCATCCACTTTCGCACGCCGTCGATGGTCGAGCGCTTCGGGCTGCCGCTTCGGGCATGATCTGCCGGCGATGGCTTCGATTCGCAAGGAGATCGTGATCGATGCGAGCGCGGAGAGCGTCTGGGAGGCGCTGCGCGATTGGGGAGCGCTGCATGAGCGGCTCGTGCCCGGTTTCGCGACCGAGGCGCGTCTCGACGGCGGGGACCGGATCGTCACCTTCTCCAACGGCAGCGTGCTGCGCGAGCGACTGGTTGATCTCGATGACGATGCGCGAAGGCTCGTGTGGTCGATCGCCGACCCGCCCTACATCCATCACAACGCCTCCGCCCAGGTGTTCGCGGACGCAGCAGGTCGCAGCCGGTTCGTGTGGATCGCCGATTTTCTCCCGAATGAGCTCGCCGATCGCGCCGCATCGCTGATGGAGCAGGCGCTCGGCGTCATCAAGCGCACGCTGGAGACCGGGCAAGCGCACCGGTAACGCCGGAGGGCGGGCCCGCTCGCAGGCCGCCGGCGAGCGCCGGCATCACGGTCGAGGGCGGCAAGCGGCAGCGGCGATCGACGTGCCTCCTCACGCGTGCTACGCGCTGAGCAGGAGGTGGCGCGCGGTCGCGTTCACTGGGCAGCGCGCGAAAACGCGTCATGGCGCGAGCGATGGATTCCGGCTGCTCCTCGTATCTCCATCAACAACGAGGAATTGCCGGCAACCGACCGACCGAGGAGCTCGCAGATGACGCCCACCACACCACACATCAACCGCTGGCGCGCCTTCGCGCTGTTGGCGGTGGCCTATTTCATGACCTGCGTCGATCTGACGGTCGTCAACGTGTCGCTGCCGACGATCGGCCGCGACCTGCGCTTTAGCGTGACGAGCCTGCAGTGGGTAGTCACCGCGTACGCGCTCGCCTACGGCGGGTTCCTGCTTCTCGGCGGCCGCATCGCCGATCTGTTCGGGCGCCGCCGCGTCCTGATGAGCGCGCTCGGCGTGTTCGGGGCCGCGTCGCTCGCGTGCGCGCTCGCGCCGAGCGACGCGGTCCTGATCGGCAGCAGAGCGATCCAGGGACTCGGCGCCGCGGTGATGCTCCCGACCGCCATGTCGATCGTGACCAGCATCTTCGACGAGGGCCCTGAGCGCAACAAGGCGCTCGGGATCTGGGGCGCGCTCGGCGCGACCGGCGGGACCGTCGGGCTGCTCACCGGTGGACTGATCACCCGCTATCTCGGATGGCAGTACATCTTCTATCTCAACGTTCCGATCGGCGCGCTCGCGCTGGCGCTCGCCCCCAGGCTGCTGCCCCGCGGCGCGAGCAGCACGGCCAACCGGCGTTTTGACCTGCCGGGCGCGCTCGCCGGCACCGGCGGGCTGGTGCTGCTCGCGGACGCGATCTCGCAGTCGCCGCAGTACGGCTGGGGTGCTGCGCGCACGGTCGCGTTGCTCGCTGCGGCGGTCGTGTTGCTCGTCGCGTTCGTGGTGATCGAGAGCCGCAGCAAGTCGCCGATCGTGCCGCTGTCGATCTTCCGTCTGCGGTTGCTCACCGGGGCGATCACCGCCGGTCTGCTGATCGGCGGCAGCTTCTTCGCGTTCCTGTTCATCGGCACGCTGTACATGCAGCAGGTGCTCCACTTCAGCGCGCTCCAGACAGGGCTGGCGTGGATGTCGGGCTCGGTGCCGTCGATCGTGTTCGCCGGCGTCTCCCAACGGCTGGTCACCCGTCGCGGACCGAAAGTCGCGCTGGGGATCGGTGCGTGCCTCGTCGCCTCCGGGGTGATCTGGGGGACCCAGATCCCGGTTCACGGGCACTTCCTGGAGAATCTCGCCGGCCCGTTCGTGCTCGCAGGCGCCGGGACGGCGTTCTCGTTCATCCCGATCTCGATCGCCGTGCTCGCTGGTGTCCGCCAGCGCCAGGCCGGTCTCGCGTCCGGGCTGATGAACACGTCCATACAGCTCGGAGCGGCGCTCGGGATCGCGGTCGCCTCGAGCGTCGCCGCAAGCAACACCAAGGCGCTGCTGCGCACCGGCGCCGCCGGCCCTGCGGCGCTCGCCGCCGGCTACCACCACGCGCTCTGGCTGCTCGGAGGCATCGCGCTGCTCGCCCTCCCGGTGACCCTTGCTCTCGTCCGCCGCAACCACCCCGTCGAGGTGGCACACACCAGCGCCGTCGGCGCGGTCGAGCCGGCGCTCGCCGCGACCAGCTGACCCAATCCAACGCACCACCAAGAACCCAACGAACACAAGGAGACGCAGCCATGTCCACCACATCCATCGAAGGTAAGACAGTCATGGTCACCGGGGCCAACCGCGGCCTCGGACAAGCGCTCGTCGAGGAAGCCCTCCAGCGGGGCGCAAAGCGGGTGTACGCCACCTCGCGCCAGCCGTTCGCCCACCCGGATGATCGCGTCACGCCCGTGACCATGGACGTGACCGACTGGGCGCAGATCCAGCGGGGCGTCGAGAGCGTCGCTTCGCTCGACGTCCTGATCAACAACGCCGGCGTGTCGCTGCCCGACGACCTCAGCAGCCGGGCCGCGTTCGAGCAGCACTTCGACGTCAACGTCTACGGCCCGCTGATGGTGACACAGGCGCTGCTGCCGTCGCTGACGCAAAGCAGGGGACGCATCGTCAACGTCGTCTCGATCGGCGCCTTCGCCGCGGTGCCCGTGCTCCCGGCCTACTCGGCCTCGAAGGCCGCAGCGTTCTCGGTGACGCAGTCGCTGCGCGCACTCCTGGCCAGCCAGGGCGTGACGGTCCACGCCGTCCTGCCCGGTCCGATCGACACCGACATGATCCGAGACCTGCCGATCCCGAAGACCTCGCCGGAGGCTGTCGCCCAGGCAATCTTCGACGGCGTGGAAAACGGGGACGAGGAGATCTTCCCCGACCCGTTCTCACAGATGCAGGCCGAGAGCTGGCGCGAGAGCGCGGCCAAGGAGCTCGAGCGCCAGAACGCCGCGCTCCTACCCGCCGAGCCCATCGCTGCGTGAACGCCCGCCACAGTACTGGCCCGGGCCGCTCCGGCGGTCACGGGCCAGCACGACGATCGCGCTGGTGACCTCCAGGCAGCTCGCCGAAGCCTCAAGCCGAGCTCGATGCCCTTCGGGTCCGCGAGAAGGCGCACACACGCGAGGGCGACGCGATCGCCGCGGCCCGCCGCCGCCTCCCGATGGTCGAGATGAACCCAGCCTCCCGCTGACCGGTCCGAACGGCCCGCTGACGTTGCTGGACGCCTTCGAGGGCCGCCGGCAGCTCATCGCCTACTACTTCATGTGGTGGAACGGCCACCCGGCGGCCGAGCAGTGCGAGGGCTGCACGCACGTCTGCGCGACGGGAACAGGGTCTTCGAGACCTACTGGACCACCCGCCGCGGCGTCGAGGCGATGGACTACAGCTACGGACTGCTCGACCTGAGCGTCTACGGCCGCCAGGGGACCTGGGAGGACTCGCCCGCCGGCTGGCTGCAGTCGACCGTGATGTCCCACCTACGCAGCAACGGGCGTCCAACCGCCCAGTGGTCCCGCCTGGAGGCCGGACGCTCCGAGCTTCTAGCGGCGGAGCTCGGCCGTTAGCCGGGCAGCGAGGCGCACGGAGGCCTCGATCTCGACACTGCGTATCGAGACGCTCTCGACGTTCAGCCCGAAGGG
>DATJOE010000152.1:0-37535 GCA_035507305.1 Solirubrobacteraceae bacterium | reverse complement strand
CTACGGGCGATTTGACGAGCGCGAGTTCGCTGGCCCGCGCGGTGAAGGACTGCGACTACGTGTTCCACTGCGGCGCGCTGGTCACAGACTGGGCCACGACGCAGGAGATCACGCGCACGAACGTCGAGGGCACGCGCAGCCTGCTGGAGGCTTCGGTCGGCGCGTCGGTGAAGCGCTTCATCCACTTCAGCACGACCGACGTCTATGGGCACCCAAGCGACGCGGCGATCGAGGAGGACTTCGCGCCGGGGAGCTTCAGCAACTGGTACGCGCAGACGAAGCTTGACGCCGAGGCCGAGGTCCGCCGCGCCCAAGAGGCGCACGAGCTGCAAGCGGTGATCCTGCGTCCGGCGACGGTCTACGGCCCCGGCTCACGTGAGGTCGTCGGCGAGATCGCGCGCGCGATTCGCGCGCGCAACATGCTGCTCGTCGACGGCGGCCGCGCAATCGCGGGGCTTTGTTATGTAGACAACCTGATCGACGCTGCGCTGCTGGCCTTGCGCCATGAGGACGCGCCTGGTCAAACCTTCAACGTGAGCGATGGCCTGTCGGTGACCTGGCGCGAGTTCACCGACTCGCTCGCCGAAGGCCTCGGCTACGGCAAGGTGCGCTGGAGCATGCCGTTCTGGTTCGCGAACGGCGTGGGGTTCTCACTCGAGCACGGCTACCGCCTGCTGCGCCGGACGACCGGCCTCAGCGCCCCTCCCCTGCTCTCGCGCCAAGCCGTGCAAGTGCTCGGCTGCAACCAGGACTTCAGCAATCGCAGAGCGCGCGAGACACTGGGCTGGGAGCCACGGGTCAACTACGCGGAGGGACTACGGGAGACCCTCATCTGGCTGCGCGAGACCTATCCCGAGCATTCGCCCGAGCGCCGCTGAGCCGGCAAGAGCCGCCGAGTCACGGCACTCCGCCAAGTCTGCCTATTTCAAATAGCGGGCCTACCCCGTTTGGGGTATATAAATCATAAGAGTTCGATTAATATCGACACTCAGAACTTTTTCGTGATCCGTATGTACTTCGACTACGTATACCGGACATGGACCCAGTCGAGGGTGGCCCTGACGAGGGCCGGATCGTCCTCGAGTTGTCGAGAACGCAGATTGCGCAGGTGTTGCGAGCGGCGGATGCGACCGGCGCTCCCTCCACCCTGCTCACGGGCCTGGACGGCGACGCGGACTCAGGACTCTCGGCGAACGTGGACGAGCTGCTGAGCCTGGCCGAGGCGGACGAACGCCGCCTCTCGCGCTCGCTGCTGGCGGGCCTGCTAGTGCTCGCGTGCTTCCCCCGCGACGGCACCTCGCTCGGCGTGGCCCAGCTCGCCCGCCGCCTGGACATGAGCCCGAGCGCGACGCACCGCTACGTGACGACGCTGCTGGCGGCCAAGCTGATCGAGCGCGACCCCGAGACGCGCCGCTATCGCCTGGCGGAGAAGTTCCTCGCGGACGAGGACGCCGAGTAGAAGCCCGGCCGCGCACGGCGGCCATATAGTTCGCCCGTGGCGGCAGAACGCAACTCGGGGGCGCCGCAAAGCGCGGCGATGCCCTCCCCATTTCCGCCGATCGCCGAGTACGCGTTCCTCTCGGACTGCCACACCGGCGCGCTGCTGGCGCCGGACGGCAGCGTGGACTGGCTGTGCGTGCCTCGCTTCGACGCGCCGAGCGTGTTCGGAGCGCTGCTGGACCGCGAGGCGGGCAGCTTCCGCTTCGGCCCGTTCGGGATCAATGTCCCCTCGGCGCGCTCCTATGAGCCGGGCACGAACATCATGCTCACCTCGTGGCGCACGGGCGGCGGCTGGGCGATCGTGCGCGACGCGCTGATCCTCGGCCCGCGTCTCGGCGAGGACCACGTTACGCCGCACACACGCCCGCCCACCGACCAGGACGGCCAACACATGCTGGTGCGCGTCGCTCTGTGCGTCGACGGAGAAGTCGAGATGGAGCTGCGCTGCTCGCCGGTGTTCGACTATGGGCGCGAGCCCGCGCAGTGGAAGCTGGGCGAGGACGAGCACTGCGCGGACGCAGAAGGCGCGGGGCAGCAGATCAGGCTGCGCACGGATCTATCGGTCGGGATCGAGGGCGACACGGTGCGCGCGCGACACGTGCTGAAACGCGGCGAGCAGGTGTTCTGCGCGCTCTCCTGGGCTGAGGGGCTGACGACGCCGCAGACGCTCGATGAGGCCAATGAACGACTCGCGAACACCGCGGGCTTCTGGCGTACGTGGCTAGACCGAGCGCGGATCCCCGATCACCGCTGGCGTGAGCCGATCCAGCGCTCGGCGCTGACGATCAAGGGTCTGACGTACATGCCGACGGGGGCGACGGTCGCGGCGCTGACAACCTCGCTGCCCGAGACGCCGGGCGGCGAGCGCAACTGGGATTACCGCTACACGTGGCTGCGCGACTCGACGTTCACGCTGAAAGCGCTGCACTACCTGGACCTCGACTGGGAGGCGGATGAGTTCATGCAGTTCGTCGCGGACCTCGAGTGCAACGAGGACGGGGCGCTGCAGATCATGTACGGGATCGACGGACGGCGCGATCTAACGGAGTCGACGCGCGACGACCTCTCAGGCTACGCGGGCGCACGGCCCGTGCGGATCGGCAACGGCGCGTTCAATCAACGCCAGAACGACGTGTACGGCGCGGCGCTGGACTCGATCGCGCTGCACACACACCGAAGCCAGCGCCTGCCCCGGCGGCTGTGGCCACTCGTGCAGGCCCAGGTCAAATGCGCAACCGAGATCTGGCGCGAGCCCGACCAGGGGATCTGGGAGGCGCGGGGCGCGCCGCGCCACTACGTCTCCTCGAAGCTGATGTGCTGGGTCGCGCTCGACCGCGCGTCGAAACTCGCGGCGATCCGCGGCGACGGCGAGTCCGAGCAAGCCTGGACCGCGACGGCGCAGGAGATCCGCGAGGACATCTTGGGCCATGGCCTGCGCGAGGACGGCGTGCTGCGCCAGCACTACGAGACCGATGCGCTCGATGCGTCGAACCTGCTCGCGGCGCTCTTCGGCTTCCTGCCCGCAGGCGACGAGCGCCTGCACAAGAGCGTGCTCGCGATCGCCGACGATCTCACCGAGGACGGCTTCGTGCTGCGCTACCGAACCGAGGAGACCGACGACGGGCTGCACGGCGAGGAGGGCAGCTTTTTGATCTGCTCGTTCTGGCTCGTTTCGGGCTTGTCGATCATCGGCGAGCAGCAGCGCGCCCGCGACCTGATGGAGCGGCTGCTGCGGATCGCTTCGCCGCTCGGCCTCTACGCGGAGGAGTTCGACACGAGCACGGGACGCCACCTTGGCAACTTCCCCCAGGCGTTCTCCCACCTCGCGCTGATCGAGGCCGCGGGCAGGATCATCGTGGGCGAGCGCCTGGCTGAGATCAGCTGGTGACTTTTTGATTTTTATGAGGAGATGATCGTGCCGCTGCGCTGCTCGATGAGCGCGACGATCTCTGTGCAATCAGCGCCCTGAGCCGACCGCGCGTCGGCCTCGGCGAAAGCATCCGCTACGGCTTCGCCGATCGGCAGATCGAGCCCGGCGGCGCGCGCTTCGCGCAGGCAAATCTGCACGTCCTTGTTCATCAGCGAGAGCGCGAAGCCGACGTCGAAGGAGCGCGTCAGCACCGCGTCGGGCAGCTTGACCGCCGTGGCCGAGTTGCGCCCGCTGCTCGCGTTCAGGACGTCGAGCAGCACGCGCGCGTCAAGCCCTTCCTTTACACCGAGTGCGACCGCCTCGCCGCTGGCGACGAGCGCGGTCGCCGAGAGCAGGTTGTTGATCACCTTCGCGAGCTGGCCGAGCCCGGGCTCGGCGCCGACGTGGAAGACGTTGCGCGCGAGCTCGTCGAGCAGCGGGCGCACGGCCGCGAGTGTCTCGTCCCTGCCAGCGGCCATGACGGTGAGCGTGCCCGCCTCCGCGCCGGCGATGCCGCCGCTGACGGGCGCGTCAAGCAAAGCGATGCCGGTGGCGGCAAGTGACTCGGCAACTTCGCGTGAGACCGCGGGACCGGTAGTCGAGAGATCGACGCATATGCGGGTCGCGCCCCCGCGGCTCAGCTGGCCCGCGACCTCGCGCACGACCTCTGGCGTGGGCAGGCTGAGCAGCACGACCTCGGCGCGCTCGGCGACCTGCGTGGCGGAGTCACAGCGCTCGGCGCCGAGCGCGAGCGCCGCCGCGACGGCCCGCTCGTTCGGGTCGTGTACCGACAGCGCCCAGCCGCCGGCGAGCAGGCGTGCGGCGATGCGCGAGCCCATCGCGCCGAGGCCGAGCAGGCCGAGCGGCGCGCGCTCCATCTCAGCCCTCAGCTTCGGCGAACACTTCGCGCGCGATCCGCGCTGCGGAGATCGCCGCGGGAACGCCGCAATAGATCGCGCTGTGCACGATCAGCTCGACGATCTCTTCCTGCGTGCAGCCGTTGTTCAGCGCGCCTTTCAGGTGCATTTTCAGCTCGTGCTCCTGGCCGCGCGCGATCAGCATCGAGAGCGTGAGCATGCTGCGCGTGCGGGGGTCGAGCTGCGGGCGCGTCCAAACCGAGCCCCAACAGAATTCTGTGACCAGCTCCTGCAGCGGCCGGAACGCGTCCTCGGGGTCGGACGTGGCGCTCTGCACGTACTCGGCGCCAAGCACGCGCGTGCGCATCTGGAGACCCCGCTGCCACAGATCGTCGCTACTCACAGCGCCGTCCAGACGGTCTTCGTCTCGAGATATCCATCCAAACCCTCACGACCATGCTCGCGACCCACGCCCGAGGACTTTACGCCGCCGAACGGCACCGCCGGATCGCTCGTCCCCCATCGGTTTACATAAACCGTGCCAGCGCGCAGGCGCGCGGCGACGCTGTGAGCTGCGCTCAGATCTTTAGTCCAGATCCCCGCCGCGAGGCCGTACTCGCTCGCATTCGCACGCGCGATCGCCTCGTCGAGGTCCTCGTAAGGCGAGGCGACGAGCACGGGTCCGAAGATCTCCTCGCGCACGATCCGAAGCTCGTCCGAGGTCGCGCTGAACAGCGTCGGCTCGACGTAGTAGCCCCCGCTCTCGGCGAGCGTCGCGCCGCCGCCCGTGACAACCTCCGCCCCCTCCTCGCGGCCGCTTTCGATGTAGCCGAGCACGCGCTGCAGCTGCGCGGCCGAGACGAGCGGACCGAGCTGGGTGTCGGCCTGCAGGCCCGGCCCGAGGCGACTGCGCGCGGCGCGCTCGGCCAGCGCGCCCACGACCTCGTCGTAGCGCTCGGAGGGGACGAGCAGGCGCGAGCCCGCGTTGCAGGCCTGGCCCGAGTTGTAATAGATCGCCTGGTAGGCGCCCTTCACCGCCTGGTCCACATCGGCGTCGGGCAGCACGATCGCGGCGGACTTGCCGCCCAGCTCGAGCGTCACGCGCTTCAGGTCGCGCCCGGCCTTCGCACCAACCTCGCGCCCCACGACGGTTGAGCCCGTGAACGTGACCTTGTCGACGTCGGGGTGCTCGACCAGCGCCGCACCCGTCGAGCCGTCGCCGGTCAGCACGTTCAGCACCCCCGGCGGTAGCCCCGCCTCAAGCGCCAGCTCCGCGAGGCGCAGTGCGACGAGCGGCGTCTGCTCCGCGGGCTTCAGCACGACCGTGCAGCCCGCCGCGAGCGCCGGCGCGAGCTTCCAGATCGCGATCAGCAGCGGGAAGTTCCAAGGCACGATCTGCGCGCACACGCCCACGGGCTCGCGGCGGGTGTAGCAGAGCATGTTCGGCGCGCTCACCGGCAGCACCGCGCCCTCGATCTTCGTGGGCCAGCCCGCGAAGTAGCTCAGGTGCGTCGCGGACAGATCGACGTCCACGACCTCGGCGAGCTTGGCGGGCTTGCCGTTGTCGAGCGCTTCCAGCTGCGCGATTTCCAGCGCGTGCTCGCGCAGGGAGCGTGCGAGGTCCTCGATCAGGGCGCCGCGCGCCGAAGGGGCCATGCTCGCCCACGGCCCCGACTCGAGCGCCGTGCGCGCGGCACGCACAGCGCGGTCCACGTCCTCGGGACCGGCCTGCGCCACGTTCGCGATCGGCCGGCCCGTCGCGGGGTCGAGCGTCTGAAAGCTCGCGCCGTCGGCCGCCGCCGCGCGCTCGTCGCCGATCACGAGCTGTTGCAGCGGGTTTGCCCCAAGCCACGCGCGGGCCTCGGGGCCGAGCGCGTCGGGGAGCTTGATCTCGTTCGCGGTCGGCGCGCTCATGGCGTGAGCACGATCTTCAGCGCTTCGCGCCGGTTGAAGATCTCATACGCCTCGGGGGCCTCCTCGAGCTTCATGTGATGCGTCACGAGCGCCGTCGGATCCAGGCGCCCGTCCGCGAGCATCTCGAGCACCGGATCAAGGTGGGCGATCACGTTCGCCTGCCCGCCCCTGACCGTGAGCGACTTCAGCCACGCAAGGCCCAGATGGATTTCTCCGCGCTCGGCATAGATCCCGATGCACTGCACGCGCCCGCACGCGCGCGTCAGGCGGATCGCCATATCGAGCACGTCGGTGTGGCCCACCGCGTCGATCGAGACGTCCACGCCGCCGCGCCCTTCGGTGAGCTTCTTCACCTCGCCCTTCACGTCCTGCTCATGGAGATGAAGCGGGATCGCGCCGAAGGACTCCGCGACCGCGAGGCGCTGGGGCACCGAGTCGATCGCGAGCACGCGCGCGCCGGCGAGCTTCGCGGCCTGCACAGCACACAGGCCAACGGGCCCGAGGCCGAGCACCGCTGCGGTCTCGCCCTCGCGCAGTTCGCTCGTGGCCACGCCGTGGTAGCCAGTGCCCATCACATCGCCCGCAAACAAGGCCACGTCGTCGGAGACCGTATCCGGCACGCGTTGCAGCGTCAGGTTCGCGCGCGGCACGAGCGCGTACTCGGCCTGCGTGCCCTGCAGCGAGCCCATCGTCGCGCCGAGCCCGAAGCTGCGCGACTCCACGCAGCGCTGGTACTCGCCGCGCATACAGTGAAAGCACATCCCGCACGCGGTTTGAAAGCAGCCCGCGACGCGATCGCCGACCTTCATCCGCGTGACCGCATCGCCCGCCTGCACGACCGTGCCCACGTACTCGTGGCCGATCGTGAAGCCCGGTTCGATCTTCAGACGTCCGTGGTAGATGTGCAGGTCTGAGCCGCACACGCCGGTCGCGTCGATCCGCACGACCGCGTCGTCGGGCGCGACCAACTCCGGCATCGGCCGCTCCTCGATGCGCACTTCTTCAGGCCCCTGAAACGTCAGCGCGCGCATGCGCAAATCCTCCCAATATCGACCGGTCGATATTTTATACACGAGGCCGACGAAACGAACGGCTGCCGCTTCTGCCTCGGGCATTCGAGCGTCCCGCGCAAAAGCGTCCGAGCATCCCGGGCAAGGCATCCAGCATCCCGAGCAAGGCGTTACCGTTCGCTCGTCGTGGCGGCCCCCTTCATCCATCCCCTGCGCGTTCGCTATGGCGAGTGCGACCCCCAGGGCATCGTGTTCAACGCGAACTACTTGCTCTACTTCGACGTCGCGTTCACCGAGCTGTGGCGCGCCGCGGTCGGACCCTGGCAGGAAATGGTGGAGCGCGGCGTCGACGCTGTCGTCGCCGACGCACGCCTGCACTTCCGCGCTCCCGCGCGCTACGACGAGGAGCTCAACCTGCGCGCACAGGTCCGCCGGCTCGGCAAGACCTCGATCACCACCGAGATCGACGTGCTGCGCGGCGAGGAGCTACTCGTCGCCGGCACCCTGCGTCACGTCTGCGTCAGCGCGGAGACCTGGCGTAAGACCGCGCTACCCGAGTGGGTCCGCCAGGGACTGTTGCCGTTCCTCGTCGAGGGCGAGGAAGCGGCGCATAGAGCCTCTGAGGCCACTGGGTAGACGCGCGTCTAGCACCCCGGAACTTGGGCGACTTCGAGCGTCACGGTGCCGCTGCTGGGTTCGTAGTTCACCTTGAACCCATTGCCGGGCTCAGCGACAAGGCAGTGTTCTCCGAGCACGAATTCCCCGCTCAGCGAACCCGCGCTCACGATCTGAAACGTTTGCCCCACCGCGGGATCCAGCTTCGGGGCCGTTTCGATGTTCAGTTCTCCCGCGAGCGTCGCGTTACCTGAGACTTCGATCTTTCCGAAGTTGGTTTCGAGCGATCCGGCGGGATAGGTCTGTTTGACGCCGACCGTCAGGTTGGAGCCGGTGCCTGGCGCATAGTTCCCCTGGATCCGCACGATGCCTCCGTCGAAGATCGAGCCGGCTTCGCTCAGCGAGCTGCCAATTTCCAGTATCGCCCGATGCACTTCCGCGCTTTCGGGAGTAAAGCACGAGCCGATTCTCACGGATCCCTGATTCGCCAAGGACGCAAGGCGCACGCGGACGTCGCAGCCTTTTCCGTCGAGTTGGGCAATCCCGATCCTGCCGTTTTCGCCGTTGACTACCGCGCCGCCTTCGCTGCATCCCGGGCCGCCGTCGAAGCTTCCCGAGCCCTTCAGGCGCAGGGAGCCTTCGTTTTCGAGCCTGGCAGGCTTAGGGGCCCCATCGCGGCAGAGCGCGATCCCCGCTCCGAGAATCGTCCCACGATTCTCGACCTGCAACCCAGCATGCGACGGGCTAGGCGCTCCTTCGACGCACTTGGTTTCTCGTCGCCCTTCCCATTCGGCACAGTCGCCAGTGCGCAGGAACGCTCCATGCGGGATTTCGATCGTCCCGGGGCCGTTCAGTGAAGCTTCGCCTATTTCTCCGCTCGCGCCCGTTAGTTCAAGCAGGACGCCTTCGCCGAGGGTCAGCGCCCCCGCCCCGGGCTTGATGTCGTCGATCAGCGAGGGCTGTTCGGGGTTTGACAGCGTCAGCCCACCACCTTGCAGCGCCAACCCTTCATCGTTTTCGGCAGAGACGCCGCCGATTTCCATCGAGGCGCCGTCCGAGCCGAAGACCACGGTGCCCGGATATTCGGCGGCGACGCAGCCGTAGGAGGCGAACCCGCTGGGCACCCCGTCGCTCCAGTTCGCGGCAACATCCCAAGACTCACTCGTCGCTCCGGTGAAGGTGCTCGTGCATTTCGGCGAAGCCGCAGGGCGGCGTACGTGTCCCGGTTCGCGGGAGGAGCCCCCATCCGCCGAGGGCGTGGTCGCGGGGGCGGGAGAGAATGTCGGCACCGGCGGGACTGGAGCCGGGACGGCAACGGCGGCCGGGGCCGGTTTTGGCACCGGCTTCGAGAAGATGCGGACGCAGACCGTCTCGCGAACCTTCTTGGTGTGCCCATGCACGCGCCGCTTGACCCTCACGACGCGCCGCTTGTAGTGCTTGCGGCAGTGTTCGTGCTTGGGATGACGCAGGACGTAGCGCTTCGGGGTCGCCGCCGCCGACCCAGCCAAAGCGATAAGCGCGCAGGCCACGAGCCCCACCACCAACATCGACTTCCTTGGCTGCCTAAGTTGCAATCCGTTCCCCCAGAAGTTCGGAAATAGTCCAGCTTTCAGGCGCCCGAGTCAAGGCTTTTCGGGACCGCGGTGCACGTCAGCTGACCCCATGCGCGCAGCGAGCATCCGAGGCCACTTCGCTCGCCGCCCGTGCAAGCTCGCGGGCGGATCGTCGCGCAAACGCGTCGCTCGCGAGATACATCATTCGGTCGAAAGCAATCAGGCGGGGGCCGATCCGCTCGCAGACTGGAAGACGCACGTCAGCGACGTTCTCATCCCACGGGCGCGTCGGATCGAAGCACCCGCCACCAAGACCGGCGCGATCGAGCGTCGTGAAGACCGGTGCCCTGTGGAGCAGGTTCTGCCCATATGCCTCGAGGCCCACCGGCACGCCGCGCGAGCGGGCCAGACTCACCACGTCCTCGGCACAGCTGCCCTCGCGTGCGCTCACGAAGTCGACCACATAGTTGTAGAAGCCGCCCCAATCGGCGGCATCGAGCTTCCCCAGCGGCGCCAGGTGTCTGGAGCTTTCAAGCTCGCCGCAGATCCTCGCCCAGACCCGCCCGCGCCGCTCGTTTTCCTGCCCCAACCGCCTCAAGGAGGATCGCCCCAGATGGACGGCGAAGGCATGTGGTCTGTACTTGACCCCGAGATCCGTAACTTCGGGGGCGAAGGTCCCGGCCGCCTGGCCGCCGGCGAGGCGGCCGGGGTGACCAAGCAACAGCATCCGATCGAACAATGCGGGATCACTCGTCACTGCGACGCCGGCCTCACCGGCGGCAACCGTCTTCGACGCGTGCAAGCTAAAGCAGCCGATATCGCCCCACGACCCGACCGGCTTGCCGCGATAGCGAGCACCGTGGGCGTGAGAGCAGTCCTCGATCACCGCAAGGTTGTGGCGCCGTGCAACCTCGACGATCCTGTCCATCTCGGCCGAGCTGCCCCAGATGTGCACGGCGCAGACGGCCCGCGTTCGCGGCGTGATGCGACGCTCCAGGTCCTCCACGTCGATCGTCAAGGTGAGCGGATCGACATCGCAGAACACGGGAACCGCGCCGCACTGCAAGACGGGTGTGGCGGTGGCATGCCATGTATAGGCGGGAAGCAGCACCTCGCTGCCGGGACCCACGCCGACCGCGAAGTAAGCGCTGTGCAGCGCAGCGGTGCCACTGGTCATCGCCAGCGCGAACGAGGAGTCCGTTGCAGCCGCGAACTCCCGCTCGAAGCAGGCGACGATGCCCGAGCCGTCGCTGATTGAGGTTCGGCCGTGCGTCGCGAACCAGCAGCTCAACCGCGCCACGTCGGCCAAGAGCTGGGCATGCCTTCGCGCCTTCGCCGACAGCGTGAAGCGCTGGGCGGCGACGGCGCTCACGGCACGCTGGGGGAGATCTGCACTGGTCCCCCCTCTTGCGCCGAGCGATAAAACGCGAGCACCACCTCCAGGCATTGTGTCGCCTCCACAGGTGAAACCGGCGGGGGACCGCCACGCTCGATCGCCTCCAGGAACCGCCGGACGTGCGGGCCATGACCAAGGTGCGGGGCGATCCGCTCGTTGCCGACTAGCCGCCGCGCCGCGAGGGTGGCGACGTTCCCGGCACGAAAGCGGCTTTCCGGCGGGAAACGTCGCTTAGCCCTGCGGCTGATCCCCCAGCCCAACCGCCGGCTGCGGGACTCAAAGCGAATACTCCAGGTACGTGCCCACCCCGGGCGATAGTCCAGGTGCAGCACGCCGGTCTCACCGATCACGTCGATGCTGTAGGCGTCATGCCGGGCGCAGGTCGTGCAGTCGATCGTCGCGACCGCGCCCCTGGCGAGCCGAGCCCACCCCCCGATCGTGTCCTCGGTGTCGATCGCGTGCACGAACGTGTCCATCGTCGCGGACACCGACCTTACGGGACCCGCCAACCAGATGAGCGCGTCGAGCAGATGGATGCCCTGCACCATCAGGGCGCCGCCTCCATCGATCTCCATACTCCCCCGCTTACCGGAGTAGTACGCGGCATCGCGACAGGCGCGAGCCGACAGGTGGATGGCCAGGATCTCACCCAGCGCTTGCCTCTCAAGCAGCCAGCGAGCGCGCCTGAGCGCAGGGTCATCGCGGTGTTGAAACACGCAGGAGACGCAGAGGTCGGGGCGCTCGGAGGCGGCGGTCGCGATCGCGACTCCATCCTGGGTCGTGGTCGTCATCGGCTTCTCGCAGAGCACGTGCTTATTTGCGTGGATCGCATCGAGCACGATTCCGGCGTGGCTCGCCGCGGGAGTACACACGCTCACAACGTCGATGTCCGAACGAGCCAGCAGGTCGCGATAGTCGCCCATCGCTTCCTTGAAGCCCAGGCGTCTGCGCATGCTCTGAGCCCGCTCAATGTCTGAGTCGGCAACGGCTACCAGGCGCGAGCGATTTCCCGCGCTCCTGTACCCCAGCGCGTGAAGGCGGCCTGCGGCACCGGCTCCCACCAGACCGACCCGCAAACTCACGGAAGAACACCCCCCAGCATTCGCGTGCGTTAAGTCGGAAGCATCGTACAGATCCGGTATCCGGGCAGTCTTCCGGACGGCCGGGCTAACCAGACAGTCGTTCCAAAGACCCTCCACGGGGACAGCGCAGAGGCCGTTTGCAGACCAGCTGTTACGCATCCCGGGATGCACCTATACACGCATGCTCGGTGGCGCCTACGATAGATAGTGGAACGAAAAGGGCCGATCCGGGCGGGCACAGGCGTTCGCAGGCACGGTCTCGGGGAGCGAGGATGACGGACGCTGGTGTGAGACACAGCACACCGGAGAGGAAGGCAACCGAGGAGCCGCTGGACCGGCGCGAACTGCGCTGGGCGATCCTCGCCGAGGCGGGGCTATACGCGATCGGCGGCGCGCTCTGTGCCACCGCGGTTCTGCTGCCCCACGTGCGAGCCCCCGCCGCGATCGCGGCGGTCGGCGTGAACGCATACCTCGTCGCGACCGCGCTCGTGATCACCGCACAGCGCGAACGTGGCAGCCTTCGGCTCGCGTTCGCGGGCGATTTGTGGGGGGTCGTGCTGATCGCCGTGCTGTGCGCGGGCTCTTCGGGCGCGAACAGTCCCCTCGCGCTGCTCTATTTCTTCGCGATCGGCCACGCGGCCGCGTTCCAGCCGCGTGCGCGAGCCGTGCTCGTAACGCTCGCGGCGCTCATAGCCTTCGTGCTGCCGCTGTTCTACGAAGACGTCTCGGCGGCGTTCGGTGCCGTGGCCTGCGTGGGCATCGTGCTCGCAGTGCTCACCGCGGTCGTGATCCACTTCGCGCTGAACGGCGTGCGCGAACAGCGCCGCCGGCTGAAATTCCTGATCGACGCGACCGCGACGTTTGACTCCTCGCTCGATCCCGCGGCTGCGCTGCGCAACCTGGCGCAGGCCGCGGTCCCCCAGCTCGCGGAGCTGTGCGTGATCTATCTGCTCGATCAAGACGGCTCGGTGCAGCGAACCGTCGCGGCCAGCATCGATCCAGCCGTTGCTCGTGAGGTCGAGCGGGTGCGCCAGGAGGTTCCGCTTGACCTGAACGGCCGCCATCCGGTCGCGGAAGTGCTGCGCACAGGCCTGCCGCGCGTTGTCGAGGACCTCACCGATCAGGCCGCGCTCGCGCAGATCGCCGCGAACGACGAGCACCAGCGGTTCATGCGCGACGCCGGCTATCGCTCCGGCGCGGTCTTTCCGATGGTCGCCCGCGGGCGCACGCACGGAGCGATCGCGTTCCTGCACCTCGGCAACGACGCGCGCTACAGCCGCGCGGTGCTCGAAGTGCTCGAAGACCTCTCGGGTCGTGCGGCGATGGCGTTCGACAACGCGCGGCTGTATGCCGAGCGCACGCAGCAGGCCCAGACACTCAGGCGCAGCCTGATGCCCTCAGTCCTGCCGACGATCCCGGGGCTGGAGCTCGCGAGCTTCTTCCGCCCGCTCGGCGCAGGGAGCGAAGTCGGCGGCGACTTCTACGACGTGTTCGGCGACGAGCACAGCTGCTGGCTGGTCGTAGGCGATGTCTGCGGCAAGGGCGCCGAGGCTGCGGCGCTGACGGGCTTCCTGCGCCACACGACCGTGGCCTACGCGCGCGACGCGGTCAGCCCGGGGAGGGTGCTCTCGAGGGTCAACAGCGTGATGCTCGACCAGGACTTCGACGGGCGTTTTGCGACCGCGATCCTCGTGAACCTGCGCTTCGACGAGCGCGGGCGGGTCACGGCAAGGGTCGCCTCCGCGGGTCACCCCGCGGCGCTGCTCACCCGCGCGGACGGCAGCGCGAGCGAGCTGGGTGAGCGCGGCGCGCTGCTCGGCGTGTTCGCGGACGCCGAGATCGCCGAGACCTCGGCGGTACTCGAGCCCGGCGACTCGCTCGCGCTGTATACCGACGGCTTGCTGGAGGCGCACGCCCCCGAGCGCACGCTCACCGCCCAGGAGATGATCGAGCGGCTGAAGCGCAGCTCGCCCGAAGCGGCGCGCGAGGCGATCGAGGCGCTGCTGGAGCTCGTCGAGCTGGACGAGCAGGTGCGCGATGACATCGCGATCCTCAGCGCGCGCGTGACGAGCGCCGTCAGCGGCGTGAGCCCGCTCGCGCCGGCGCCCACCGCGGACGCTGCCGAAGGACCGGTCGAGCTGGATGTCACATCGCCCGCGGCGCAGACAGGGCGCGTCGCGGGCTAATAATGGCGCGCCGTCGCGGGCTAACGGCGGACCGCGCGCAGGTCGCTGGTCTAACGGCGTGGGCCAGTGGCTAACGGCGCGGGGCGCCGGCGAATGGCGCGGGTCGCCGGCTAGCGCGGATCGAGGATCACCACAGGGATTTTTCGCCCGTTGGCGTTTCGCTCATAGAAGTCGTACCCCGGATAGACCGCGGCCATCTTTCTCCAGAGTCGATCTCGCTCCTCATCGCCGGCCAGGCGGGCACGCACCTCGCGAACCTCGGCGCCGATTTGAATCGTCGTGTCGGGGTTGGCCATGAGGTTATGAAACCAAGCGGGATGCGTCGGCTGACCACCCTTCGTGCCCGACACCACGATCGCGTCGCCATACTCGTGATACATGAGCGGAGATGTCCGCTTCGTGCCGGTTTTCGCTCCCACATGGTCGATCAGTGCTATTCGGGGCTCTGACCATCCCGGCAGATGGCTGCCCATTCTGCCCCGAGTTCTCCGATAGACCGCGACGTGCACTTTCGTCGAACGACGCCCGGCGTACAGGCCGCGCTTGTTGATGAACTCCGAGCCCGCGAGGGTGACCCTTCCGAATAGGGACATCGAACAATCTCCTAATTCTGCGTTATGAACCGGAGGCTGTTACGCCGGTGGCGAGCAGCCCCAACATCTCACCGAACACCGCCTCGTCGACTCCCTCCGGATCGATCGTCTTTTCAACGGACAGCCCGGTGAAAAGCGCGAGAACCCCCATGACGATTCGCTCGACCGGGGCCGTCAACTCGACCCCTCTGCGCCGAGCCTCGTTCTCGACCAAACGAACGATGACCTCCTTGCGAGCCCTATAGCAATCGCGAAACCGCAAGCCGATCTTCTCGTCTCGCGACGCGACCGAGCAAAATTCATGGAACAGCTTTCCCCACGCTCGTTCTTGGCTGAGGTAGTCGGCGAATATCGTGCCGATGTCGATTGCCTTGCGCTCAGTGTCGCCCTCCTCATTAAGGATCGCTTCGAGGCGCTCAATGTGGGACTGGAACCGTCGTTCCACGATCTCCAGCAGGAGCTCGCTCTTGCCCGAGAAGTTCGAGTAGATGGCCTTGCGTGTGTAGCCGGCTCGCTCGGCGATCTCCTCCAGCGAGCTTTCGGCGTAACCGCGCGCTTCAAAGACCTCGAGCGCCGAGCTCAACAGCCGCTCGCGGGTTTGACGGCGCTGCTGATCTCGCGTCAGCCGGGGCGGTCGGGGTGGTAGAGACACATTATGCACTTGGGAACATAGCGTATCCTATATGAGCTCGCAGATTCTCTGGGCATCACGGCTCCGGCGACCGTCTCTGATAGACCCAGCCGCAAATGGGCGCCAGCGAGCAGCCGGAGCGGCCGGTCGAAGTGGCAGCGGACGAGGAGCAGGCCCGATCCCCACGACGATGGCTTAAGCACCGGCGCATGGGCGCGCTCGTCGCGATCGTGCTACTCGCGGGACTCGTCGCCTTCGCGCTCTCCCGCCTGGGGCTGCACAAGATCGGGCACGCGCTCGTCACTGCCAGGCCCGGATGGGTCGCGGTGGCGTTCGTGCTGATGGCCAGCTCGCTGGTGCTGCGCTCGATCTCCTGGCATGAGGTGCTCAGCGCGGCGCTGCCCGACACGCACATCCCCTGGGTGCCCGTGACCCGCGCGACGATGATCGGCGTGATGGGCTCGGCGGTCGTGCCCGGGCGCGTGGGCGAGCCCGCTCGTGTGGTCGTACTGACGCGTCGCCTGGAAGGCGCAAATCGACAGCAACTGCCCGTGGTCGCGGGCACGGTCTTCTCGCAGACACTGATCAACTTGCTTGCGCTGGCGATCCTCGCGGCGGTGACGTTCACGAGCGTGCCGCTGCTCAGCGGCCATCCGGCCGGAATCGCCACGGCAATCGCGATCCCGCTGCTGATCTGCGCGCTCGTGGTCGCGGGGCCGCGGCTGCTCGCGCTCGGCCAGCGCGCACGCTCGCCGCGCGTCGCGAAGGCGGCCCGCACGCTCTCGGCCGTGTTTGCGCTGGCGCGTCGTGGCCTAATCGTGTTCGCGCGCCCGCGCTTCGGTGTCCCCGCGATCCTCGCCCAGCTCGCGGCCTGGGCGCTGCAGTGGCTCTCCTGTTACACGGTGCTGCTCGCGCTGGGCCTGGAGCACAAAGCAGGTCTCGACGCCGCCGCGGCGGTACTGCTGGCCGTGAACGTCAGCGCGATACTCCCGGCGACCCCCTCGAACGTCGGCGTCTTCCAGGCGGCCTGCCTGGTCGTGCTCGCGGCCTACGGCGTCGGCGGTGGGCCTGGCCTCGCCTACGGAATCATTCTGCAGGCCGTCGAGGTGCTGACGGCGCTGGCGCTGGGCGTCCCCGCGCTACTCGCGGAGGGAATCACCTGGCGCGACATCCGGGCCGAGTCCGAATCCGAGCGAGCTCGCGAGGAGAAGTTGGTCGAGGATGCCACTGGGGACGTTGTCACATCGGAGGATCAGGCCTCCGCCGAGTCAACATCGAAGCACGAGCGAAGCCCGGCCGACCAGCAAGAAGCCGACCAGCAGGCGGCCGACGAGCGAGCCTCAGCCGCCCAGCGCTCTGAGTGACTGACGTAGCGAGCGGGTCGTCTGGAGCACGGCGGTCGGCTCGTAGCCACAGTGGGCCATGCAGTTATCGCAGCGTGGATCCTTGCCGCGGCCGTACTTATCCCAGTCCGTCGTCTCGATCAGCTCTTTGTACGTCTTTGTGTAGCCGTCGGACATCAGGTAGCAAGGACGCTGCCAACCGAACAGCGAGTAGCTTGGGATGCCCCAGGCGGTGCAGTCAAATTCGGCCTTACCCTCGAGGAAGTCAAGGAACAGCGGGCTGTGGTTCAGGCGCCACTTCTTGCGCCGGCCGTCGGCGAACGCCTCACTGAACAGCTCGCGCGTCTGCCTTACGCCGAGGAAATGCTCTTGGTCGGGAGCTTTCTCGTACGCGTAGGCGGGCGAGATCATCATCTCGTCGACCTCGAGGTCGTCATTGAGGAAGTCGAGCACTTCGCGCACGGTTTTCGGCGAGTCGTGCGTAAAGAAGGTCGTGTTCGTCGTCACGCGAAAGCCCTGGGCCTTTGCGGCCTTGATCGCCGCGACCGCCTTGTCGAACACGCCCTCGCGCTCGACCGATTCGTCGTGGCGCTCGCGCAGCCCATCCATATGGACCGCCCACGAGAAGTACGGGCTCGGCTTGAAGTTCGAGAGCTTCTTCTCCAGCAGTAGCGCGTTCGTGCACAGGTAGACAAACCGCTTGCGTTTGATCAGCTCGTCGGCGATCACGTGGATCTCCGGGTGGATCAGCGGCTCCCCACCCGCGATCGAGACCATCGGCGCGCCGCACTCTTCGACCGCCTCGACCGCCTGCTGGACAGGCATCCGCCGGCGCAGCTCGTGCTCGGGGTGCTGGATCTTGCCGCAGCCCGAGCAGGCGAGGTTGCACTGGAACAGAGGCTCCAGCTCGACGATCAGCGGAAACTTCTCGCGTTTGGCCAGGCGCTGGCGCATCAAATACCAACCCATGCGCGCGCTCTGCCGGACTTGGACTGCCATCTGTGCGTACCTTATCCCGCCGGGTCCCAGTCCTGAAGCGCAACCGCCGCGGTGCGCCTGAGCGCCTGCGCTGCGCGCAGCGCCTGGCCCACGGCCCCGGCCCGGAACAGCTCGTGGCTCGGGCTGTCAAGCACGACGCGGACGACCGCGAACGGGCGCCCAGCCGCGCCCTCGGCGAGCCACGCCGACTCCATGTCCACCGCGAGCGCGCCCGCCGCGCGTAGCTGCTCGCGCCGCTCGCCCGTGGCGATCTTGCCGACACCGACGATTGGCCCTTGGCGCACGGTCAGCCCGGCCCGAGCGAGCGAGCCGGTGAGCCGCTCGGCGCCGTGGCAGTCGGCGCGTACGAATTCGTGACCTTCGTCGTCGGTCGCGCGCACCTCGTCAGCAACGATCACTTCGCCTGGGCGCGACTGCGCGTCCAGGCCGCCGCAGAAGCCCAGCACCATCAGCCCGTGTCCCGGCTCCTCGCGCAGCCGGCTGACGGCGGCGATCGACTTCTCGGGCCCCATCCCGGTGATCCGCACGCGCGCGCCGCGCGCCCCCGAGCGGATCAGCGCGTGCTCGAGCCCCAACGGCGCGGCGACGAGCACATGGCCCGGGCGTTGGTTCGCACTCACGCCCCCACCGCCTCGGGCGCGAGCCGCGCGAGCGCGGCGCGAGCCGCGACATGGCCGCTCATTACCGCGCTCTCGAGCGTCGCGGGCCAGCCCGTCGCGGTCCAGCTTCCCGCGAGCACGAGGCCCGGAACCTCGGTCACGGGGCCGGGACGCAGCGCCGCGCAGCCGGGGACCGCGCGGAACGTCGCCGCGTGCTCGCGCGTGGCGAGGAAACTTTCGACCTTGGCCCCACGCGCGCCTGGTAGCAGCGCCTCGATCGCAGGCAGGTAGCGCTCGCGCAGCTGCGCCGCGCCCAGCTCCATCTCGGGCTCGGCGCCGGACAGGGATACCGCCAGGTACTGGCAGCCTGGTGGCGCACCAGCCGCGGCGCTGCGATCGAATAGGTACTGCACCGGCGTACCCACTCCCGCCGCGAAGGGCTCCTCGCAGACGGTGCGGTCGTAGAGGACGTGCAGGTTGATGATCGGCGAACTTCCCAGGCCACGGATCGACTCCGCCTGGCGCGGCAGCAGCGGCTCGATCAGACCAGCCGCGCGGGCATGCGGCAGCGCGACGATCACCGCCTCCGCGCTAAGCCCGTCGCCCTCCGGCGTCTGCACCTCGAAGCCACCCTCGGTCCGCTTGAGCTCCTGCGCACGCCAGCCAAGCCGGTACTCGACCCCCGCATCGGCCAGTGCCCGCTCGGCTGGGTCGCCGATCACGTCGGCGAGCGTGCCGACGTGGAAGCCGATATCGCCCGCGTCCGCGCTCGCGAGCAGTCCGGTCTGAAAGACGAAGGCCCCGAGCGCAAGCGAGGCCTCCCGTGCGGGCAGGTTGAGCGTCGGCAGCGCGATCAGGTCCCATAGCGCTGCCAGCGACTGCTCGTTTTGACCAAGATCGCCGAGCCAGTCGCCGAGCGTGCGCTCGTCGAGCGCGGGGTCGGTGGTATCGAGCGCGGAGAGAGCGCGCGCCGCGAGCGCCGCGCTCAGACGCTGAGCGGGCTTCAGGTAGGGGTAGCGCGCAAGCGCGCCCGCAAGATGAAACGGCGGCGGCAGCGACCCACGGCGCAGCAAGACGGGTGGCTTGCCGGGGCTCAGCACGGGTATTTCAAGGCGCTCCTGCACCGCGACGTGCCGCTCTGAGCCCAGCCGCGCGAGCAGCGCGCGGTAGGCGGTGCAGCAGCGCAGGAAGACGTGCTGCCCGTTGTCCAGGCGCATGCCCTCGCGCTCAAAGGAGTAGGCCGCGCCGCCGAGCCGACGACGGACCTCGACGAGCGTGACCCGCGCGCCCGCCTCGGCACAGTCGAGCGCTGCCGTGATCCCGGCCAGTCCCCCGCCAACGACGACCACGCGCCCGCGGCTCATGCGCCGCCCTCACGAATCTCGCCCGCGCCGCCAGGCACGCCTACAGCACCGGCGCCCGTATCCACACCGCGCCCGGCGATGCTGCGCAGCGCCACGCGGACCTTCTCGGCGCCCGACAGAGAGGTACGCGTGCGCAGCGCGCGAGCCGGATCGGCCGCGATCCGCAGAAGCAGTTGGTGATAGATCCCAGCCATCGCCGCCACGCACGCGCCGCTGCGGCGGTCGAGCTGGGGCACGAGCGGCAAGCCGCGCTCAAACCACCCCTGCGCACGCTCGGCCTCGAAGCGCACGAGGTCTTCGAGCTGCCCGCCCGGTGCGCTCGCGAGCATCGCCGGGTCGGGCTCCAAGCCGAAGCGACGCAGGTCCTCCGCGGGCAGGTAGACGCGCCCGTTCTCGGCGTCCTCGCGCACATCGCGCAGGATGTTCGTGAGTTGCAGGGCGACGCCAAGATCGTCGGCGAGCGTTTCGAGCTGATCGCGATCGAGCGCGCTGTCGCCCGCGCCGCGGCGCTTGGCGAAGATCGCCAGGCAGACCCGCCCGATCGCCCCGGCCACTCGGCGGCAATAGAGCACAAGATCGTCAAGGCGCTCGTAGCTCACGCCCTCCACGTCCATGCGCACGCCCTCGATCAGCTCTCCCAACGCCCCCGCGGGTAGCGAAAAGCGCGTGTGCGCATCGGCCAGCGCGACCAGCACGGGGTCGCTCGGGTCGGGTGCGGTGCCGGTTCGTTCGAGCGCGGCGAGCTGCTCGCCTGCCTCTGTTAGCAAGGCCAGCTTGCGCTCGGGCTGGAGCGCGCCGTCGCCGATGTCATCGATCCGCCGCGCGAACGCGTAGGCCGCGCACATCGCGCGGCGACGCTCGCGCGGGAGCAGGCGAATCCCGTAGTAGAAGTTGGCCGCCTCAGCGCGCGTGATCGCAGCGCAGCGCTCATACGCCTCGGCGGTCGAGACGGCCGCGGAGTTCACTGGCGGGCAGGGCGTTTCGCGAGTGTGGCGAGCAGTGCGCCGAGCCGCCGCGCACTCGACGCCTTCGGAGCCCCGGGCAGGACGTCGTACCCGGCTCGCTCGATCGCGTCGAATGCCGCGCGTCCGCCCGCGCTGAAGGCAGCTACCGCGAGTCGCTCGCGACCCTTCAACGCCGCGAGCAGCGGTGCTCCTTCGTCGAGCAGCCCACGACCGCGCTCGACCTCGAACGCGAGTACCGCGCGCAGCGCGGGCGTAGCGTTCGTGCGACCCAGCTCCTCGACTGCACACCCAAACCGGGTGAGGTCTTCGAGTGGTAGGTACACGCGTCCCGCCGCGTAGTCCTCGGCCACGTCCTGACAATGCTCGGCCAGCTGCAGCGCCGTGCAGATCGAGTCCGAGAAGGCGATCAGCTCGCGGCTCGCGCGACCGAACACGCCGAGCACCAGCTCGCCGACGGGATCTGCCGAGAGCGAGCAATAGCCGCGCAGCTCCGCCCAGGTCTCATAGCGGGCGACGCGCTGGTCGACGCGGTTGGCCTCGATCAGCCGAGCGAACGGCTCGCGCGGTAGCCCGCAGGCGCGAACGGTCACCGCGAGCCTGCGCATCAGCGGGTGCTCCGGGTCCATCGCCTCCCGGCCCGAGCCGACGCCCGACGTCTCGCCTCCGGCTCCGGCTCCGGCTCCGGCTCCGGCTCCGGCTCCGGCTCCGGCTCCGGCTCCGGCCGGACGATAGATCAGGTCGAGTTCGCGCTCGAGCCAATCAAGCGCGACGAGCCGATCGCCCGGCGCGCTGTCGCCCAGCTCGTCCACAAGCCGCGCGAAGCCGTAGAGCGCGAGCAGGTGTTCGCGCGAGTGTGAGGGCAGCAGGCGGCTGGCGACGGGGAAATTCTCGCTCTGCGCGCGCGCCATCACTTCCCGCGCACTGGGGGCCGGCGTCGTGGCGTCGGCCAGCAGCATCATCGCCGCGGCACGGGCATCTGTCTCCCGCGCGTCACCCCCGGCAACGCCCGAGCGCCATGATCGGGAAGGCCAGCCGGTAGAGGTGGTAGTTGATGTAGTAGTCCGACGGGAACCCAGTCCCCGTGTATTGCGGCTCATCCCAGCCGCCGTCGGCACGCTGCGTGGCGATCAGCCAACCGATACCGCGCTCGATCGCGCCCTCCAGCGCCGCCTCGCGCGAACCGATGCGACCGTTCGCCGCGGGGCCGCCGAGATGACCGTTGGTGGCCGCCGATCCGTTCGATCCATTACTCCCGCTGCTTGCCGCGCTTTTCGCGAGTGTCGCGGCCGCCCCCGACGGACGCGCCGCGTGCAGCGCCAGCAGCGCCCAGGCAGTCTGTGAAGCCGTGCTTGGGCCGCGGCCGATCCACTCGTCCTCGTCGTAGGAGCGAGCATCCTCCCCCCAGCCCCCGTCCTCGTTCTGGTGCGCGAACAGCCAGTCCACCGCGCGCGCAATGCAGGGGTCCTCCGGATCGATTCCCGCCGCGACGAGCGCCGGCACCGCGGCACCAGTGCCATAGACGTGGTTCACGCCCCAGCGCCCGAACCACGAGCCGTCGGCCTCCTGCTGATCGAGCAGCCAGGCGATCCCGCGCCGCGCGACCGGCGTGTCGAGCTTACCGAGCGCGGCGAGCATCTCGATCGCGTGCGCGCTCACGTCCGCGCTCGGCTCATCGATCACCTCACCGAAGTCAAGGAACGGCAGCTCGCGTACGAATGCGTTCGTGTTCTCCGCGTCGAATGCGCCCCAGCCCCCGTTCGCGCTCTGCATACCCTCCAGCCAGACGCGGGCACGCTCGACGGCGGCGTTCTTCTCGTGAGCGCCGGGCACGCGGAGCAGCGCGAGCACGACCTCGGCGGTGTCGTCGACGTCGGGGTAGTTGTCGTTCTCGAACTCAAACGCCCAGCCGCCTGGGCGCAGGTCGGGGCGCGCGACGGCCCAATCGCCGCGCACGTCGATCTCCTCGCCGAGCAGCCATTCACTTGCGCGCGTAAGCGCGGGGTGATCTGGGCCAAGGCCCGCGTCGCTCAGCGCGATCAGCGACAGCGCCGTGTCCCAGACCGGCGACTGACAGGCTTCCAGGCGACGGCTACGGCCCGCGGGGGCGCCAACCCCGTGACGGTCATCCTCATCCTCGACCATGAAGCCGTCGATGCCTTCAAGCCCGCGGCGAATCAGCGCGTGGTCGAGCGGATAGCCGTTCAGATGAAGCGCGATCAGCGAGTAGACCCACGGCGGCTGGATGCCGCCCCACGAGCCATCGGCCTCTTGGCGGCGCACGACCCAGCGCTCAGCCCGAGTGACCGCGAGCGCCCGTAGAGGGCCAAACGGGTGGCGCTCATAGAAGCGGGCGATCGAGTCAAAGATCCGCAGCGCGCGCGGGCGCTCGGCACGGGCGTCGGCACCGCCGGAGTCAAGCTCGGTCAAGTCGAATCCGAGCGGGCGGACCGGGCGATGCGCTTTGACCAGCGACACCGCCACGATCGTCTGCCGCGCCCAGCAAGCGAAGTCGTAGATGTTGAGCGGAACCCACGAAGGCAGCAGGATCACCTCGGGCGGCAATGCGGGTACGCGATCCCAGGACCACAGCCCGAACAGCGCCAACCACAGGTGCGTGAATACCCGTGCTCGGGCGATCCCGCCCTGCGCGCGGATCCACTCGGCCGCGATCTGCATGTGCGGATCCTCGGGTGAGTCGCCAGCCAGACGAAGCGCCCAGTAGGCCTCGATCGTCGTCGAGAGATCGCCGGGGCCGTCGTGGAAGTTCGCCCAGGTCCCGTCGGCGCGCTGCTGCGAGCGAATCCACGCGGCGGAGCGCTCGGTCTCCTCGGTCGTGCGCACGCCAAGGAACTCGCGTAGGAGCATGTCCTCGGCGTCCATCGTCACGTTCGTCTGCAGCTCACCCTGCCACCAGCCCGCCTCATCTTGCAGCGAGAGCAGGTGCTCGCAGGCCAGCTCCAGCGCCACCTGAGCCTCGTTCGGGGCCTCTATGGTCGACGACGCCATGCTGGGAACTTAAATGTTTTGACCGGACGACGACATTTGCGAGCTGGGCGACGCGGCTTTCGCCGACAGCCTCGCGGTGTCCGCGCCGCGTGGCACGAGCACCTCGGGGTGGGCGAGGGTGATCACATGGCGGCGCAGGTCCGCCTCAGACACAGTTCGAGGGATCGAGGATACGAAGCGATACACGAATAGGCCGTCCACGTTTCTCCGTTCGCTCAGCCTGAACCCCGGGGCGGGTGGTGTCGCGGCGCCCGCGCGCAGCGGCGGATAGCCGGTCTCGTCAATCTCATCGACCCGCACAGAATCGTGGCGGGAGAGGTTTCGCAGGTGCAGATCGGACAGGTAGTACTCCAACGGCGCCGAGCCAAGCTCGACCGTGGTGAGGACCCTCCCCGCCCCGTGCGAGCCCGGCGCGGGCGCGCGCAGCAGCTTGGCGAGGTCGCGCCAGTTGCCGCGTTGCAGGCGCGGGCTGAGATCGACGTCGATGCTCACCGCGAGAAGAGCGACGGCGCACGCTACTGCGAGCAACGCGCCGATCAGTCCCTCTGCTGCGCCCAGCAAGATCGCGAACAGGACAGTCAGCGGGATCATCGCGCCGACCAGGTTGCGCGGGGCGAGGTAGTCCGCGCCGAAGGCGGCGAGCACAATCGGGGCCAGCACCGCGAACGCCGCGATCGAGAACGCGACCCAAGCCCCCGCGCGCGGGTCGCGCCCTGCGAGGCTCGGCTGCGCCGCGGACTCGGACAACGTCATCGGCGAGGGCAACGTCACCGGCCCGGGCAACATCAGCAGTCGCCAACAGCCGAGCGCCGCACCTGCGATCAAGGGCAGCGCCACGAGCAGCTCTACGCCATGCCCGAGCGGGCTGCCGGAGTAGCCAGTCAGGTAGTACTGCGGAATCGCCTGTAGGCGACTCGACAGTGCCCAGCGCCCGATCCACTGCGTGCCGTGCCCGCCCTGGGCGGAGATCAAAGGCAAGAGCGCCAGCCCGACTACCGCCAGTACAGCGATCGCGCCCAGCGCGATTCTGCGCGTGCTGCGCTCACGCAGCAACCAGAGCGCCATCGGCATTAGCAGGAACACCGCGAAGTAGTGCGTTAGCAGCGCGAGCGCGCCGCTCACCGCGAACGCCGCGGCGTGGGCACGGGTTGGCTCGCGCAGCAGACGCGCGAAGCAGAGCATGCAGAGCGCGGCGAACAGCACGAACAACCCATAGGCACGCGCCTCCTGCGAGTACCACACGAACAGCGGACTGACCGCGACGAGCGCAGCGCCGATCAGCGCGGCACGACGACCCGCCAGCTCTTGCCCGATCGCCCAGACGATCGGCACGGTCGCGATCCCAGCGAGCGCCGAGGGTAGTCGCAGCGCGAGCGCGCCGTCGCCAAAGACCCGCGCGTCAACCCATGCGAGCAGATACCAGAGCGGCGGCGTGTTCTCGTGATGGACGACCGCGTGCAGCGTCGCGCCCAGCCCGCTGTGCAGCACGTGGACCGGCGTGAACGCCTCGTCGTACCAGAAGCTCTGCTCGGTCAGCGTCGAAAGGCGCAGCGCCGCTGCGAGCAGCGTCAGCGCAGCGAGCGGCCACCACCCAGGCAGCCGCCGCTCGCCGGCAGCGGTCGCCTCGACGGCGGGAGCCCGCGCACCGGCGAGGGCGCTCACCGCGGGCAGGCCCCTTGTGCCTTGGGCGCCCCGTAGCAGGCGTAGCGATAGCGATGCAGGTCTTCGCGCTTGGGCGGCAGGTACCAGCCTCCGCGCACCGCCCGGCGCCCGCGCACGACGGGCCCCGTCATCTGAAGGCAGAGCTGCACGCGTTCTTTGGGCGGTCCCGGCACGGTGTTGCCGCAGACGATGTCGGTCGTCGTGTAGTGCTTGACGTCCTCTTCGGTGGAAATGTTCTTGTAGTTGTTCCCCGTGTACTCGCGCCACGTGCGCAGGTCGGCGACGAGGCGGTGGTTAACGTGCGTGCCCAACACCACGTCGTTGACAGTGGCAATCGCCAGCAGCAAGAACACCAAGAGCATCACCACGGTCTCGATCCGCCACTGCCGCCCGCTGCCCGGTTGCTCGCTATCGAGCGGGCGCAGCCAGGGGGGAAGGCGCGCGAGTCGCTGCTCGAAAGGTGTCTCGCGCGTGCTCATGCGACCGGGGCGAACAATGGGGTCAGCTGGTGGATCACGAAGAGCCCTTGCAGCGCGAGCGTCGCGTAGAGCAGACGACGGTCGCGGCCGACGACTGCGAGCGGCAGCGGCCAGAGGATGTACCAAGCCAATAGCCAGGTGCTCGTGACCGAGATCGCGAGCAGCGCCCAGCCCGACGCGGCAACCCAGTCATAGCCGCGCCAGGTGCGCCACAGCAAGTGCAGCACGATCACGACGAGCAGCGCCTTGAGCAGGTCGTGGTCGATCGGGAAAACCCCCGGCTTGCCAAACAGGTGCGCGATCTCGGTCGCGAAGCTGTCGCTGGAGACGAGCGCGGCGTCGCGGTTGAGCGCGGCGACGATGTTCACTCCGTCGATGCCGAACGCCGCGAGGGCGAGCAGCACACCGACGAGCAGCGCGCCGAGCGCGCCAAGGATCTGCGCGCGGCTGCGCTTAGCGAGGATCATGAACGGCAGGAGCGCGGCGACTGTCGCCTTCACGAGTGCACCCACGACGACGGTCGCCGCGGCGGGCGCGTCGCGTCCGGCGAACGTCAGCGCGACCGCCGCCATCATCAGCGCCATCATGATCAGGTCGTTGTGCGCGCCGCCCAGCGCGTAGATCACGTACAGCGGGTTCGCGGCGACGAGCAGCAGGGCGGTGACCGGATCGCGCCCGCGCATCAGCGCGCAGCGCCAGGTCAGCACGAGCGTCGCGGCGCTCGCGAGCATCGCGAGCGCCTTCATCCCCCACAACGCTCCCGTCACGCCGAGCAGACCGAACGGGTAGGAGAGCAATGTGTAGATCGGGCCGTAGGCCGTCTCTGTCTTCTTCCAGCTCTGCCCGACGTAGTGATAGACCGGATCGCTGGCGATCGAGGCCGGGCCGTGCGTGTAGGGGTTCAGCCCGTGTTCGACTCCCATCCGTGCGTAGGCGATGTAGCTGAAGACGTCGGTTGAGAGCAGGATCGGCCCGACGAACACGATCGCGTGCAGCACGACGATCAGCGCGATCGCAAAGCGTTTGGAGACGCTCCGCGCGAGCAGCGCGAGGCCCGCGTAGCCCGCGCTGAACGCGAGTAGCGCGATCAGGAAGACGCGGTAGCCCAGGCGCTCGCCGACCCCCTGCAGCCAACCCGCGATCTCGGGCGACTTCGGGATCAGGATCGAGTGCCCGAGCGAGCCGTCGAGCACGATCTCGGCGGTCGCTGCGACGAGCACGAGCGCGCACGCCGCCGCGAGCGCGGGCGCCCAATTGATGCTGCGCGTGCGACTAAGGGGAACTTCGCTCTGCGCGGCGACGTTCACGACGCCGCGCGGCTCACAAGGCGGTCCAGATGGTCTTCGTCTCCAGGTAGGCGTCCAGCCCGTCGTGCCCGTGCTCGCGCCCGAGACCCGAGGCCTTAAAGCCGCCGAAGGGTGCGGGTGGCTCGACGTTGCCCCAGGTGTTCACGTATACCGAGCCAGCCCGCAGCATCGAGGCCAGCTTGTGCGCACTTGAGACGTCCCGCGTCCACACGCCCGCCGCGAGGCCGTATTCGCCTTCGTTGGCGCGCTGAGCCACCTCCTCCAGCGAGTCATAGGGCGAGGCGACGAGCACCGGCCCGAAGATCTCCTCGCGCGCGATCTTCAGCTCATCGGAGGTCGTGCTGAACAGCGTCGGCGCCACGAAGTAGCCGCCGCTGTCGGCGAGTGCGGTCTCGCCGCCCGCCAGCAGCTCCGCACCCTCGGCCTTGCCCGCTTCGATGTAGCTCATCACGCGGTCGCGCTGCTCGGCCGAGACGAGCGGGCCGAGCTGAGTCTCCGGGTCAAGGCCCGGCCCCAAACGCGAGCCGCCTGCGGCCTCGGCCAGCGCCCCGACGACCTGCTCGAAGCTCTCAGAGGGCACGAACAGCCGCGAACCCGCGTTGCAGGCCTGGCCCGAGTTGAAGTAGATCCCCTGGAAGGAGCCCTTGATCGCAGCTTCGATGTCGGCGTCGGGAAGGATGATGTTCGGCGACTTGCCGCCGAGCTCGAGCGTCACGCGCTTGAGCGCGCGGCCCGCCTTGGCCCCGATCTCGCGGCCGACCGCGGTCGATCCAGTGAAGGCGATCTTGTCGACGCCCGGATCCTCGACGAGCGCCGCGCCCGTGGCGCCGTCTCCGGTAAGCACGTTGATCACGCCTGGCGGGAAGCCCACCTCGAGCGCCAGCTCGCCGATCCGCAACGCCGTGAGCGGCGTCTGCTCGGCGGGCTTCAGCACCGTGGTGCAGCCCGCCGCGAGCGCGGGTCCGAGCTTCCAGGAGGCCATCAGCATCGGGAAGTTCCAAGGGATGATCTGCCCGCACACGCCGACCGGCTCGCGGCGCGTGTAGCAGAGCATGTTCGGCGCGGTCACCGGCAGCACCCCGCCCTCAATCTTCGTCGGCCAACCTGCGAAGTAGCGCAGGTGTGCGGCCGCCCCACGCGCATCGACGTATTTGGCCAAGCCGACTGGCTTGCCGTTGTCGAGCGACTCCAGCTGGGCCAGCTCATCGTCGTTGTCTTCGATTGCCTGCGCGAGCGCGTGCATCAACTGCTCGCGGCCCGTGGCCGGCATGCTCCCCCACGGCCCGGCCTCAAGCGCCTCGCGGGCCGCGGCGACGGCGCGCCGGACGTCCTCGGCGCCAGCCTGCGCGACGGTCGCGACCTCGCGCCCGCTGGAGGGGTCGAGCGTGATGAACGTGGCGCCGTCGGCGGCATCCAGGCGCTCGGATCCGATCAGCAGTTGCTGGGGGCGGGAGAGGAACTCACGCGCGGCAGAGCCGAGCGCGTCGGGCAGTGCGGTGGCGGTGTCGGCGGCGGCGGTCATGGCTGCTCCTTGTGCGCGACTTTGCGGTTGGGCGCGCCTTGCGCGCGGCTCTCCAGGTTCTGTGCCTACGGTTGCAGAACGATCTTAAGCGCCTCGCGGCGGTCGTACAGAGCGTACGCCTCAGGCGCCTGATCCAGCTTCATGTGGTGGGTCACGAGCGGCCCCGGGTCAAGTCGCCCGCTGGACATCAGCTCGAGCACCTGATCGACGTGCCCGATCACGTTCGCGTGACCCGAGCGCATGTTCAAAGCCTTGATCCAGAACAGCCCCATGTGCACCTCGCAACGCTCGGCGTAGACGCCGATTGCCTGCACTGTGCCGCACTTGCGCGTGAGCCGAATCGCAAGCTCCAGCGCCCGTGGATCGCCGACGGCGTCGATGCACGCGTCCACGCCGCGCCCTTCGGTCGCCTCGCGCACCGCCGCGCGCGGATCCTCCTCGGTCAGATGCACGGGCTGGGCGCCGAAGGACTCGGCCATCGCCAGGCGCTCGGGAACAGTGTCAACGGCGACGACATGCGCCGCACCCACCGCGAGCGCCGCCTGAACCGCGCAGAGTCCCACCGGCCCAAGGCCGAGCACCGCCGCGGTGTCGCCAGGCTGCAAGCCGCTTTCGGCGGCGGCATGGTAGCCCGTGCCCATCACATCGCCGGCGAACAGCGCGACCTCATCGCTCATCCCGGCCGGCACCCTGCGCAGGACAAGATCCGCGTTCGGCACGAGCGCCTGCTCGGCCTGCGTGCCCTGCAACGAGCCGAGCGTCGCGCCATGGCCGAACGTGCGCGAGCCATCACACTTGTGAAACAGGCCGCGCCGGCAGAAGAAGCAGTGCCCGCAGGCAGTCTGAAAGCAGCCAAGCACACGATCGCCAACCGCTAGGTCGCGAACCTCGTCGCCGACGGCGGTGACGGTGCCGACGTACTCGTGGCCAATCGTGAAGCCGGGTTCGATCTTCACGCGCCCGTGGTAGATGTGCAGGTCCGAACCGCACACGCCGCTTGCCTCGATGCGGACGATCGCGTCGGTCGGCTCGATCAGCTCGGGCTCGGGAACGTCCTCGACGCGCACCTCGCCAGGCGCCTGGAAGGTCACTGCTCGCATGGGCGCCCACCCTAGAGGACCGGCGCGCGTTTATGCTGCCCGCATGTCCGAACCCTCGAAGGCCGTGCTGATCACCGGCTGCTCCTCGGGGATCGGCCGTGCCACCGCGCTGCGGCTCGTGGGATCTGGCTGGAAGGTCTACGCGACCGCGCGCCGGCCCGAGACGCTCGGCGAGTTGCGCGAGGCTGGGTGCGAGACGCTAGCGCTCGACGTCACCGATGAGCAGTCGATGCAGGCAGCGGTGAGCCAGATCGAGCAGGCCGAGGGCGCGGTCGGCGTGCTGATCAACAACGCGGGCTACAGCCAAAGCGGCGCGGTCGAGACCGTGCCGCTTGAGTCGGTTCGCCGTCAATTCGAGACGAACGTGTTCGGGCTCGTGCGCCTGACTCAACTCGTGCTGCCGAAGATGCGCGCGCAGCGCTGGGGAAAGATCGTGAACGTCGGCTCAATGGGCGGGCGCCTGACGTTTCCGGGCGGAGGGCACTACCACGCAACCAAGCACGCGCTGGAGGCGATTTCCGATGCGCTGCGCTTCGAGCTGCGCGGCTTCGGGATCGACGTAATCCTGCTGGAGCCCGGTCTGATCACAACCGAGTTCGGCGAGGCCGCAACCGCGAGCATGGCCGACGTGGAGATGAGCGGCGAGGACCCTTACGCGAAGTTCAACACCACGGTGGGCGCGGTGACCAAAGGCGCCTACGAAGGCCCGATGAAGCTGCTCGGCGGCGGCCCCGAGCGGGTCGCGAAGACGATCGACCGCGCGCTACGTCGCCGCCGCCCGCCCGCCCGCATCACGATCACGCCCTCGGCCAAGCTGACGATCGGCATGCGCAAGCTGACGCCCGACCGCGTCTGGGACGCGGCGATGAAGGCGCAGTTCCCTCAACCGCGTTAGCCACCAACGAGCACTGGTGCGAGCACGAGGCGGCCTGGATGGCCGCCCGACAGGGCACGGGCAGGAGCCGGCCGGGATGGCCGGCCAGGTAACCGCCGCGGCGACCGGAGCGGTTACACGTTCTAACCAGAAGCGGAGGTCGGCTCGGCCCAGAAGGCCGGATGCCGTTTGCCAGCCGGCGTAGTCCGCCAGGTCACTCCACCAACCAAGGCCCGGGCCGGCCGATCTGAAACCCCTGCGCGTAGTCGACCCCGTACTCGCGCAACAGCCGCACGGTCTCGGCATCCCCGACGAACTCCGCAATCGTCCGCTGGCCGAGCTCGCGCACGAGCCCGACGAGCGCCTTGACCACGAGCTGGTCGTGGCGGGAGTGCGGCAGCCCGCGGATGAAGTCACCGTCGATCTTCAGGTAGTCAAACGGCAGGTGCTTTAGGTAGTGAAACGAGCCAAAGCCCGCGCCGAAGTCATCGAGCGCGATCGCGCAGCCGAGCCGTCTCGCGCCGAAGCAGAAATCTCGGGCGCGACTCATGTCGGAGATCGAGGCGGTCTCAGTTACCTCGATCACCAGCCGCCGCGGGTCGACGTCGTGGCGTTCGAGCGCACCCGCGATCTCAGCGAGCATGCCCGGGTCGGTGACCGAGAGCGCCGAGAGGTTCATCGTGACTCGTTGCTCGCCGCTCTGCGCGAGCCGCAACGCGACCATCCGCAGAACGGTCCGATCGATCTCCCGGATCACTCCCGAGCGCTCTGCCGCGGGCAGGAAGCTCGCCGGGCCGACCAGAGTGCCATCCGGGTCATCGGCGAGCCGGACGAGCGCCTCGTGATGGGAGACGCGTCCGTCTGACAGCGCGACGATCGGCTGGTAATGCAGGACAAACAGATCCTCGGCCAGCGCGCGTTGCAGCCGAGCCAACCAGGGCCGTCGCTGCAACCCGGCGGGTGAGCAGATCTGCTCGGCACCGGGTTGGGGCAACGCCATCCCGCGATAGCGCTGCTGGGCTGGGCGCGGTGGCTCGCGCACGGTCAGGCGCGGCTTGGCCAGGGCAATCGTCGAGGTGCGCATCGGCGCAGGAGTTCTTCGACGGTCTCCAGCGCTCCCCTGCGGCTGACAGACCGCGCCCACGAGGCGCCGCCGCTCGCTCTGTGCCTAGCTGCGAGCGCGCGGCTCGTAGGGGCGCCGCGCGCGGTCGGAGACCACGAGCAGCAGCGCGAGCAGCACGAAGTTCATAACGACCGAGGAGCCGCCATAGGCGACGAACGGCAGCGTCACCCCGGTCAAAGGGATCACGCGCGTGACGCCACCGACGATCACGAAAACCTGCATTGCGACCACGAACGAGAGCCCAGTCGCAAGCAGCTTCGAGAACGAGTCGCGCGCGAGCGCCGCGGTCTTCAGTCCCCGCGCGATGAACAGCAGATAGACGAGCAACAGACCCGCCGCACCCACGAGCCCCAGCTCGTTCGTGATCACCGCGTAGATCGTGTCGCTTTCGGGCACCGGTAGGATCGGCCCGCCGCCGTGGGGCAGACGCAGCAGCGACTGGTCAAAGCCCGTGCCGAGCAGCCCGCCGTCGGCCTGTGCGAACAACGATTGGGCCAGCTGGTAGCTGCCGCCCGCGGGCTTGTTGTAGAGCGCGGGGTCGAAGGGGTGTTCCCAGGCCAGCACGCGCGAGTGCACGTGACTGACATGTGTCGCCACGAACCAGGCGCCGAAGGCGAACAGCACGAGCCCGATGAACGGGAACGAGAAGCGCCCCGTCGCCACATAGAGCAACGCTAGGAAGGCCCCATAGAACATCAGCGAGGTCCCCAGCTCGCGAGTCAACAGCAGCGTGCCGATTGCGGCTCCCCAGACGATCAGCATCGGGCCGAACTGCTTCATCGGCGGGATCGTCAGGCCGAGCACGCGCCGACCTGCGGTGACGAGCACTTGGCGGTTGTCGCGCAGGTAGCTCGCGAGGAAGATGACGATCGCAATCTTCGCGAGCTCGGAGGGCTGGAAGGAGATCGAGCCCACCCGGATGTCCAGGTAGGCGCCGTTGACCTGTCCGCCGATCCCCGGAAATCGCGGCAGGATCGTCGTCAGAATGCCGACGGCCGCGATCGTGTAGCGGTAGCGCTCCAGTACGCCCACCCCACGCCTCCGCAGGACGAGGATCGTCGCGGCGAACAGCACGAGGCCAACGACCATCCATTGCGCCTGCTGGCGCGCGAACACGGGGTCGATCCGGTAGATCTCGACGATCCCCACGCTCGCGAGCACCGCGGCCAACGGGAACAGATAGGGATCGGCGTACGGCAGCGCGAAGCGGATCACCAAGTGCGCCGCAAGACACAGGCCCAGGAACAGCGCGCCGTAGGTCAGCGAAACCGTCGAGGCGTGGTTCAGCGTCAGGTTCGTTTCCGCGCCCGGCGCAATGTCTTCGGCCTGGATGAAGATCGCGGTGAACCCCGCGATCACGAGCAGTGCCGAGGGCACGAGGCCCAGCAGCTCGCGGTTTCTGGCGCTCAGCACTGTTGCGAGCGTACCTACAGATGCGGCGCGCGCACGCCGGAACGGCCGCTACGCTACGGCGAACGTACGTGCCGGCGGGGGGTCGGTGCGTGTCTTGGCACAGCTTATGAGCCGTCTCCCGGCGACACATCCGATGGACGAGCGGCCCCCTTCGCTTGCGTGGGGCATGTGGAAGCGATTCCTCATCGCGGCCGTGCTGATCGCCGCGCTCGCGGGTGGCGCCGGGGCGACGATCTTCCTCAACGAAGTCGAAAGCATCGCCAAAGAAATCTTCCCCAAGAACCACTCGGTCTCGGTCTCCAAAACCCTGATCAAGGAATACACCGGCGGGCCGCAGACCTACCTAATCCTCGGCTCTGACCGCCGCCCCAAATCGAAGGACGCGCTCGACCGCACCGACCCGCCGCACAGCGACACGATGCTGCTCGTGCGCTTTGACCCCAACCAAGGACAAACCTCGGTGATGTCGATCCCGCGCGATCTGCTCGTGAACATCACCGGCCCCGACGGGGCCTACTACCCCCAGGAAAAGATCAACGCCGCTTACACCTACGGCGCGCGCCTGCACGGCGTTAAAGGCTCGATGGAACTCGCCGCCGACACGATCGAGAAGGAAGTCTTCCCGGGGATCACGATCAACGGCATCGTCGACGTCAACTTCGCGAGCTTCATCAAGATCGTTGACACGCTCGGCTGCGTGTACGTGAACGTCGATCATCGCTACCTGCACATCAACGGGGAAGGCGGCGAAATCTATTCGGAAATCAACCTCCAACCCGGCTACCAAAAGCTCTGTTACAACAACGCCCTGAGCTACGTGCGCTACCGGCACGGCGACTCGGACTTCGTGCGCGTCGCGCGCCAGCAGGACTTCCTGCGCGCGCTGCGCGAGCAGGTCTCCGCTTCCAACCTGCTGGGCCAGGTCAGGCACGTGGCCCACGTGGTCGGCAAGGCGATCGTCACGGCGGGCTTCAGCTCCTCGGCCGACAAGGTGCTTGAACTCGTCAAACTGATCGCCTTCTCCCAGGGAAAGCCGCTGCGCCAGGTGAAGTTCCGCGCCGCGGACACGAACTTCCCGCTGAAGGGCGGCTCCTATGTGACGAGCACTAAAGAGCTGCAGCAGCAGACGCTTGAAGACTTCCTGCATGGAGACGAAAAGCCCGAAGAAACTAAGCCGGCGCCGGCGCATCGCCCCAGCCATCACTCGCACAAGCACTCCCACCACACCGCAAAACCCTCAAGCGCGTCGCTTGGCCTCGCGCCGACGCCGACGAGTGGTGACGAGGAATTGGCCAAGCAGACGATCACCATGCCCCTACGCGTGCTCTACCCCTCGCTGCAAACCGCGATCAGCGTGCTGCAGCCGACCCGCGCCTACGACGTGCGTGACCGCAAAGGCAAGTTGCACAGCGCCTACGTCGTCGTCTTCAAACAGAACACGCTCGGCGGCTACTACGACTTCGAGGGAACCAATTGGCTCGGGCCGCCGATCGTCGCCCACCCCAACGAACGGCGCAAGATCGGGCACCGGAAGTACATGATCTTCACCGACGGCAGCCACATCCACCTGATCGCCTGGCGCGAACACGGGATGCTCTACTGGGTCACGAACACCCTTTTGGAGGATCTCTCAAACCAGCAAATGCTCGCGATCGCCCGCTCGGCGAAGCCTCTGCACTAGAGGCGGCTGGCGTCCCTGGCCTGATCCAGGGTGGCGTTCACCAAGGCATCGGCCTCGGCGTTCTGCGCGCGGGGCACCGTGCGGATTGACCAGCCGGTGAAGTCGCCTAGCGCCGTGAGCGCCTCGGCATGCAACGGGCGCATATTGGCGTTCTTGACCTTGTACTCACCATTGACTTGCTTGGCGATCAGCTCGGAATCGCCGATCACCTCGACCTCCTCGGCTCCAAGCGCCTTTGCCTCGCGCAGGCCCAGGAGCAGAGCGCGGTACTCCGCGACGTTGTTCGTCGTGTTCCCCAGCAACTCCGCGTGCTCGCCTAGCACTTGGCCATCGGGCGCCGAGATCACGGCCGCCGCCGCAGCGGGTCCCGGGTTGCCGCGGGCGCCGCCGTCGACGTGCACCACCACCTTCATCGAGGCGAGTTATGCAGTTCGGCTAGGCGGTCGCCCGCGCCAGTGGCGGGAGGTCGCCCGGCACTCGGGCGCGCCTACGATCGCGCACGATCCGACGCTGCGGGGCATCCGCCGCGACGGAGCGCCCACGGCGGGCGCGCCGATCGAACTCGCGGCGATCCACGATCACGGTGACGTTCTCATCGTCCTCGTAGTACTTCACGAGCTTTGGGTAGAGCTCGTCGGCCAACGGCCTGGGGACCACGCAGTAGATCATGCTCCGCCGATCTTACTCCCCGCCTCCCAAGATTCAAGCCGCGCGAGGCGTCCGCACGAGAGCTTGCGTCTGGAGCAAAAGCGTTGTGAGCCGTATGCCGAGGGGCGCTGGAGGCGACTAGAGCAGCGCGAGCGCGCCGCGTTCGTCGGCGATCCCGTTCGCCAGCCTGTCCTCCGGCCCGAGCTCCGAGAGCTCGGTTCCCTGAGCGATCGGGCGTGCCTGCGCGCCTTGCATATCCTCAAGGTCGACCTCGTAGGTGTACCAGCAGAGCTCCCACGCGAGGACGATCACGATCGAGCTGGCGACCGCCTCGCCCGCTCGCACAGTCACCTCGGGCGCGCCGAGCGAGCGTGTCAGGCTCGCGACTCGCCGCGGGTACTCGCTGGCGTTAAAGACGTCGAGCGCGGCCCGCAGCGGCTCGTTCGCCGGGTCGGGTGCCGAGAACTCCGGGCCAGAGCCAGCCACTGCGTCCGCGGGCCCATGCTCGGCCACACCTTCCGGGGTAAGGAAGTCGAAGGGCTGCGCAAGCTCGCGATAGTCCTCTGGCTTCGCGGGCGTTCCCGCCTCCTGCCCGCGCCGCGCGCTGCGCAGCCGTCCAAGCAGCGTACGTCCCCGCCCGTTGCGCAGCGGTACCTCGCCGACGCCGTGCTGCGCTGAACCGCGCTTCCAGCCCTGGTGCGCCGCGCGCGGCGCGCACAGCTCGCAGACGATCCTCGGCTGGCCCGCCGCGAGGAACGTGTCCGGCTGCTCGCCGCGCAGCAGGCGCCGTTCGCAGACGTCGCAGGCGACATCGGGCTGCGAGGTCACGATCGATCTCGTGCTCATAAGTTGAGCAGGGTAGCGGTCGCCGACCGCACGCCGCAAGCGACGACGCGGAGCGTGCTGTCAGAGGGTCAGGCTACGCGTGTGCCGCCGCCCGCTCCTCGCCCGCCTTCGCGACGAGCTTCTGCGCCAGGTGCCCCGGCACCTCCTCGTAGCGAAGGAACTCCAGCGTGTAATCACCCTGACCGCCCGTGATCGAGCGTAGATCCGGCGCGTAGGCGAGCACTTCGGACATCGGCACCTCGGCCTTGATCTCGGTCATCTCCCCCGTCGGCTCCATCCCCTGCGGGTGTCCACGGCGGCTGTTCAAATCACCGATCACGTCGCCCACGTAAGACTCAGGCACCGACAGTGTCACGAGCATGATCGGCTCCAGGAGCACCGGCTCAGCCAGTGCGAGCGCGTCTTTCATCGCCTGAAGACCAGCCATCTTGAAAGCGATCTCCGAGGAGTCCACTGAATGGTGCTGCCCGTCGACCAAACGCACGCGCACGCCCTTCACCGGGTGGCCCGCGAGCACGCCCGAAGCCATCGCTTCGCGCACGCCCTTCTCGACCGCGGGGATGAACGAGCTCGGGATCACGCCGCCCTTGATCTGGTCGACGAACTCGAACTCCTCGCCGATCGGCAACGGCTCGATCTCGATCTGACAGTCGCCGAACTGACCACGCCCGCCGGATTGCTTCTTGTGCCGCCCGTGCGCCTTGGCGGCCATCCGAATCGTCTCCTGGTAGGGCACTCGTGGCGGCTGCAGCGTGACCTCCACGCCAAAGCGGTCGCGCAGACGGTCGACGATCACTTCGACGTGCACCTGCGAGAGGCCCGCCACGATCTGCTCGCCCGTCTGCGGGTCGCGGTGCAGGTCGATCGTCGGGTCCTCCTCCTGCAGGCGGTGTAGTGAGGCGAACACCTTCTCCTCGTCCCCCCTGCTCTTGGGCTCGATCGCGAACGCCATCACCGGCGCCGGAAGCTGCAGGCGCGGCATCTCGATGGGCTCGTCGCGCGCGGCGAGCCAGTCGCCCGCGCGCGTCTCCTTCAGCTTCGCGACCGCGCCAATGTCGCCGGGCCCGAACTCGCCGACGTGCTCGACCTCCTTGCCCGCGAATACGAGCAATTGGCCGATTCGCTCCTTGGCGTGGGCGTGCGTGTTCAGCACCTGGCTGTCGGCCGACAGCACGCCCTGATAGACGCGCAGCAGGTTGATGCGACCCGCGAAGGGGTCCGCGCGCGTCTTGAACACGTAGGCGAACATCTCGCCGTCGGGGTCGGGCTCCAGCGCGAAGCCCTCCTCCACCTGGACCCGCTCGTGCTGCGCCGGTGACGGGAGGTCGTCCACGACGGCCTCCAGCAGGCGGTTGGCG
>DATJOE010000151.1:0-22631 GCA_035507305.1 Solirubrobacteraceae bacterium | reverse complement strand
AGGTTGAGTTCGTCGGTCACCTTCAAGCCCACGGAGTAGGTGCCGGCAGCGGTAAACGCGTGCGATACCGATGGGGTCGTCGTCGTCGCTTCGGTGCCATCACCGAACGTCCACACGTATTTCACGATCGGCTTGAGGTTCGGGTCCGACGATCCTTTTCCGTCAAATGTCACAGACGCATTGACCGCAGCTTCACTCGGACCGCTGAACTGCGCGGTCGGATTCGCCGCCGCAACGACCACTTTCGCTTCCTTGACGATCGTCGGTTCGGCGAGGTCATCCGTCGTGATCGTCTCTTTCACGGTCTTGGTCCCGACCGAAGTAAACGCGTGTTCAACCTTCGTCGTCAGGTATTGCGGTTCTTTGACCACCTGCGTCGCGCCGTCACCGAAGTCCCACGCGACGCTCAGTGCGTTTGCGTGCTGCACATTCGAGGACAGCGTCACTTTCTGACCGACGTGCGCCGGGTTTGCTTCGGTGCCAACCGTGGTGCCGCTCGCCGTTGCCACCGGGCCGTCGGCGCTGTTGGCGGGACATTCCCCGCCTTTCGGTCCGAACGTGACGACGTGGGGGCTCGGGGTTTCCTGAACCGTCCCGGGCGGGACGTTCGGGTCAAACACGAAGATCCTTTCTTCTTTGCCCGCGCCGACGATCGGCTGGCTGAACTGGCTGATCGCGCAGCCAGGGTGTTCGATTTTGTTCTGTCCGCCGGTCCAGCCGACCTCCGTGGCCGACCCAGTCGCAGGCAGTTCAAACTCCAGAACCGATGGGTACTTCGTGGTCGTCGGCGTAGAGGAGACTTCTGCGGCCTGGTAGAGCTTGCCTTCGCCCGGGCCTTCAGCGACGTAGGCCAGCGATCCACCTTCGTTCACGGTCGGGGAGCCAGGGAAACGCAGCAGCTTCGACAGCAGCGTCGACGGGAATTTGAAGACCGGTGTCGGCACTTCGCCTGTTTTGAAGGCCTTCGGGATTTCCCAGATTTCGCTGGACGGCGTGTCGACGATCACGCGGCCCGTTTGGGTGACGATCGGCGACTTGGGTTCGCCCGGTTGCAGCGGCTGTTCTTCTTCCTGGAAGCAGCTCGGTGCCCCTTCTTCTTCGCCTTCGAAGCATTCGCCGGTGTCAACCCAGCGTGCGCCGAGCGTGCCGTCCGATTTGACGCGCTGCGCCGCCGTCAAAAGCGCTTCTTCTCCTTGATCTTCGAGGCCGACGATCACCACTTCGTGCGTGGTGGGGTCTACCGCGATGCCACCCGGTTCCAGCAGCGCCGACTGCGTCGGGCTGTGGACGGTTTCGGACTGCGCTTTCAGCGTCGCCGTGTCGGTGAGCACACCTTCGGCTTTCGTACCTTCAGCCGGCACGAGCGTTTTACCCGAGGGCGCGATCTTGAAGGCATAGAGGATGCCCGCGGCAGTGAATTCGCCGTCGACCCTCTGCGGAAGGGGCTGTTTGCCTTCTTTTATGAGTTTTTCGTTTTCTTTCTGACGTTTTTCGCCTTCGGCTTCTTCTCGTTCGTAGATGACCAGCGCATATACGCGTTCGACGCCGGGGGTCGGGTCAACCGCGATGCCCTCGAGGCCAGCGGGCTTGCCGCCTTCGGGCCCGACTGATTCAACCTTGAATGACACCGTGCCGAGTTGCGTGCCGGTCGTGCTGAACTTCTGAATCCGGAATTCGCTCGTGATTTCTTCTTTGGCGTTTTCGGACTGTTTCGGTTCGTCCCCGACGAACACGCTGTTGTCGGTGGGATCGACCCCCACGGCGTGCACGGTATTCCCAGGCGGGAGCGTGAACTCACCGGCACCTTTCCCCGCTTTGCCAAATTTGCCCAGTTCGCCGAAGTTCTGGGCCATGGCGGCCGAAGCTGTCATGAGACCTGCCACCAGCAGGGCAAGGGCCACAAGGGCCGGCGGCAAGCATCTATTGACTGATCGAAGTTGTGACATCACGCTCCGGTCCATCGGGGTCAGGAGCCTTGACGGTCGCATAGCCCCCTGGGTGCACGCAACACCCTTCACCACTTCATTACATCGCCGTCACGGCGATCACCGTCAAGGTGTGTCACGCATTCAAGCGGTGGTGCGAGAGGACAACATCTCGGTAACTTTGTGAAGCGCCGGTGAAAGCGCGCTCTCGTAGCGGCGCCCTCGTACTACCAAGGCGGTCGCCGCCGCCGCGGGCGCATGCGCTCTTGCGCGCGCATCGTCGTCAGGGTCGCCGGGGCGACCCGCACCCCGCGCTTTCCGCGCCGCGGCCGGCGGCGGATCGTGGTTGCGCCTGCGAACGCGCCCAGCACCACGATGCCGAGGAGGTACAAAGGCGTCGGCTCGTGGTCGGTCGAGTGGTAGGCGCTCGCCTGCGCGCTGACCTGCTCGGTCGCTTCCTCCTCCTCTTCTTCCTTTTCAGCGGCCTCGACCGGCGAGGTGACCGCGGAGGTCCCGCTCGGCGGCGTGGGGCGGGCGGGCGTCGGCACGGGCGGCGGCACGAACGCGAGCACCGGCGAGCCCAGCGCGGGCGGCAAGAAGAATGTCTTGGCCGCCGGGGGCGCCGGGTGCACGACCGCGGCAGGAATCGGTGCCGGAGGCGCCGGCACCGGCACGACCGGCGGCGTGGAGGACGTCGGCGCCGGTCCTGCGGGCGCAGGAGCGGGCGCAGGAGCGGGCGCGGGGGCTTCCGCCGATTGCTGAGCGGGCAGTTCTTTCAGCGGCACTGTCCCGCAAGGCCGCCGCACGCTGCCGGCCTGGATCGTGACCGGCAGCGAGGAGGAGAGCCCGCCCGCGCTGATCGTCACGATCGTCGTGCCGGGGTTGTAAGCGCAGAACAGGCCCGACGAGGAGTCGTGGATCGGTTCTTCGTGCGAGTTGAGCAGAACCGAGGGCTGCACTGGAGAGGCGAGGTTCTGCTGGACGAAATCGCCGATGTCCGGGCGCGAGGAACTGAACTTGTATTCGGGGAACAGACCGCGCGAGCAGGCCGTCCCGACGCAGTTGGATGGGATCGGGATGTAGGGATCGGTTTCGCCTGTCGTCGATGCGTTCGGCGCCCGGTTGCCCGCGCGCTGACGACGTGCGAGGCCTTCGAACATCGCGGCCTGGCTGCGGCGCAGCAGCGTCCCTTCCTTCGCTTCCATCGCAAGTTCGCCGATGTTCGGGATCAGCCTCACGGTCACGTTCGCGCGGGCCGGTTCACCTTTGGCTTTCACGATCACTTCGTTGAAGTGCACCTGCGCGAGGACGAAGCCGCTCGCGCCGAGGAAGTCGCCCGTGGTCTCCTTCAGGAAGTTCACGTATCCCAGCGTGCCGGTGCCGAACGTTTCGACCGACGGGGCGCCGGTCAGCGGCCTGTGGGTGTTTTCTTCGGGGGAGTCGAAGAAGTAAGCCGAAGCGCCTTCGCTGCCCAGGATCGAGGCCACCGCGATCGCCGACGGGTCGCCCGCGGCGATCTGCGCGTTCAGATCGGCGTTGCCGACCACGATCGATGGCTCGCTGCCTTTGACTTCGGAGAGCTTGCGCGCCAGCCATTCGCGCTGCACCGGTCCCACGTCGGTCGTATCGTCGAGCACGATCACGCGTACCGTGCCGCCCGAGCCAGTGGAATCGAGCGCGTAGTAGGACTGGCATCCGGGACCGCTGCCGCGCGGGGCGCATTCTTCGGTGCGAGCTCCGCCTGCTTCTTTAAAGCCGCCGGAGTCGGCCCCTTCGCCGAACGGCGCCGGGAAGCCGGAGAACACCTGCTCGAAGGGCGACTCGCCCGCGCTGCCCGCGAGGTCAGTGGGCGAGGGAGCCACAAATGCGTTCGCGGTCGTGCCCATCAGCCCGGCGTAGCGGCTCAGCTCCCGCCCGTAGGGAATCGCGAGCGTCGGCGGCCCTTCGGTTTCGCCCGAGGTCACGCGCGGGCCCGTGTAGAAGAAGCCGCGCACGCCCGAGATCCCCCCGGCGCGTGCCAGCGCCGAAGACAGCCACACGTCCGGGCCGAGTCGCGCTCCGGCGCGGTCGGCACACGGCGCCGCGCACTGCGCGCCACCGCCGATCGCGAACGTCGCTTCTTCGGTGCCGATCGGCGATTCGCCGACCCCGGGCGGGTTGACCCCGTCGGCGGGATAGCGATCGATGTCGGCGGTGTCAAGGATCCCGCCGTGTTCGTTGTCGACGAAGCCGCCCACAGCCCACCCCTGGGTGCCGCTCGGGTCGACCAGCACCGCGAACACGGGGTCTGGTTGATACGGCGTGTCCCACTGCCGGTAGTTGCCCGCGGGCTGCTGGACGTTGTTGAGTTCGTGCTCCTCGTCACTCCAGCCGTTCGCGGTCTGGCGTAGCACGCCACTTTCGGGGCTCGCTTCCAGCGGGTACGGTTCGATCAGCACGGGCGGGGAGCCCGGCGGCGCGGGCGTCTGGCTTTCGACCTTGTAGGTGTTGAGCGCGCTTCCCGCCGCAACCACACGCAGCGCTCCGTTTTCGCGGAACAGCGCCAGCGAGCCGGGCTGACGTCCGCCGGGCAGCGGCGTGGTCGTCGCGTGCCACGCTTCGCCGGGCGCGTTGCGCTCGAACACGTCGGCCGGTTCGTTGCCCGAAGCCGCGAACGCCGCACCGCCGTCGGGCAGCCCGGCGACGATCTCGGGCACGTTTCCGCCCTCGGCCGTGGCCGCCCCTTCATCGATCCGCCAGCCGGAGCCGTCATTGACGATCAGCCCCCCCACGTACCGGTTGCGCGAGGGGTCGGGCAGGATCCTGTACGCCACGATTGCCTCAGAGCCCGCGAAGGCGATCGAAGTGAAGTTCGCGTTCGCCACCTGCGGCGGCAGCGGTTCCTGCGCCCAAGTCTTGCCGTAGCCGAGCAACACGCCCCCTTGGCCCACGGCGTAGCCGCGATCCGGGTTATTCGGGTCGAACGCCACGCCCAGCAGGTTCGCGCGAAAGTTGAACGGTGTCGCCGGGTCTTTTTCCCACAGCCCCGTTTCCCCTCGCCACAGCCACATTTCGCCGAGATCGCCGACGGCATAGGCACGCGATGGGGTCGGCCAGGCGACTGAGCGCAGCACAGGCGTCGCGTGCCGTCCGCTCGCGGTCAGCAAGCTTTCCGGCAGCCATCCCTTTCCGGGCGTATAGCGCGCGACCTCGCCTCGATCGCCGACCGCGAGCGCTTCGCTGGAGAGCGATCCCACCGACACACCTGGCTGCGGCGCAACCGCCACGAGCGCGTGGCGGAAGGAGACCGGCCACGGGGTCAGCCGGCTTGGCTGCGGTTCGGTCGTCAGGTGCACCGGCAGGCCAAACTGGCCAAGCCACCCCTCACGGGCGCTAGAAAACGCCGATCCGTAGGTGCCACCGACGTCGTTCGGCGGCGCCGAGGCGCCGAGCGCGAGCACGCGTTCAAACGAGGAGCCTTCAAGACGCAGGCTGACGCCGTTGCTCAAGCCAGTGATCACACGATCGCCGAAGCCAGCCGAGCTCCCCGGATTGGCCCAGGCGAAGCTGCGCATCGTCGTGAGCGGGAGTCCTTCTTCCAGCGGGTGATCGCATTCGGTCAGGCCCGAGGGCGGCGGGCACCAGCTCGTGATGGAGGCTGAGCCGCTTTCGCCCTGCGGCTTGAAGAACATCGTCGTTGACACGTGCGCGTTGCTGCGTTGCCCGTCGATCCACACGCCTTCGCTCGTGACCGTGAGGATTTGCGCGAACACCCGCGGAGAGTTCGGCACGACGAACGGGTCCGGTTCCGAGCTGCTCGGATCGACCGTCAGCGGCGCGCCCGGTTCGAAGCCGGGAGCAGGCGCGACCGGGTGCCACTTCACCCCTTCGGCGCCCGCCGACCCACGGCGGAACAAGGCGAGGCCACCGGAGTTCAGTTCACCGATCAGCCACGCGTTCGTGGGCGAGCTCGCGCCGATCCCGATCACGTGGAATTCGCCGCTGCTCGACGCCGGGACTTCGATCGACTCGCGCGTCCATTCCTGCCCGTCCCAGTGAAGAACGCCGTCCTCGGGTGTGCCGTTTGTGCTGACGGGCACGACCAGCGCGCCCGCGTGCGCGCCCTGTTCGTCAAGCGGCGCGATCAGCGGCGCTCGCCCGGATACGAACAGCGAGTCGCCCGCGCGCAGCAGCGGCGCTTCTCCTTCGGAGGGCACCGCAGGAATTTCCTTGAACGAGCCCCCCGGATCGCGCACGAGCACGACCTGGCGCGGCGTGGCAGTGGGGCCGCCTTCCGTCGCGGGGACGGTCCCGATCATCACGCCGCTGCCCGACGGGGTCAGTTGGCCGGCGAGCGGGCTCGGGCCGGTCAGGCTCGGTTGCGCCAGCTTGAACCCCTGCAGGGGCTGACCGCTTTTGTCGAGCAGTTGCGGCCCAAGCGACCAGCCGCTGCCGCTCACGTAGCGGACGAGCACGGCGACGCCGTCTTCTACCTGCCCAACCCCCCAGGTCTCGTTCGGCGCCTCGTTCGGCGAGGCGCCGATCATCGTCACGTGCGAAGCCGGGATCGAGGCATCGGTTTGCGCCGTAGGCTGCGTGCCCCCTTGGGCGACCGCGCGCGAGGAGCCGGTCCCAGGCAGCCCGAGCAGCGCAAGTGCGGCCAGGCAGAGAAACCCGAGTAGGGCAAGCAAGAGCGCCGGCCGGCTCAACCGGCGGCCGCGGAAGTCGGCGGGCCTCACGGCAGCGATCCCCCGAAGGAGGAGATGAGCCAAGGCGAGTCGCCAAACGTCGGCGCGCCCGGGAGCTTCGCCACGCCGGTGCCGACCGTGTTGTTGCCCGGCAGCCGCGTCGAGACGAGCGGCAGCGGTTCGAGCGCGTGGGTCTGCAGGTCGAGCTTCGTCGGCCAGCGCCGCCGGTTCAGCGCCAACAGCACTTTGCGGTTGCCCTGCGCGAGCGTGCGCGTCGGCGTACTCGCCACGATCTTCTTCTTGCGCTTGGCCACCAGCTTCACCTTGGCCTTGACCGCGAGGTGAAAGCTCAGTTCGAGCGTCGTGCCATGGCGCAGGTGGCTGTGCAGGTTGGAGAGCAGCGGCGCCCTGACCTTCGATTCGTTTGCCGTCGGGATTTCGATCAGACCAGGTTTTGTGACCTGCGCTTCGGTCAAGCCTGAGGTGTCCGGCGGGGGCGCGTCGGGCACGATCTGCGGCAGCCCTTCGTCGGCGGGACGGAACGTGATCAAGCTGGAGAAGGCGCCGGAGGTGTCGAGCTGGCGGGTCCGTTCGGCTTCCGGCGCCAGGTGGAACAGCCAGCCCTGGGTGGTGACCATCCAGCAGTCTTGGTAGCTCGGGCAGGAGATCACCTTCGCCGCGCCCTTCGGACCGACGCCTTGGGCGATTTCGCTCGCCGAGGGCAGCGTTTGCGTTTCGACCGTCCCGTCGGCCGCGACGTGCGCGATCAGCGCCGTAGCCGTGGGGCTCGGCTGGAGCGAGTCCTGTTGGGAGTCGAGCGCGAGCCACGCGCCTTCGGTCCCGGGCTCCGGGGCGATCGAGTTGACGACGTCTTCGTTGATCGGGGGCGTGGCGATCGTCGATTCCGAGCCGAGCACCTGGCTCCAAACGCCTTCCACGTCGCGCACGACAGTCAGCGGTGCGAATTTGCCTTCCGGCGGTTCGCGAACCGTGCCCGCGGCCGCCCAGAGACTGTCTTCGTTGGCGCCCAGGTGCAGGAAGTCGAGCGCTTGCGGCAGCTCGTCGCTTGAATAGAGCGGCACCCCCGGCACCGGTTCGACTTGCGGCGTCACCCCCTTCGGGTTGATCACGTGCAACGCGAACGGGAAGGGGATCTCCGGCACGGCTTCTTCGTCCCCACGCGAGAGCCGGACGCTTTCATAGAGCGTCCCCGCGAACTTGCGCATGTCCTCGACGGGGTGGCCTTGCGGCGTCGGTTCTGCCGTCAACGAGCCGCCGTTCCAGTGCAGGTGGAACGCTTCCCCGCCCTGCAGTTCCGGCAGCGGGTCGCCCGCGAACCAACAGTCGGCCGGGCTCATGCAAGCGAGCGCGTGCATCGGCTGGTAGGAGTTGGCTTGGAAGGCCGGGGATGCATAGGACGCAGCCACCTGACCGTTCGCGAAGTGGCACAGCGTGTTGTCTTCAAGCGGCGCAGGCTGACCAGTTTTGGGGTTTGCCGCCTGCCCTGGACGCCCGTTGGAAATCGTCCAAAATTCTTCCGGCCCCGCCCAGGCAACGCGTCCGTCGGTCGCCCCGCACACCGTCGAGAGCTCGTGCCAGCGCTGGCCGTTGTAGGCCCACAGGCCCGAGGGAATCGTGCTCCCGTTGCCCTGCGTGATCAGCAGCCCGCGGTTCGGCGCCCAGAACTCGATGTCGCCGACATGGCCCAGGCCGATCGGCGTCGAGGACGGGGGCACGCCGACCGGTGGTTCGGGCGGCTGCGGCTGTTCCAGGCGCCATGCAACGCCGCCTTCGCCTTCGGCGGCCCGAGCGCTCGCGAGCGGCCCGAGCAAGAAGACCGCGCAGGCAATCAGCAACACGGCCGACAGCAGCAGCCCCGTCTCGCGGGGCGCGTCGCTCAACCGTCGTCCGCTCATTTGCGCTTACCTCCGCCCCCGGTCGAGCCCTGGCGCACCTGCGACTTTTTCGCCTTCGCCTTCGCCTTGTGCGTGCGGTGGAACGTGACGTTCACGCTCTGGCGCAGGGTCGCATGGTGGGGGGCCGCGAATGTGACATTCACGGTTCCCGCCAGACCCAAGCGCTTGCCCGCCAGCGCGCGATAGTGAGAAGCCAGCGTGAGCGTCAGGGTCGTGAGGCCGCCGCCCGCGTCGCGTGCCGCCGTTTTCGCGCTCGCCACGCCGCGCGAGACGACCGACTGGTGGCGGCGCCCGTGTCGGCGCACCTGTACGCGAACCTGGCTTTGCGCGCCCGCACTGATCGTGCCCGCGCCGGGAACCGTCACATACAGCAGCACCTTTCCGTCCGAGCGCGAACGTGCGGTCACGCCGATTCGCCATGGAGAAGAAAGCGGAGGCGGCGGGGGCACCGGCGAGATCGATTGCGGCGTCGCCTGCGAATCGAAGATCACGCGGGAGACCACGAACGCGTCGCTGCCGTCGAAGTTGTCCGCGCCTAGCGGCGGCGTATTGCCATCGCCGAACGCGAGGTTCGAGGCCGTCGAGGTGAAGGCGACTACGTTCCCCTGGTCGGTGAACGATGGCGACATCGCACCGTCTCCCTGGTGGGTGTAAGGGTCGATCCCCGGCGCGGTCGCGACGTGCGGGTGTTCGCTGGGTTCACCGCCGAAGCCTTGACTCACACGCATCAGCGTGTCGTCGGCGGTGTCGATCACGAATAGCTCGAGCATCCCCGCGACGGAGCTCGGCGCACTGATGTAGGCCGGTGAGCCCAATGGGAAGACGGTGCGCTTAGTCGTGAACGCGATGTGGCTGCCGTCCGGCGAGATCCCGAGATCCTCGATCGGGCCGTTCTCGCCGAGGTCCTGCTGATCGCCACCGGCCAACTCGGTGAGCGGGCGCAGCGCCGCGACACGCGTCAGCCCTTCGTGCATGTTCACCTCATAGAGGTCGCTCTGCGGTTCGGTGATGCCGAAGTTTTCGCCCAGCGCCACGAGGGGGGCATTTGCCAAGAGCACCACGCTGTATCCATCGCCGCTGAGGCGTGGGATGGGGTCCCCTGCTCCGCCTCGCCAGATGCCCGCCCCACCTTCCTGGGTAGCGGCAAACGGACCCTGGCAGGGGTCCGACAGGGTGGCTTTACCCGGAAGCGATGCCTCGCCGCTCCCGGCGCAGGCGGGGTTGCTCGGGTCAGACCCACCCGTGATCCGCCGAACCGGCGCCCCGGGTCCGTCGGCGATGCGCCTCCAAAGGGGCTCGGTATACGACGCTCGCGGCGCTTCTCCGGAGAGCAGGTGCACCTGCCGACCAACGCTGACCCCCATCCAGGCGACAGTCGTGCCGTCCGCGCTGATCGAGGCGCCAGCGGGGGTCGGCGGTTCGTAGGGCTGCGGGCTGTTGAAGATCGGTGCCTTGCCACCGATCCCACTGAAGACCGCGCCGTAGGTTTCGCCGCTTTCCTGCTGTGAGACGGGCTGGCCCGCGAGCGGCACCCCGGTAGCAGGGTCGTCCGCGACGCTGACGAGTTCGGTGTGCTGGCTGTCGAGGTTGCGCACCACCACCTGCATCGCGGGAGTCCCCGGCCCCACGAGGTTGGAGATCGCCGTGGTGACGAACACCACAGTGCGACCGTCAGCGCTGAGCGCCGTGCGCCCAGCCGCGATCGCGCCGTTGTGTAGTTCTTCAAATTCAATGCTGGCGGTTTTCCCGGTCGGTTCGTAGGTCAGGCCCGCGCTCGAACCGTCTACCGCGCTCGCCAGCGTGTAGGCGCCTTCTTCGGAAGGCGCCTTCGTCATGTCGCGCACGTAAACGTCCGGGCCCCGGTTGAGGTCGTCGGTCGGATCCAAGCGCGCGGTGGTCGTAAAGCTCACATAGCGTCCATCCGCACTGATCGACGGCAGGTCCGCATCCGGTGCGCTGGTCGCCGGTTCTTCAAAGGTTTCAGCCGCCACGGGAACGACAGCCCCGGTCTGCAGGTCCCTTCTCCAGACGCCAGTACGCCCACCGAAGGAGCCGTCGAAGGCGACGTAGCGCCCGTCGCCGGAGATCGCCGCGTCGTGCGCGTAATCGACCTGCTGGTTACCGGACGACCCTGGGATCGCGCTAGCCGAGACGAGCGAGATCGGTCCGAAGACATCCGCACGCGCCGAGCCCGTGCCCACGAGCAGGACCAGCGTGAACACGGCCAGCATGAGCACAAGCGTCGCGAGCACGCCCAGCGCGCCCCGTCCTGAATAGGCCGCCCGCAAACTCATCGCACGCTCACCAGCTTGCGCACCGTGCCCGCGTTGCCGAGCTGATCGCGGACTTTGACGACGACCTGGTAAACGCCGCCGTGCGCGTAGCGATGACGGAACAGCTTGCCCTTTGCCGCGCGCTTGCCGTCGCCGAAGCTGACGCTGACTGACTTAGTGGCGACCCCTGAGTTTGGATCGCTGACGCGCACCACGACCGCAGTGTTACCGCGGGCGCGCGTGATCTTCACCGCCGGTGGACCCGCGTCGATGCGCAGCGGGAGCGCCGGCGTCAGCGTCGCCTGGCCGAAGATGTCGGTCGCGAGCACCTGCACTTTGTGTAGCCCGCTTTGCAGCCCGCGCACGTCGATCGCCTGCGAGTAGGTCCCGGGCGCGGTGGGCTGACGTTTGCCGTCGAGCACGAGCGTGTAGCGCAGCGGCCCGTTCGCGCTGGAGGCGGGCAACCAAGAGATGTCGGCCTGCGCCGGCTTGACCCATTTCTTCGGCACGGTCACGACGAATCGCACGGGCGGAGCGGTCACCTGCGTTGCGACGATCGCCGCGTTGCCGAAGGGGCCCTGGCGGAACGCGACTAGGCCGTCGCCGAGGCCCGAGCGACCAACCGCGAGTTCGCCCACCGGGCCGCCCGCGCCGCCGCTGACCAGTCCGGTCTGCACGCCGCCTTCGGGAAAGTCCTCACGTACCGCCACGACGGTCCGGCCCTGGGCGTCGGCACTCGGCCAAGCCGAGATACCTCCTCCGGCCTGATTCATCACGCTCGCCGAGAATGGTTCTGAGCCCGCGAAGGGCGGGCCGAGCGTGAGCGCGGCCGACAGACCGAGATCGTTGCCCTCGATCACGCGCGGTGTTCCGTTAGCGTCGTAGAGCAAGCGCAGGTCTTGCTTTTCGTCGGTGTCGAGGCTCGGCGGCCCGACCGTCGCCGAGGTGCCGCCGGAGACGTTCGTGTCGACGATGCTCGCGCCGCTGAACTGTGCGCCACTGACCGATTCCCCGTCGGGCAACGTGTTCAAGAAGATCCGCGGGCCCGGGAGCGGCGAGCCGGGCCCCGCGACCTGTCGGTAGGCGACGACGGCCTGGCCGAGGCGTGAGATCGCCACGCTCGGAGCATCTGCATCGTCGCCGATCGGCGAGCCGTTGAACTGCGTGGCGGTCACCGGCATCACGTAGTCGAGCGCACTGCCGAACAGACGTCGCGCCCAGATCCGAGCGATGCCGTCGATGTCGGGCTCCTGCCAAACGATCACCCCGTTGCCCGTGGGACCGATCGCGAGCTGCGGCGCGTTTGCCTGTGTGGGCGGTCGCATCGAGACGCCCGGGTTGCGATTGATCACCCCGAGTGAGGACCAGGTTTCGCCGCCGAAGTGAGCGGCCCGGACGTCCTCAACAACGTCGCCCGGGCGTAGCAGCGGGATGCTCGTGCGCTGGCCTTCTTCGCTCGTGACGACGCGGTAGACGACGTCGGCTTGGCCGGTCGAGCTCATCGCCAACTCCGGGCTTGTGCCGGTGCCCGCGCGAATGTCCGGATCGACGATCATCGAAGGCCCGAAGCTGGAGCCGCCCGGGCCAAGCGTCGAGCTGAGCAGCTCATCAACTGGGTGGCCTTTGTCGGTGGCAAACGGCGTCGCCCAGACGACGACGAGCTCGCCGCCGTTGGCGGCGCCGATCCGGGGCCAGCTGGCCGCGAACGGCTGTTCGTTATCTACACGGATCGGCGCAAACCAGTGGCCTTCTCCGTAGCGAGCCACGAACACGTGCGCCACGCCGGCGACGCGCTTGAGGTAGACCGCCCCACCTGTCCCGTCTTCGGCCATCGCCACGCCGCCAAATCCCACGATGTCCTCACTCGGACCGTCGAGCGTGGTCGCGGGAAGAATCACGGCGGCGGCCGAGCGCGACATCACCCCCGCGAGCGCGATCAGCACGAGCAGCAGCGCGGAGAGCAGCGCGCGCCGGGACACCGGCGGTGTGCTTGGAGTCGAGCAGGTCACGGCCCTCACGGGTCGCCTCTCAGGTTTCGGGTTTGTTCAGCGCGCCGGGCGACTTGTTAAAGGCACAGCGGAAGTTCTCCGGCTGCCCCACGGGCTCGGACCCGGCGAACCCGCCCTTCTGACCATTCGAGTAGACGGTCACGTACTGAAGCGTCTGCGGCAGCGGGTTGGCGGGCAACGGCGTGGGGTTCGCCTGTCCCTGGCGGGGGTTGCCGGTCGAGCCTTCGCTCACGCCCTCGGAGCCCGCGGCCGCCGAGCCAGCAGCCGTCGTCACGAGCGTCGAGCTCATCTCGCGCTGGTCGAGCAGCCCGCGGCTGGGGTCTAGCGGAACGGTCGCGGTCAACGGCGAGTCGTGGATCGTCGACTCCAGGCGCACGCGATCCGCGGCGCCTAGCAGTTGTGCGGCAGTGGGCAGCCAGCCTCCTTCGGCGACACAGGTTTTAGAGGCGAAGATGTAGTTGTTCTGCCCGACCTGCGTGTTCGACAGCGGGAACGGCGCGCTCTCCAGGCACCAGGTGCCGAGGTCGACGGTCGCGGGCGGGCAGGTGCCCGTGAGCTGCGCCGCCGTTTTACCCGCGATCCGATTCGAGTTGCCCACGGTGGGGATCGCCGAGGCGGGGAACTTGCGGTTCTTGCCGAGCACGAGGATGCCTCCGGCGTGTGGCTTTGAGCTGACCGGGTGGCCGCCCACCGCGCTGAGCACCGCGTGACGCGCCGCGTCGGCCAGGCCGGTCGTCGAGAAGACGAGCGCGACCAGGGCAATGACCAGCGCAGGCGACGGTGCCTTGCGCGGTCGGCGTGCGCGCAGCACCCCGCCGCGCCGGCTCACGTTACGTCCTTGTCGCGCGCGGTGAAGCGGGGTGGCGCGGCGCGGCGCACGTTGCGCAGCTCCTCGAGCGAGGTCTCCTGCACGGTCGAGAGCACCGCGTCAAGCGCGACGCCGGACAACGTCTCGTGCTCCATCAGCGCGGTCGCTGTCTCCTCGACGGTGTGCCAGTTGCGGTCGAGAATCCACGCCGCGCGCGCCTCGGCGTCACCGACGAGCCGCTCAATCTCGTTGTCGATCACGTTCAGCGTCTCCGGACCGACCGAGCCGAGGTCTTGCAGCGAGGCGCCAAGGAACACCTCGCCACTCTTCTCGCCGATCGTCACGAGGCCGAGTGCGTCGGACATGCCGAACGAGGTAACCATGCTGCGCGCGAGTGAGGTCGCCGCGTGCAGGTCGTCGTTGACGCTCGTGGAGGAGTGGCCGAAAGCGATCCGCTCACCCGCGAGACCCGCCGTGATCACGACGAGCTGACTTTGCAGATCCGGCTCGCTCATGATTGTTTGGTCACGGTCGGAGAGCATGTGCGCGGCGGTACCGAGCTGGCGCCCACGCGCGACGATCGAGAGCTTGCGGGTCGAGGAGGTATGGCCCAGCGCCTCGGTCACGACCGCGTGAGCGGACTCGTGGATCGAGATCAGCCAGCGCTCCTCCTCGGTGAGGATGTGCTTCTTTGCGGGGCCGGCGACGACGCGGTCGATCGCCTCCTCGAGCGTGGCCTGGTCGATCTGGGCCTGACCGTCGCGCACGCTGAGCAGAGCGGCCTCGTTGATCACGTTCGCGAGCTCGGCGCCGCTAAAGCCCGGGGTCTGCTTGGCGACCTCCTCGAGCGAGGCATCAGGCGCCATCGGGCGCTTGCCGCCGTGCAGGCGCAGGATTTCGAGTCGTCCGTGCACGTCGGGCACGTCGACCACGATCTGACGGTCAAAGCGCCCGGGACGCAGCAGCGCGGGGTCGAGGATGTCGGGGCGGTTGGTCGCGCCCATCACCACGAGGCCGCCGTCGCCCGCGAAGCCGTCCATCTCGACGAGGATCTGGTTCAGCGTCTGCTCGCGCTCGTCGTTGCCCTGCCCGATGCCCGCGCCACGCTTGCGACCCGCGGCGTCAAGCTCGTCGATGAAGATGATCGCAGGCGCAGCTTTGCGCGCCTTGCGAAACAGGTCGCGAACGCGCGCGGCGCCCACGCCGACGAGCGACTCGACGAAGTCCGAGCCCGATAGCGAGAAGAACGAAGCGTCGGCTTCGCCAGCGACCGACTTCGCGAGCAGCGTCTTACCCGTGCCAGGAGGGCCGACGAGCAGCACGCCCTTTGGCGCCGCGGCGCCAACCGCCAGGTACTTGCTCGGGTCGGCCAGGTAGTCGCGGATCTCCTTGAGCTCGGCCAGGGCCTCGCCCGCACCAGCCACGTCGTCAAAAGTGATTGCTTCGGTACGGCCCTTGCCTTTCTTGCGCCCCTTACCTGTGAACTCCGAGAAGCCCGCGATCCCGCCCGCGGCGCCCTCACCACCGAAGCGCATGAAGAACGAGAACAGGCACACCAGCAGCAAGATCGGGATCAGGAACTGGACGACGATCGCCTTGGTGGGCTTGCCCGACTGCTGGTCGATGCGGACTTCGGCCCCGCTCGCGGAGAGTTCGTCGGCGACCTGCTCGGTCTGCGCGCCCGACGCCGGGTAGGCGGCCCACAGCTGCTGCGGCGGGCCGACCGGCGTGGTGACGACTTCGGTGCCGCCGTTCTTCTTGCTGCCCTTGGGCTTGGTGACGGTCCGCGTCCCGGTCGTCTTGACCTCGACGCGACTGTCGTGGTCGAGCAGCGTGGCGCTCGCGATTTCCTTCTGCTTGGCCATCTTCTGCACGGTGCTGAGCGCGACCTGCGTCCCAGCGCTGCCCGGCTTGATCTGCCCGAGCAACGTCGCGAAAGCGACCGCGAGGACAATCGAAGCGATCAGCAGGAACAGCGCGAGTGGGTCGCGGAGCGCGATCCTGCGCGCGGTCTGGAAGAACTCGGTGAGCTTGACGAGCGCGGGGTTACGGCGATGCGCAAGTCCCGAGCGAACAGCCGCGCGGCCTTTGGCAGAGGTGCCGTTTGTAGACCCACCGTTACTCGACGGGGGCGCCGGCTCGGAATGGGGCGATGGCTCGGGTGGAGTTGTCTCGTCAGTCATGCCAGGAGCTGCCGCGAGGGCAGCGGCTAGAGGGAAGCCCACGCAGGCGCTCGCCCCATCAGGTCGTCGGCAGCGTCACATGCCCCAGGGCGAAAAGCAATGCCGTTCACAAAAACGACACATAGTCCGTGACACGACCACAAATTCTTCACAAAGTATTCACGAGATACATAACAAAGCGGCAACAACGCCTTCACGCGAGGGCGCCTGAGAGCTTCTACCTGACGTTCACAAAAACAACACACAAGATGAATCCGGGCGCGACAGTCTTGCGCCCGGGCGACGTCCTGGCGTTCACCGAATCGATCGATGCCTCGAGCTGTTACCGCCCGCGCTGGCCTCGATTGACGGCCTGAACAAAGTTCATTTCAAAGGAGACACAATCTTGCGCGCTCATCGCACATTGATCGTTTCACTGACGCTCGCTTTGGCATTGATCGTGCCGGCGAGCGCTTCCGCCAAGACGGTGATCATCGACGGCTCGACCTCGATGCTGCCGCTCGTGCAGAAACTCGCCACCGCCTACCACAAGGCCACTCATAAGTCCGCGCCGAAAGTAGGCGGCGGTCAGTCCGCGATCGGCATCTCCGACGCCGCGACGGGCAAAGTCGACATCGGCGACGCCTCACGCGACCCGATCCCCGGCGTCGACCCCAAAGGTCTCGTGTTCACAAAGGTCGCGCGAGACGGCGTCTGCGTGATCACTCACCCCGAAAACCAGATCGCGAATATGTCCCAGCAGACGATCACCGGCATCTTCACCGGGGCGATCCGTGACTGGAGCCAGGTCCCGGGCGCGAAGGTGAGCGGCCCGATCGACCTGTTCGACCGTGACGGCGCCTCTGGTACACAGGACGCCTTCCAGAACATCTTCCTCGGCGAAAACCTGAAGATCTCCCCGAGTGCCACGCCGGAGAACTCCGAGGGTACCGAGGCGAGCGCGGTGGCCGGCGACAAGCAGGCAATCGGCTTCGTCTCGCTGGATTTCTCCCAGGGCACGAACACCGTCGGCTACCAGGGCATCCCCTGCACGCTGGCGAACGCCAAGTCCGGCCAGTACCTCGGCGTACGTAACTTCTGGTTCGTCACGAAGGGTGTGCCGAAGGGCGAAGCATCCAAGTTCATTTCCTGGGTGACCAAGCCGGGCAACAAGCCGGTCCGCTCGCTCGTCAGCAGCAACTGGATCGCGATTCACTAACGAGCCGACGAGCCCGGCGGCACTCCATCCACCAAGGCCGGCGGGCATCGATGAAAACCGTTAGGACAGACCAGCGCGTCGAGCGCATGCTCGGCGCGCTGGCCGTCGCACTGCTGGTGCTGATCGGCGCGATGGTCGTGACGGTCTTCCTCAAGGGCTGGGCCTCTTTCTCACACAATGGGCTGAGCTGGTTCGGCCCCGGCGGGGATGTGGATGAACAGCTCCGCGCGATGCAGCAGGCGACGCCGCTGCCCGGTCACTCGCCCTACTACTTCAGAGCGTGGCCGTTGATATGGGGCACGCTCGTCACGACAGTCCTCGCGGTCGTGCTCGCGTTGATCGTCTCGACGCTCGCGGCGATCTTCCTCACCGAGTTCGCCCCCGCGCCGATGCGTCGCACGCTCGACCCGGTGATCAGACTGCTCGCCGCGGTGCCCTCAGTCGTCTACGGGCTGATCGGGATCCTCGCGATCGCGCCGTGGATCAACAGCAACTTGATCAGCAACGGGCGCAAGGCGTCGGTCGGCTACGTCGTACAGCTCAACGGTGCCGACCTCGCCACCGCGACCGTGATCCTCGCGGTGATGATCACGCCGATCATGGTCGCGCTGATCAGCGCGGCACTGGCCTCGGTCCCACCTTCCTGGCACGAGGGCTCGATCGCGCTCGGGGTCAACCGCTGGCGCACGATCGTGCGCGTCTCGCTGCGCACCGCACGACCGGCGATCATCGCGGCGACCGTGCTCGCGACGGCACGCGCGCTCGGCGAGGCGATCATGCTCGCGATGGTCTCGGGGGGACGCGGCTTCGCGGCCAATCCGCTCGATGGGATTACGTTCCTGTTCGAGCCGGTGCGCCCGCTGGCGGCGACGATCGTGCAGAACTCCGAAGGGCTGACGATCCCGGTGCTGGCGCACACGATCTACGCGATCGCGGCGGTGCTGCTCGTCTCCGCCGCACTGCTCTCGTTCGCGGGCTGGGCCGCGAAGCAGCCGCTCAAACGCTATGGGATCCGTGCGTGATGGCCGCGGCTGAAGGGACAGAGCTCAGACCGCTCGCGCCCGGCCCGGGTGTCCCGGTCGTGCGCCCGCGCCGTCAGCGCACCTCCTCCTGGCCGTTGATCGACCGGATCGGCTACGGGCTGTGTTGGGCCACGGGACTGGCGCTCTGCGCGATCGCGATCGCGATCGTCCTCTACATGCTCGTCAAGGGCATCGGCTACTTGAAACCGAGCCTGTTCGTGGAATCGCCAGCCCCGGCGGTCAAGCAGGATGAAGCGGGCGGCTTCTTTGACCCGATCATCGGCACGTTCATCCTCACCGGCCTCGGCATCCTGATCGCGGCGCCGGTCGGCGTGGCGATCGCCGCATGGCTCTCGGAGTACGCGCGCCCACGCGCGCTCGCGCGCGCTGTGGAGTCGGCGATCGAGATGATCGGTGGGGTGCCGAGCGTCGTACTCGCGATCTTCGGCCTGCTCGTGTTCTCGCAGGGCGTCCTCGGCTTCCTCTCCCAGCGCGCGGCGAACGGCGCGGTCTACGGTCGCTCGTTCTTTGCCGCGGGCGTGATCATGGCGGTGCTGGCGCTGCCGCTGATCGTGGGCTCGGTGCGCGAGGGGCTCGCCCAGGTGCCCGATCACATGCGCGAGGCGGCCTACGCGCTCGGCAAGACCCGCGCGAGCTGCATCCGTCACGTGCTGCTGCCCGCGATCCGTCCGAACGTCGCAAGCGGGATCGTGCTCGGCATGGGCAGGATCATCGGCGACACCGCAATCGTCACGATCCTGATCGGCGTCACGCTGCAGAATGAGGCGGTGGGCAACGTGCCGATCATCGGCAACCTGCGCGGCACCGGTTCGACGCTGACCAGCTACGTCTACACCAACTCACCCGCGGGCGAAGGCGGCGCGCCACAGAAGGCCTACGCCGCTGCGTTCGTACTGCTGATGATCGTGTTGCTGCTCAACGCGATCGTGACGCGCCTGAGCAGCGATACCAAACCACTCGGCCGCGCCGCGTTCGCGGGGCGGCTGCGCATGATCGGGAGGTCATTGCCGTGGACCCAATGATGCCCCCGCCCGTACGGCGGATCGTCGTCGAGCGCGAACCCTACGTCGCGCCGCCCACGGGACAGAACGGAGACGGCGGAACCGCGACGCTCGCGCCCGCCCCGGGGGCCGCGAGCGCGCCGCGCCTGCGCCGCCCCGCAACGAACGTGCGCGAGCGCATGCGCGTGGAATCGGTGTGGCTCGCCTACGGCGATCGCTGGGTCGTGCGCGACGTCAGCCTTCCGGTGCGCCAAGGCGAGGTACTCGCGCTGATTGGCGCCTCGGGATCGGGCAAGACGACGCTGCTGCGCTCGTTGAACCGGCTCACCGAGGTGACGGCGGGAGCCGCCCGTGCGGGGCGGATAACGCTCGACGGCGAAGAGATCCATGAGCTCGAGGTCAACCAGCTTCGCCGTCGCGTCTCGATGGTCTTCCAGCAGCCGAACCCGTTCCCGATGAGCATCCTCGACAACGTGGCCTACGCGTTGGCCGAGCACCCCAAGCACGGACGTCGTCGCCGACGGCGCACGCCCGAGCTTGAAGCGACCGCGGCCGATGCGCTGCGGCGCGCGGGCCTCTACGACGAGGTCGCGGACGACCTTAACCGCCCGGCACTGCGCCTCTCGGGCGGCCAGCAGCAGCGGCTATGCATCGCGCGCGCGCTCGCGGCGCAGCCCGAGGTGCTGCTCCTCGACGAGCCCTGCTCGGCGCTTGACCCGATCTCGACGGCCACGATCGAGGAGCTGATCGTCGGTCTGCGCGAGAGCGTCGCGGTCGTGATCGTCACGCACAACCTGCAGCAGGCCCAGCGCGTGGCCGACCACGTCGCGTTCATGCACCTCGGCGAGCTGGTCGAGTACGGCTCGAGCGAGCAGATCTTCGAGCGCCCGACGATGCAGCGCACGCGCGACTACATCAGCGGCGCGTTCGGGTGAGACGCACTGCTCCCCTGTTCTGGCTCGCCCTCGCGCTCGTGGCGCTCGCGCTACTCGCGAGCGGCTGTGAGACGACCGCGGAAAAGAGCGCGCGACTGGAAAAGGCGGCCAAGCGCCAGACGCTCGCTACGCAACAAGGACTGCAGATCACGCACGAGAGCAAGGTCGTGAAGGTGCTCGATACCGCTGTCGTGATCGGCAAGGAAGGCGCGGCAGCGGTCGTCACCTTGCGCAACGACTCGCCCCATGCCCTGAGCAACGTGCCAATCTCGCTAGCGCTGAAGGATGCGCACGGCGCTACCGCCTACTCCAACGGGACGCCGGGACTCGCGAAAACGCTTACCTCAGTCGCGCTGCTGCCGGCCCACGCGAGCCTCGTGTGGATCGACGACCAGATCCAGGGCGTGAGCGCAGGCGCCACGGCGACGGTGCGCGTGGGCGAAGGCTCGCCCGCCAGCGGCACGCCGCCACGGCTCGCGATTGGCGAAGAACACCTCGCAAGCGAAGCGGGTGGGAGCGCGACGCTCGAAGGCGACGTGCACAACAGCTCCTCGACCGCCCAGCCCGAACTCGTGATCAACGCAGTGGCCAAGCGCGGGGACCATGTGGTCGCGGCCGGACGCGCGGTGCTCGCCTCACTCGAAGCCGGCGCCTCTACGCCGTTTCAGGTCTTCTTCGTAGGCGCGGCTGCGGGGGCGAAGCTCGAAGTGAGCGCGCCGCCCACGGCAACTGGCTGAGCGAGCCGGCCCGAGCGGGCCAAGCCAGGCGACCGGTTGCTGCTGCGACCAGCCGGTGCCCACGAGCGCGATGCTCAGGCCGCCAGCGCGATCGCGCGCTCGTGCTCCTCGGCTTCGCGCGCAAGCGGCAGCTCGACCGGCGAGGACAGCTTCTCTACCCGCTCCGCCGCCAACCGGTAGCCGACACGGAACTCCGTGTGGATGTAGTCCCACACCGGCGAAGCGTCCTTGAGCTTTCGCCTCAGCTTGTGCACGAACACGTCTACGGAGCGGTCGTTGCGCGTCATCTCATAGCCCCACAGGCGTTCGTAGATGAGCTCACGCCCGAGGATCTCCCCGCCCGCATCCGAGAGCAGCTCCAGCAGTTGGTACTCGCGTCGCGTCAGGCCAACGCCTCGACCGGCCACGAAGGCCTGATAGTGCGCGGGGCGAATCTCAAGCTCGCCGAGCAGGATCGGCTCGAGGCTACGCGGTACGGGCTTGCGCGTGTGGGCGCCAACCGACTCGACCCGCGCAATCAGCTCCTCGGGGTGGCAAGGCTTGCTCAACCAGTCATCCACGCCCAGACGAAGCGCGCGCACGCGTTCGGAGACGGTCGAGGTGCCGGTGCAGATCACGATGCCGAACTCGGGCTCCGCCGCGCAGAGGCGCTCCAACCATTTCCAGCGCCCGCTGCCAAGGCTGGCGAGGTCGACGATCAGGACGTCTAGCTCAAGCGCGACCAGCTTGGCTGCAGAAACTTTGAAGGGCAGCATTCGATGCTGCCAGTCGAGGCTCTCCAAGCGCTTCGAGAGGACGAGCAAGAAGCCTGAGTCGCTGTCCATGATCGCCACGCGCAGCGGCGTTTGTAGGTCTCCGGGCAAAGCGAAGGCCGTTCCGCCCTGCGGAGAGGCTTGCGTCAACTGCATTAGATGGCACGGCGAGCGCGGCCGTCGCGCATATCGCCGCCGGCGCCCCCGCGCCGACCGAAGTGAAAGTTGTCCATACCTCATAACTCCGATCTACAAACACCTTAATAGGAAAGGAGTGTTGCACAGCTTTATGCACTTTGCAAATGTTTTTAGTGAAGAATATGTCATGGAGCTGTGAAGACAGCTCTGACCTGCCTTGCTGCGACTTTCGAGCTCTTGACGGCCGATCCCGCGCTCGCCACGGAAGCCCGCGCGCCGATCAGCGCCGGCGACGCTGCTTGAGCGTGATCCCCTCGAGCACGTGGGCGACGGTCTCGCATGCGTCAACCGCTGCCTCCAGCGACTCGAAGATGTCCTTCCAGCGGATCACGACCATCGGGTCGATGCCGCCCGCGAACAACGAGGCAACGCCGTCGCGCTGGAGCCTGTCCCCCTCGTTCTCCAGGCGATGGATCTCAACTAGGTGTGGGCCCAACTCGGTGCCGTTGCGCAAGCAGCGCAGCGCCTGGGCGATCTGCTCCCCTGCGCCGACGAGCACGTCGGTGAACTCGACGGCTTGCTCCATCGTCGCTTCCACCCCGTAAAGACTCAGTTGCGCGGCGACGTTCTCGGAGTGGTCGACGATGTCGTCGAGCGCGGTAGCCAGCGCGTAGCCGTCGCCCGCGGCAAACGGCGCGCGCACGCGCCCGCCGGCGAGCCGGTGAATGATGTCATGGGTGATGCGATCGCCTTCCTGCTCGCAGACCTTCAGGTCCTGTGCGAGCGTGGCATGCTCGGGATAGTCGACGAGCAGGTCATGCAGCAGTAGGCCCGAGCGCTGTACGTTGCGTCCCGCCTCCTCGACAAGCGACATCAGTACGGGGTCGACCGCACGGTTGAACAGAGCCATCGCTTGCTCCTATGTCAAGCAGGGCACGGAAATTGCGGCGTTCAGCTGGATCCGTGTCCGGGAGTCGAGGTTTGCTGGGGGCATCGATAGGAGGCGATGGATCTGGCGTGCGAGGTGGCGCTTGAGGCAGCGTAGG
>DATJOE010000150.1:0-4563 GCA_035507305.1 Solirubrobacteraceae bacterium | reverse complement strand
TGGGCGTGCCGAGCGCGACGACGTGCGCGTTGCAGTAGTCCTGGTCGTCGATCACGGAGTGGAAGTAGACGAACGGGTCGTGGCGCGTGGCGTAGCCGTCGCCCGGCTCGGCTTTCTGGGTTTCGTCCTGGGCGCCGATCGCGGGGTGGCCGCAGGCGGCGGCCTCCCGCATGGGGTCGTTGCCCATGTCCTGCTGGTAGGTCTTCCACTTGCGTCCCGCGGCCGAGAGCTGCGTGCCGATGTTCTGTACCGAGGCGGGGTACACGCAGCCGACCCCTCCCTCGATCCCGCCGGGCAGTTCAAGCGCGCCGACGAATTCGCTAAAGATCTGGCAGTCGGCCTGGGTCTCGACGTTCGGGGGCTGACCCGAGATCATCGAGATGTAGTTGTCGTTGCTCTCGTGGCCCGTGCCGTAGTAGTTCGTGAGCAGCGCGCCCTGCGCGGGCAACGTCTGCGCGAGGTAGGGATCGTCGAGCGGGCTGCCGAACGTCGCGGCGTAGTCCTCGTTCTCGAGCACGATTACCCACACGTGCCCGACCTTCGGCTGCTTGTAAGGGCGGGGTTTGGCCGCGGCGGCCGGAGCGGCCGAGACAGCGATGAGCCCGACCGCGACGGCGAGCAGGCCCGTGACTGCCGCGAGGGTCCTCGCGCCCCCTCTCGCAGATCTCATTTCGCTCCGGGGAAGCCCGTGGGAGCGGGGGGTTTGGCGATCGTCGGCGGCTCCAGCAGCGCGGGCGGCGACTTCAGGTCCAGGAAGTCGGCGACGCTGCGGGCGTTCGCGTCGCGATAGGTCAGCGCGGGCAGGTTCCACTTGGCCTCGATCGTCGCGAGCACCGAGGTGTGGTCGTGGATCGCGTTCGTGACCGCGTTCGGCTTGGAGTAGGGCGAGGCGACGATTCCGGGCACACGCGGGCCGTAGAGGTCATAGCCGCCTTTGAAGTCTTCGGGGCCGAGCACGGGCGCGATCGAGTCGGGCGCGATCGCGGCGGGGGGCTTTACGTGGTCGTAGTAGCCGCCGTGCTCGTCGTATGTGTAGATCAAGAGCGTGCGCGACCAGGCGGGAGAGTTCAGCACGGCGTTCACGACGTTATATGCCCAGTTCTCACCGTAGGAGAGGTCTTGGGGGGCCTCCTCGTCGCCGCCGGTCGTTTCGAGTTTCGCGCCGATGCCTTCGAGCCCTGGCACTTTCGTGAGTGGCCCGCCTATTTCGGAGATCACCCCGAACTCCGGGTCCACGAAGCTGACCGAGGGCAGTGTCCCCGCGGCGCAGTCAAGGTAGAACTGCGCGATCGGCGCGAGGTTCGCGGGGTATTTCTCGATGATCGAGGGGATGATCCCGGTCTGCGGCAGGTCGGTAAAGTAGTTGCGCCAGCTGATCCCGTAGGTCTGCAGCCGGTCGAAGATCGTGCCGTTCGGGGGCGGTGGGTCTTTCAGGCTTTCGCTGTCGGTTGAGACGTTTCCGTAGGCGGTGCCGGCCATCAAGAAGCGGCGGTTCGGGTAGGTCTGACAGGGTGCGGAGCAGAACCAGCGGTTCGCGAGCGTGAAGCTGCGCGCGAAGGAGTAGGCGAACGGCAGCACGTCCTCGGTCCAGTAGCCCATCGACTGGGTCGAGCCGGTCGAGCGGATGAAACCGTCCATCTTGCCGCCGTCGATCTGCTCGTGGGTAGCGTTCCAGCTTTGCGAGACGCCGTGATCCTGCGAGGTGTCAGGCAACGGGAAGGCCCGCACGCGCTTGCCTTCGAGGTCTGGGTTGTGGTTGCGTGCGTTGCCCGCGGAGTCGAAGCGCAGCCCGTGCGCCTTGGGCTGCCCGGAGTGCGCCAGCGCTCCGAGCAGGTTGTCGAAGGAGTGGTTCTCCATCATCACGCAGACGATGTGGTCGAAGGGCAGCGCTTCGGTCGCGGACCCGGCCGGGCGCTTAGGGTCGGGCAAGCTGTCGGGCGCGCGCACCGTCGCCCCGAGCGCGGTGGCAGCGCGCAGCAGCGGCCCGCCCGCGGAGACGGCGGCCATCGCCGATCCGCCGTAGCGGACGAAGTCGCGCCGCGTCAGCGGCAGCTCGAAGTGTTTTTTCCGGCCGGGACTCCCCACGCGAGACCCCTTTTACCCGGCTGACGCGGGCGGTAGTAAAGATTCTGTGTTCAGCGTCGTCAAGCCCCGCGCGATGGGGCGCGGGCGAGGGGCGTGGACGATGGGGCGCGGGCGACGGGCGCGAAGCTAGGCCGCGTAAGGCAGCTCGGCCTCCAGCGGGGCCGGCAAGAAGCCCGGGGCCCCGCTGCCCACGACCCGGTTGCGCCCCGCGCGCTTGGCTTCATATAGCGCGAGGTCGGCGGCCTTGAATAGCGATTCGTACTCCATTTGCTCGCCGCTCGCGGCGCTGACGCCGATCGAGATGGTGATCGCGACACCCGCGGGGGCTCCCTGCTCCAGGCCGCTGCGCAACCGCTCGGCGACCTCGCAGCCCGCGGCGCTGTCCACGCCGGGCAGCACGATCAAGAACTCCTCTCCGCCGAGCCGGTAGACGAGCTCGAAGGAGTGCAGGCGCTTGCGCAGTTGGTAGGCGGTGTCGCAGAGCACGGCGTCGCCGCGGTCGTGCCCGTGCTCGTCGTTGATCGCCTTGAAGTTGTCGATGTCGCAGAGCAGCAAGCACACGGGCTGGTGGGTTAGCCGCGCCTGGTGGGTCAGCTCCGCGAAGCGAGGTACGAGCGCGTTGCGGTTAAGCAGGCCGGTCAGCGGATCGATGATCGCCTCGCCGCGGTGGTGCAGCTCGGCGGCCTGCAGCGCCCACACGATCGAGACGATCCCGATCAGCAGCGCGAGCGTCGCGACGAGCGAGGCCGGGTCGTGGATCGTGCGCTCCGGATAGGCACCGATCGTGCTCGCGAGCACGATCGCGACGGTCAGACCGAGTGCCGCGAGCACGACCTGGAGGCGAAAACGCGCGGCGGCCATCGCGACGGGCAGGGCCATCCACGGCAACGCGACGCTGCGCGGGCCGCCGCTGAGCACGACGCCGACCCCGATGAGCAGCATCGTGATCACGATCGCCCAGGCGCTCACGCGCTCGGGGTGCGGGCTCTTGTAAATGCGCCGCTCGACGTTCAGGAAGTTCAGCACTGAGAGCGCGAACAGGATCAGCGTCCACCAGCCGACCCAGGGCGCGGCGGCGATCAGCGCGGCGCCGACGGCACCCGATCCGATCCAGCGGATCTTGCGTACCCGCGGGCTCGCGTCGACGACGCGGCTGCGATCGAGCTCGGTAGGACAGAGCCAAGACCCCCGGTGCATAAGCTCGCTTCGGCTTTGCGGCCTAGCGCCTTTAGCCGTCTCTTGTCGGGCAGACATTTGTCCTCGTAAAAACCGATTCCTTGAATTCGTCGTAAAAGTCGCATTTCGTGCTGAACCCACGAAGGGCCACGCGGCTCGCCTCTCGTACGCTTAGCTCATGTACCGCTCGACGCCCCCCGGCATCGGCGAGCTGATCTCCACGCGCGCGGGCGAGGAGATGGCGCTAAACGATGCCTACCTGAACCCGCAGATGGGGCGAATCCTGCGCACGCTCGGCTTCGATAAGTCCTGGCGCGGCGGCGAGGGCGCGCACCTGATCGACGAGCACGGCGAGCGATACCTCGACCTGTTCGGCGGCTATGGGGTGTTCGCGATCGGCCGCAATCACCCCGAGGCGATTGCGGCGGTGCAGGAGGCGATGGCCGCTCACACGGGCAACCTGCCCCAGCTCGGCGTGACGCTCCTGAGCGGCGTGCTCGCGGAGCAGTTGCTCTCCCGGGCGCCGGGCAGCGTCGCGGCGATGGTGCCCGCGAACACGGGCACCGAGGCTGTCGAGGCGGCTATTAAGGTCTCGCGCGCGGCGACGGGGCGCCCGCGGATCCTCTACGCCAAGCACGCCTTCCACGGCCTGACGCTCGGCTCGCTCTCGCTGAACGGGGAGCCGATCTTCCGCGAGGGCTTCGGGCCTCTGCTGCCCGGCTGCGACCCGGTCCCGTTTGGCGACGCCGAGGCGCTGCAGCGCGAGCTCGAACGCGGCGACGTCGCGGCACTGGTGCTCGAGCCGATCCAGGGCAAGGGCGTGAACCTCCCACCGCCCGACTATCTCCGCCAAGCGCAGGAGCTGTGCCGCGGCGCGGGGGCGTTGCTGGTGTGCGACGAGGTGCAGACTGGGATCGGCCGCACGGGGCGCTTCCTGGCGCTCGAGCACTGGGGCCTTGAACCAGACCTGATCTGCCTGGCGAAGGCGCTCTCGGGCGGCCTCGTGCCGATTGGCGCGGTGCTCGTCTCGCGCGCGGCGTTCGAGAAGGTCTTCGACGGGATGGAGCGCGCGGTGCGCCACGGCTCGACGTTCGGCGGCAACGACTTGGCGGCGGCGGCGGCGCTGGCGACGCTGCGCGTGCTCGACCAGGAGCAGCTGGTGCAGCGGGCCGAGCGCCTAGGGACGCTGCTGTTGGAGCTGACCCGTCCGCTGGTCGAGCGCTACGAGGTCGTGGCGGACGTGCGCGGCATGGGCCTGATGTGGGCGATCGAATTCGGCCCACCCGCCGGACGGGTGGGGCG
>DATJOE010000149.1:0-7350 GCA_035507305.1 Solirubrobacteraceae bacterium | reverse complement strand
CAGTGTCAGCGCCGTCGCCGTCGCGAGCCCTACGCCGAGCAGACCCAGCGCCGCGACCGGGCAGGCGACCAGCAGCGCGCGCTCGGCGCCCAGGCGATCCGGGAGGCTGCCGCCTAGGCCGCGCACGTGTCGAGCGCGAGCGGGGCGATGGTGTCGGCGGCGGTCGCGGTGGCTATGACGCCGCTGGTCGCAGGCGCAATTCGCCGGCCCAAGAGCTGAGCTCCGCAGCCTCGCGATCTGTCAGTCCCCGCTCGGGCAAGGTCTGCACGAGCAGCGTGGGAAGGCCTTGGGCCGCGCGAGCTGAGGCCCATTCGTGGCAGGCGTCGTTGAGCGCGTCGTCGATCCACGCGAGCGCGCGCGTTCCCGCGAACGCGTCGATCGCCGCGAGCTTCCAGTGCGCGTTGGAACGCCCGACGCTGCGCTCGAAGCGCAGGAACGGGAGCGAGGGCGGCAGGCCGAGCAGGTGGGGGAGGTGCTCGTTGGCCTTCTCCTCCCAGCCGCTGCACCAGGCCAGCTCGAAATGGGTCGCGAGGTCGAGCAGGTGAGCGGCGGCGGTGGCCGAAAGGAAGTGGGGCATGCCGTCGATCGAGTGGAACGTCCCTTCGCCTCGGGCAAGACGCTCCGCGAGCGGGGAGTCCCCGCCGAACAGCGAGATCACCCCGTCAATGTCGACGAGCAGTAGAGGCTTGTGCGAATTGGCGCTTGAGTCTGTACGCAAATCTTTATTTCTGTCTTTAGTTTTCACAGAGGTTGGGACGGGTACCCTTCCGCGACGGCCGATCCGCCGAGGGTCGGGCGCAGGCAGTAAAGCAGCAGCCCCAAGCCGTCGATTCGCCCTCACGCCGCTCCCGACTCCCCACACCTTTAGATGACCATCGATCTCGGAATCCTCCTCGCGCTCGCGTGCGCCTTCGTGGCGAACCTAGGCTTCTTCTACAAGCACCGTGGCGCGAACTCTGTCGCCAAGGTTGACGTGCGCCACCCGCTGCGCTCCGCGCGCCAGCTCTACTCCTCGAAGTGGTTCACGCTCGGGATGATCACCGCGACAGCGAGCTGGGGGCTGCACGTGGCGGCTCTAGCGCTCGCGCCGATGTCCGTGATCCAGGTCGCGCTCGCCGCGGGCGTGGTGTTCATCGCGGTGATGGCCGACCGGATGTTCGGCTTCGAGGTCGGGCGCCGGCAGTGGATCGGCCTCTCGCTGATGGCCGCGGGCCTCGCGATACTTGGCATCACCGCGCCCGCCATGCACGGCGCGCACTCGCAGTTCTCGCTCGCGGCGATGATCGGCTTTGAGGCGGGCCTTTTCGGCCTCGGTGGCCTATTGATCATGGGCCCGCGGATGGGTGGCCCGGTCGAGCACCACGGCGTGATGCTCGGGGCGGCCGCTGGCATCCTCTTCGGCGTCTCCGACACCGCGATCAAGGCGCTCACGGGCATCACGGGCGCTCACGGCTTCCTCGGCCTGCTGCTAAGCCCTTGGCTGATCGTCGCGGTGCTGGCCTCGATCATCGCCTTCTACGCCTCCGCGCGCGGCCTGCAGGACGGAGACGCTGTTCCCGTGATTGCGGTCACGGGCACGGCTGCGAACATCGCGGGCATCACGGGTGGGATCCTCGTGTTCGGCGACCCGATGGCGGGCAGTCCGCTTGGCATCACGCTCCAGGCGATGGCCTTCGTCGCGGTAATTGTGGCCGCCGCGATGATGCCGGCTCCTGTGCGCGCCGCAGGCGCGGCTGCAAGCGCCTGATCTCGGCGCCGCCGCGAACGCGCGTCGCTGCTAGCATCACCGTCCCTATGCCGACGACGTCACAGCTCGTGCGCAAGGGCCGCGTGGCCCCGAAGAAGAAGCTCGCTACCCCGGGTCTGAAGTCGGGCCAGGGTCGCAAGAAGAAGGTCGCTGCGCCGCAGCGTCGTGGCGTCTGCACGCGCGTCTACACGACGACACCGAAGAAGCCTAACTCCGCGCTGCGCAAGGTCGCGCGTGTGCGTATTTCCGGCTCGATCGAGGTCACGGCATACATCCCGGGCGAGGGACACAACTTGCAAGAGCACTCGGTCGTGCTGGTCCGCGGCGGTCGCGTCAAGGATCTGCCGGGCGTCCGCTACAAGGTCGTGCGCGGCACGCTCGATGCCGCAGGCGTGAGCGACCGCAAGCAGGGCCGCTCGCAGTACGGCGTGAAGAAGAAATAAATGCCTCGCCGCGCAGCCGCCCAGATCCGCCCCGTTGAGGCGGACCCCGTACACCGCTCGAAGCTGGTCCAGCAGGTGATCAACAAGGTGATGCTCGACGGCAAGAAGTCAACGGCCGAGCGGATCGTCTACGACGCGCTTGCGCTGCTCGGTGAGCGCTCGGACAAGGACCCGATCGAGACGCTTGAGACTTCGATCAAAGCGCTGACCCCCTCGCTCGAGGTGCGCTCTCGCCGCGTCGGTGGCGCGACCTACCAGGTGCCGGTTGAGGTGCCCGCGCGACGCGCACGCACGCTTGCTGTTCGCTGGTTGGTCGAGTTTGCCCGCGCGCGTCGCGAGAAGACGATGGCCCAGCGCTTGGCGAACGAGTTGATGGACGCTCAGTCTCAGCAGGGCGGCGCTTATAAGCGCAAGGACGACATTTACCGCATGGCCCAGGCCAACAAGGCCTTCGCCCACTACCGCTGGTAGCGAACCGGCGACCGGCGCGCTACGGCGTCCTCGGTCGCTCGCGTGCTAGCGCACGCCACGCTCCCTGCGTCCTTGTATCGCTTGATCGCCGGCCCGCTACCGGCCGGTCGGCCCGCGCCGCGCCGCCACGCTCGATTACGGCTTGACCCAGCCGATCATGCTGGCCTCGCCGCTGTGCCGCGGCGCGGTGCCCTCGCGAAGCTCAGTGGTTAGACGCGCCAAGCCTGCGCGGAGGTCCTCGGGATGGTCGCGCTCCATCCGCTCGAAGAAGCTCGTCTGCGCCCGGCGCTCGGGTTCCAGTAGCGCCTCAGGGTGGCCGAGCAGTGCCGCCATCGAGCCGTCTTGCAGGTCCTCGTAAACGACGGCCACGCGCTCTGCCCCGGGCAGCTCGCGAAGCAACTCCTCCAGCGGCGGGTGCGTTGCTTCCATCCAGGGGCGGGAGGCGGGGAAGTAGTCCATGCACCAGGAGCGCTCCGTCCTGCGGGAGGCGGAGGCTGCGACCCGCGATCCGGAACGCGCTCGTGTGCGATCGCTCACACAAACGTCCAACGGGGTTGAAGGAAGAAGCTTCGGTACCTAAACTTTCGGTACCAAATGACTTCTACGACGAAATCGAGCGACAGCACCACCGCGACGAGCGCCGCGAGCGCTACTGCTGCGGCCGACCACGGCCCCGCGGCCTCCGAGCGCATCGAGAAACACGTCTGGGTGATCTCGGGCGTGGTGATCCTCGGAATGATCATGTCGATCCTCGACACGACGATCGTGAACGTGGCGCTGCGCACGCTGAGCAAAGACCTGCACAGCTCGATCGCGCAGATCCAATGGGTCGTCACCGGCTATCTGCTGTCGCTCGCCGCTGTGATCCCGATTACCGGCTGGGCCGCGCGCCGCTACGGCGCCAAGCGCGTCTACATGATCTCGCTCGTCTTGTTCACGGTCGGCTCAGGCTTGTGTGCGATCGCCACATCGACCACCGAGCTCGTCTTGTTCCGCGTGCTGCAGGGAGCGGGCGGCGGCATGATCATGCCGCTCGGCCAGCTGATCATGGCCCAGGTCGCGGGTCCGAAGCGGATGGGTCGCGTGATGGGCGTCGTCTCGATGCCGGCGATGCTCGCGCCGATCTTCGGGCCGATCGTCGGTGGCGCGATCCTGCAGAACCTGCACTGGTCGTGGATCTTCCTCGTCAACCTGCCGGTCGGCGTGGTCGCCTTCGCGCTGGCCTCGCGGGTACTGCCGCACACCGACTCCGGCGAGGCGGGCAAGCTCGACACGACCGGCGTCGTGCTCGTCTCGGCGGGCTCGACTGCGCTCGTCTACGGCCTCTCCGAGCTCGGCACGCACACGAGCTTCACCGCGCCGACCGTGCTCTGGCCGACGCTCGCAGGGCTATTGCTGACGGGTGTGTTCATCTGGCACGCGTTGCACACCGAGCGGCCGCTGCTCGACGTGCGCCTGTACTTCAACCGCGTGTTCGGCGCCGCCTCGCTGACGACTTTCGGTCTCGGTGCGGCGCTGTTCGGCGCGATGATCCTGGTGCCGCTCTACTACCAGGAAGTGCGCCACGAGAGCGTGATCGTCACGGGCCTGCTCGTCGGCCCGCAGGGCCTCGGCATGCTGATCGTGATGCCGCTCGTGAGCCGCTTCACGCAGCGCTTCGGCGGCGGGCGGGTCGCGATGCTCGGTGTGCTGGTGCTGAGCCTCGCGACGATCCCGCTGGCATTCGTGACGGCGAGCAGTTCGATCGTGCTGATCTCGCTGGCGCTGCTCGTGCGCGGGGTGGGCATCGGCTTCTCGTTCATGCCCGCGATGACCGCGGCGTTCGCATCGCTGCGCCCCGACCAGCTGTCGGACGCGACGCCGCAGCTGAACGTGCTGCAGCGCGTCGGTGGCGCGATCGGCACCGCCGTGCTCGCGGTGGTGCTGCAACGCGCGACGGGACACGCCCTCTCCAAGCCACCCGGCGCCTTCCAGGATGCCTACTGGTGGTCGGTGGGAATCTGTGTGCTGTCGCTGATCCCATGCTTCGTCCTGATGCGCGCCGAGAACCCGCGAGCGAAGCTCAGTCGCGCCGCGGCGAACGCCGAGGCGAGCGCGGAGCCGTTGGGGGTCTGACGGATGGCTGCCCCCGCGAAGCCCGCCAAGCGCGAGAAGGCCGCCGCCACGCGCAAGCAGGCCGATACTTCCCCGCCCGGTGAGCTAAGCCCGGCGCTCACCGAGCTAGGCCTCGCTTTTCGTCACGTCTTCCGCGCGCTGAACAGGCTGCGCGGACGCGATACGCACCTGGCCGGCACGGATCTCAGCCACGCGCAGTTCGAGCTGCTGATCGAGCTCGACGAGCGCGGCGCGCTGTCGGCGGGCGAACTCGCGACCGCGGCGCGCCTGACGCCCGCGACCGTAACGCAGATGCTCGACCACTTGGCCGAGAGCGGCAACGTTGAACGCGTTCGCTCCGAGACCGATCGCCGCGTGGTGGTCTCGCGCCTGACCGACGAGGGCAGGCAGAAGATACAAGCCAAGCGCGAAGCCTGGCAAAGCCGCTGGCAGGCGGCGCTCGGCGACACCTCCGACCGCGACCTGCGCGCCGCGGCGCGCGTGCTGCGCAGGCTCGGAGAGATGTTCGACCAGCCCGCCGCGGAGGCCGCTTGCGAGCGTCCCGCGAGCGAGCTGCAAGGCGCTTCGCAACCGCCGCCATAGCCCTCAGAAGCCCCGAATTCCTCTGCTATAGTCGGCTCTCGCGCCGCGCGTGTGCGCAGGTCGTTTGATGCGCCCGGCGGAGTTGCAAACCATGATGGAGACCTCGATCACATAGCGAAGCGGACGGTCCACCAACAGACCTGTAGCGCGCGTGGACCCGAGGGGTCCATTTTTTTCGCCCAAACAGAGCCCATCGCGAACCCCCACTTAACTGATGCCACGCAAGTACACACTCGAGAACACCCGCAACATCGGGATCATGGCGCACATCGACGCCGGCAAGACGACGACGACGGAGCGCATCCTCTACTACACGGGTCGCACCTACAAGATCGGCGAGGTTCACGAGGGCGCGGCGGTCATGGACTGGATGGAACAGGAGCAGGAGCGCGGCATCACGATCACCTCCGCCGCGACGACCGCCGAGTGGAAAGGCCACCGGATCAACATCATCGACACGCCGGGCCACGTCGACTTCACGGTCGAGGTCGAGCGTTCGCTGCGTGTGCTCGACGGCGCGATCGCGCTGTTTGACTCGGTCGCGGGCGTGGAGCCCCAGTCGGAGACCGTGTGGCGCCAGGCGGACAAGTACCACGTCCCGCGCATCGCCTACATCAACAAGATGGACAGGATCGGCGCGGACTTCGACCGCGGTGTGCAGACAATGATCGACCGACTCGGCGCGCACCCCGTGCCGATCCAGCTGCCGATCGGCGCTGAGGCCGACTTCCTCGGAGTGATCGACCTCGTGCAGATGAAGGCGATCGTCTACAAGGACGACCTCGGCACCGAACAGGAAGTCACGGAGATTCCCGCGGAGCTCGCCGAAGCGGCGCAGGCCGCGCGCGAACACCTGCTTGAGGAGGTCTCCCACTACGACGACGAGCTGCTCGAGCTGATCCTGGAGGAAGGCGAGATTCCCGAGGACAAGTTGAAGACGGCGATCCGCAAGGCAACGCTCTCGACGCAACTGACGCCGGTGCTGTGCGGCTCCTCGTTCAAGAACAAGGGCGTGCAGCCGCTGCTGGACGCGGTGATCGACTACCTGCCCTCGCCGCTGGACGTGCCGCCGGTCGTGGGCACGGAGCTGATCAAGGGTGAGGAGGAGGAGCGTCAGGTCGTGCGCAAGGCCGATGACGCCGAGCCGTTCGCGGCACTGGCGTTCAAGATCGCGGCCGACCCCTACGTCGGCAAGCTGACCTACTTCCGCGTCTACTCGGGCAAACTCGAGGCGGGCTCGCGCGTGCTGAACGTTAACAGTGGGCGTACCGAGCGGATCGGGCGCATCCTGATGATGCACGCGAACGAACGCGAGGAGGTCGAGGAGGTCCACGCGGGTGACATCGCGGCTGCAGTCGGGATCAAGCAAGTGATCACAGGCGACACGCTTGCCGCCCCCGACGCTCCAGTTCACCTAGAGAAAATCGTCTTCCCCGAGCCGGTGATCAAGGTCGCGGTCGAGCCGAAGACGAAGGCCGACCAGGAGAAGATGTCGACGGCGCTCGGCCGCCTCGCCGAGGAGGACCCGACGTTCAAGGTCGTCACCAACGAGGAGACGGGCCAGACGGAGATCTCGGGCATGGGCGAGCTTCACCTCGAGGTGCTGGTCGACCGCATGAAGCGCGAGTTCGGCGTCGAGGCGAACGTGGGCCGGCCGCAGGTCTCCTACCGCGAGACGGTGCGCGGCAACGCGGAGAAGATCGAAGGCAAGTTCGTGCGCCAGACCGGCGGCTCGGGCCAGTTCGGCGTGGTCTTCATCGACCTGGAGCCGGCACCGGGGGAGGGCTTTGAATTTGTGAACAAGATCAAGGGTGGCGCCGTGCCCTCGGAGTACATCCCCGCGGTCAAGCAGGGTGTCGAGGAGGCGCTTGAGAACGGCGTAAAGGCCGGCTACCCGATGGTCGATCTACGCGTGACGCTGGTCGACGGCAAGTACCACGACGTGGACTCCTCGGAGATCGCGTTCAAGGTCGCGGGCTCGATCGCGTTCAA
>DATJOE010000148.1:0-42174 GCA_035507305.1 Solirubrobacteraceae bacterium | reverse complement strand
CGTAGAGCAGCGAGGAACGTCCCATCACGATCTCGGCGTCGCGTAGCGACTGCATGAACTCCTGCGGCCCATCGAAGTCGTGCATCCGGATACGCGCTGAGCCAAGCCCCTGCGCAACGTGGGAATCCGAGCCTGCCCCCGCGGGGAGCCTGTACTTCGTTGCGAAGCGCACGGCCTCGTCATTGAACGCACCGATCGCCACGCGCGGGTTGAATACCTCGATCGCATCGACGTCGTCGAGGATCGCGAGCAGGTGCTCATAGTCGGGGACTGCGTGCATCCGGTCGAACGGGTGCGGCACGTAGACCAGGCCTCCCTGGCGCTTGATCTCCGCCACTGTCTCCTGCAGCGTCAGCCCACGAGGGATCTTTTCCTCGATGAACAGGCCGATCACCTCGCCCTGCTCGGCCGTCTTGACCTCCTCGCCCACGATCACCTTCACGCCGGCCTGCTCAGCCTGCGCGCGTGCCTCCAGTGCGCCTGAGATCTCGTTGTGGTCGGTCACCGCGATCGCGCCCAGCCCTTGCGCGTGGGCGGTCGCGAGCAGCACCTCGACCGGGGTCGCGCAGTCGTGCGAGTGGTCGGTGTGCATGTGTAGGTCCACGTCGATCAGCGGCCGCCCGGAGAGCTTTGCTGCTAGCTCGGGGTCGCCCTCCAGGGAGTGCCTGCGCGCTGCCAGGCGCTCATAGATCTGCTCGTAGCGGCTGGCGGCACCGCCATCGTCGGCGACCATCTCGTAGTCGGCCGGGAAATGCTTGGCCATCAGCGCCGCGGTCTCAGGGAGGCTCGCGGTGCGCGCGTCTAGGCGCCCGTAGAAGCTCTCCACGAAGCGCCGCGCCAGCAGTGTCGAGAGCAGGCGCTCGGTCGAGGAATGAAACGAGCCGATGTTCAGCGCGCGCGAATGGCGCAGCGCCGCGTTTGAAGTGCTCGGCGCGAACGGCTCGTGCACGTGCACAAAGTCCAGCTCGATCGTGCCGAGCAGTTCCTCGATCGTGCGCGCGACGTCGATCGACAGAGCTGACGGCCGTCGCCGCGCGCCGCCCGTCACTTCAAGCACCTCGCCCACCGCGATCACGCGCGGCTCATCGCGCGCCGCGCCATGCAGCAGCTGGGCCGTCTCACCGCGCGCCGCGCGGATCGCACGACGCGACTCGCGCACCCGCTCCTGCGAGTGCGACGGTGCGAGCACTAGCACCTCGTGCCCGTCGGCTGCAAGCCGCGCCGTGACCTCGCGCACGTGCCGGTTGACCGCGTTCTCCTGCGCCTCCCAGGGATAGGGAGTGACGTGGGCGATCGAGAAGTGCTCGCTCATCCCTAGCTCGATTATGCCCGCTCGGTCAGCCGTCGTCGCTCAGAGACTCATTTTCCCTAGCGGGCCGCGCTCGCCCGAGCTTTTGCTTTCGTTTTTGCTGCCGCTTTCGCTTTCGCTTTGCGTGGTGGGCGCCCACCCGTCGGCTGCGGCCGGCCCGCGTATTTCGCGATGAACTTCTCCGTGTCCGCCCGCGCCTGATCGTCGGGGCGCTGGTTCTGCGGCGACTTCATCAGGTACGAGGACGGCCCGTCGAGCTGCCCGCCGATTCCATGGTTCAGCGCGAGCTTGCAGCAGCGCACCGCGTCGATCACGATCCCCGCCGAGTTCGGCGAGTCCCACACCTCGAGCTTCAGCTCCAGGTTCAACGGCACGTCGCCGAACGCCTGGCCCTCGACGCGGATGTGCGCCCACTTGCGGTCGGTCAGCCACGGCACGTAGTCCGAGGGGCCGATGTAGACGTCCTGTGCTGGCAGCGTGTGATCCATGATCGAGGTCACCGCGTTGGTCTTAGAGATCTTCTTTGACTCCAGCCGCTCGCGCTCGAGCATGTTGTAGAAGTCCATGTTCCCGCCGACGTTCAGCTGCGAGGTGCGCAGCATCTTCACGCCGCGGTCCCCGAACAGGCGCGCCAGCGTACGGTGCACGATCGTCGCGCCGACCTGGGACTTGATGTCGTCGCCCACGATCGGGAGCTTCGCCGCTTTGAAGCGCTTGTCCCAGTAGTTCTCGCGCGCGATGAACACCGGGATGCAGTTGACGAAGCCGCAGCCCGCCTCCAGCACCTGCTCCACGTACCACTTCGTCGCCTGCTCCGAGCCGACCGGCAGGTAGGAGACGACGACGTCGGTGTGCGTGTCCTTGAGGATCTGCACGATGTCCGCCGTCTCGCCAGGGGCCTTGACGATCTTCTCTTTCAGGTACTTGCCCAGGCCGTCGTGGGTCATCCCGCGGTAGACCGGGACGCCCAGCTTCTTCGGCACCTTCGCGAACTTCATCGTGTTGTTCTGGCCGGCCCAGATCGCTTCGCCCAGGTCCTTGCCGACCTTCTGGGAGTCGATGTCGAACGCGGCCGTGAATTCGATGTCGCGCACGTGGTAGCCGCCGAGGTCTACGTGCATCAGGCCCGGTACCTGCTCGCTCGGGTTGGCGTCGCGGTAGTAGTGGACGCCCTGCACAAACGCCGATGCGCAGTTGCCCACGCCGACGATCGCGACGCGGACCTTCTCGGACTGGTAGCGCGCTGCGCCGTTGCTCGCTGCGCCGTTGCTGGCGGCGGCGCCGTTGCTCGACGGGCGCCCGTTGCCGTTTGAGTGCTGCTTGATCACTAGAGAAATCCTTTGTCGAGGGCTCGGCGCTATGGGCCGAGGCGCGTTAGGGGAAAGCCGGTGGGCTTTGCGGAGACTACCCCGCCACTGGGGCTAGGTCACACCCGTCAGCTCGCGACGAACGTGCCAGATGCGTTGGAAGACCGTGACTACGCTCAGCGCCGCGAGCACGTACACCGCCGGTGCCAGCAGCTGGAAATCTCCGAGCGAGGCGCCGCGTGCGAAGACCAGTCCGATCGAGAGGATCACCACGCGCACGGGGCGGGTCGCGATGCCCACCTTGCACTCCACCCCCAGGGCCTCGGCCCGCGCTCGCGTGTAGCTGACCATCAGCGAGGCGAGCACCGCGACCACGACCGCCGCCGCCGCGAAGCGTTCCCCGCGCGAGGCGAAGTAACCCGCCACGGCCGTCAGCACGATGCCCTCCTCGATCCGGTCAAGCGTCGAGTCCAGGAACGCGCCGAACGGCGTGCCCTTCCCCGACATACGTGAGTAGCGCCCGTCCAGCGTGTCCATGATCGAGCCCACGATGAATGCGATTCCGCCGAGGAAGAACAGCCTTTCCCACACGAGGACCGCTGCCACGAGGTTCAACGCGAGCCCCGTCAGCGAGATCGCGTTCGGCGTCAGACGCGACTCGATCAGCGCGTTGCGCATCAGCTCGCGGCGTGCGCCCGAGCCGATCGGAGCGCGCGCGCCGCGCGCCGCGCGCCCGGCGCGGGGGCCCGCGCGTCGCCCGCGCCGAGGCGAGCTGTGCTGTCTCGGAGCCATCCCTTCTCGTGTCAGCCGCTCGCCCGCACCTGCGGTGAGGCTACCGCCGAGAAGCGCCAAACCCCAGGTCGCGCGCGGGCCAGCCAGCGCGCGCCGTAGGCCGAGGCCCCCGCGGTCAACGCCCCGAGCAGCGCGTCGACGATGAAGTGGTTCGCCGTAACCACGATCACGAACGTCATCAGGAACGGGTACAGCAGCCAGGCTGCCCGGACCGCGCGATGCTTGCACAGCTTCGCCAGCGGCCAGCCGATCATCAGCGCGAACGCCACGTGCATCGAGGGGACCGCCGCGTAGGGATTGAACAGCGCGGTCATCGTCCCGCTCGCATGGTTCACGTGCACGCCCGTGAAGTCCGACACGCTGTCGATGAAGCCCCACTCCGGCATGAAGCGCGGCGGCGCCGTCGGGAACACGATGTAGCCGATCAGCGCGATTGCCATCGCGATCATGAACATGTTGCGCACGAAGTAGAACGAGCTGTTGTGCCGCAGGTACACGTAGAGCAGCGCGCTCAGCGTGATCGAGGTCTGCGCGTTCACGTACAGCCAGCTCGCGCAAACCATCACCACGTGCGAGCCCGAGGCCCACGCCTGGATCGAGGGCTCGACGAACACGTGCAGCCGACTCTCCAGCGAGATCAGGTCTCGCGCGTGTGCGAACGCCGCGTTCGCGTCGCCCTCGACCAGCCCGCGCACGAGCCGGTAGGCGAAGTACGCAGCAGCGAAAAGCGAGATCTGTCGGAGCGCATCGAGCCAGCCTTGAGGCAGGACGCGCGCCTGCAGCAGGCGGGCGCGAGCGACCATCGAGTGAAGCCTAAACGACGGGCGTGGGCGGGCGCGCCCGAAGCGCGCTCGACGGCTCCGCTCAGCGACAGCGTGGGCCGCGTTCGATTACGCGCAGCGGTGAGAAGTCGATGCCCACGCGCAGCACTCCTGGCGCCCTTGCCTGCACCTTGGTCCAGCCTTCATGCCCACGTTGCACGCACCCCCGCCCGGAGCTCAGCGACCAGTAGGGGGTGAAGCGCACGCGCACCAGGTAACTGCCCGCACGCGGCGCCCGCAGCGCGAAGGAGTCCGCGCTTAGTGCGCTCAGCGAGCCCGGAGGCTCGGCGAGCGGCGTCGGCGTGAGGACTTCGAACAGGCGCCAATGCTGCGAGCGCCAGACTTCGTGCAGCCAGCCAGGTTCGCTGTCGAGCAAGCGCGCCTCGGCGCTCGCGGAGTAGTCGAGCGGCGCGTCGGGCAGCGCCACATAGGAGACCGCATTGCGCGAGAGCCAGCCGCGGTAGCGCTCCGCCTGAAGCGTGGAGACGCCCTTGCCGCTCGCATCGCCGTCGGCATAGAAGACGCCGTCGTAGTCCACGTCGAGCTGCCGCTCGAAGCCGCGCGCGAGCGGCACGTGCGCCGCGACCCAGCGGGCCTCGCCGTGGTCGCGCGGCGGCACGACCTCTAGGCGCGTTGGGCGTGCGCCGTAGCCGATTCCCAGGCGCGCCAGCTCCGCGAGCAGCGGTCGGTAGTAGGAGGCGTTTGTCGCTGGTTCGCCCAGGCTCGACGCGTAGTCCGCGATCGGCGCTCGCAGTTGCCAGTAGAGCAGCAGCGGCGCGAGCGCGAGCAGCGTCGGAGCACGCCAGCCGCGCGGCAGCCACGAGCGCGGTCCCGCGGTGCGGTGCCGTCGCTCGACGTACGTGCCCGCGGGCTGCGCGATCAGCGCGCACGCGAGCAGCGGACCCGCAAGCAGGGCGCCGAGCCGGGATACGTTGCCGCCCACCGGGCTCGGCACCAACCAGCAGGCGATCAGCGCCAGCGCGTAGAGCAGGACCCCCGCGCGCAGCGCCCTGCTTCGTCTGGGAATCGCCAGGGCCAGCGCGAGTGTCGCGGCCAGCGCGGGGCCAAAGGCCGTCGCGACGAACGGCTCCGTGCCGCCTTCCGGGAACGCCGCTGCCAGCAACGCGATCGGCACGAGCGCCGCGCAGGCGATCGCCCAGGGCAGGAGCTTGCGCGGGCGGCTCGCCAGCCGCTCCGCCGTCTCCGCGACAGGCTGGTCTTGCTCGCTCGCAAACCGCTTCGGCCCGCGCTCGCCTCCAAACGCCCATGCGAGCGCGCCAAGCGCCAGGAAGGCCCCAGCCACCGGGCTCGCCAGCGGGCAGAGCAGCGCGAGCGCGAGCGCGAGGACCGCGGCCGAGACGCGTCTGCGCCGCCGCCCACCACGCGTCTTACGCGCTGCAAGCAGCGCCGCGATCCCGAGCGCGAGACCCAGCTCGAAGGGGACCCGGTTCGTGAACAGCTCGACGCCCGCGCCGAACGCGAACCACAGCGCAGCCGCACGCTCAGCGCGCGGGTTGAAACCGCCGCGCACGAGCGCCGCGAACAGTGCCGACGCGGACGTCATGGCCAGCGCGGCGAGCAGCCGCGGTCCCAGCAGCGCCCCCAGTGGCGGAGCCAGTAGTGAGTAGGCCGGGAGGTGATGACCGCCGTACCAGCTGTTGTCCCACAGGGTGAAGCCCACGCGCGAGAACAGGTCGCTGCGATAGGCCGCCGCCGCGAGATCGCTGGTCGTCGGCGCCAGCAGCAGATAGAGCAGGGCCAGCCCTGCGGTCAGCAACCATGCAGGGGTGCGTGCGACTGACGCCAGGCCACGGGCTCGCGCTCGGGATGCACGCTCTTGGCGCTCCGCGGGCGCCCGCTCCGCCTCAGCCGTGCCCGCTTGTGCGACCGAGGGCGAGGCCACCACGCTCAGCTCGGCGCTTCGCCGAGGAACTCGACCACGTTGTCGATCATGTCCGGGCGGTCCAGCCAGGCCCAATGGCCCGCGTCGGGCAGCTCGAGCAGCCGCGCGCCGAGCACGTCCGCGTAGCTCTTCGCGAAGCGCGCGGGGATGTACGGATCGCGCGTGCCCCACACGACCAGCGAGGGCACGCGTAGCTCGCCCAGCTGCTCGCCCGCCGCCGCGAGCCGCTCGGGCGGCGAGCTGCGGTAGAGGCGGAGGATCGCGCGCTGGGTGCCCTGGTCGAAGTGGGCCAGCACGCTCTCACGCCAGCTCTCCGGCATCGGCCCCGGAGCTGCGTTCGACTCGCGCGAGATTAGCTTCAGCGTGAAGCGATTCGTGGTTCCCATCGAGAGCTCGCCCAGCACTGGAGTGCGCCAGATTTTCGCCGTGCGGTGCCAGCGATACCCGGGAAGGAACGGCACGGAGTTCATCACTACGAGGCGCGCAATCCGCTCGGGGTGCCGTTGCGCGTAGGCGAGTCCGACCGCGCCCCAGTCGTGCACGACCATGCTTACGCGCTCGACGCCCACCATCGCAAGGAAGCTCTCGATGAAGTCCGCGTACTCCTCGATCGTGTAGCTCAGCGAGCCCGGCTTGCCCGAGCGGCCGAAGCCCGGCAGGTCGGGCGCGATGCCGCCGCTTCGCGCGAGGAACTCGACCCATGTATCCGAGCTGTCCGGCACGCCGTGCAGGTACAGCGGGACCGCCGCGCCCGGGCTCGCCACGCCGCCGCCCGGCGGCGGTGCGCTGCGCCAGAAGACCGGCCGCCCGTCGAGCTCGCCGTGGTGTTCGCTGACCTCGGCCACCCGCGCGAGGATATAGCGCCGGATACCGTTCACGCGTGCCATCGACCGCCTGGAAGCCGCCGGCCCGAGCGCGCGTCCTGCGCGTGCGTGATCGGCTGCGCGACGTCTACGGCATCCCGCTGATGGCCCCGCACCGGCACCCGATCGCCGAGCTCGTGCTCACCGTGCTCTCGCAGTCCACGAACGACCGCAACCGAGACGTCGCTTTCCTGCGCCTGCGCACGCGCTTTCCCAGCTGGGAGGCGGTCCGTGACGCGCCTGTCGCCGAGATCGAGGAGGCGATCCGCCCGAGCGGCATCTCCAAGGTCAAGTCCGCGCGCATCCAGGCGATTCTGCGGGCGATTGCCGACGATCCCCGAGACCCGCCCCATGAGTTGTCGCTCGATTGGCTCCCGCGGGTGCCGCTCGCCGAGGCGCGCGACTACCTCGTCGCACTGCCCGGCGTCGGGCGCAAGACCGCGGCTTGCGTACTGCTGTTCGCCTACGGCCTGCGCGATGTGCCCGTGGACACGCACGTCTCGCGCGTCGGAGGGCGCCTGCACCTGCTGCAAGAGGGTGCCCCCTTCGAGCGCATGCACGACCAGATGCTCGCGCTCACCCCGCCTGGGCAGGAGCTCGAGCTGCACGTCAACCTGCTGCGTCACGGCCGGCGCACTTGTCACGCGCGCTCGCCCGAATGCGAGGACTGCGCGCTCGCTCGAATGTGCCCGAGCCGCAAGCTGTTCGTCTGAGCCCTAAGCCAGCAGCCGCTTGACCGCCAGGTCCATCACCTCAGCGCGGCTGCGCGGCCCATGGTCAGCCGCGATGAAGTGGCTGCCGATCCACAGCGAGGACACGAGCATGCAGCGGGCCTCGACCTCGTCCCCGTCTTTGCAGAACTCCCCGAACTGCGAGCGCAGATATTCCATGCGGCGGTTGTCCACGCGCCGCAGGCGCTCCGCCACCGCCGGGTCCCGGCGCGACCAATCGCGCACCGCGAGGTCGATCCGCAGCAACTCGTCGCTTTCGCCCGCCAGCGCGAACAGGCGCGCCAGCTTCTTGCGCGCGTCTCCGCCGCCCTGCTCGATCCGCTCGACCACCTCCGCGAACGCCGCTTGCTCCCAGCGGTCGAGCATCTCTCCCAGCAGGGCCCCCCGGTCCTCGAAGTACCAGTAAAAGCCGCCGCGCGTGACGCCCAGTGTCTGGGCGAGCAGCTCGATTCGCACCGCGTCTGGGCCACCTGCGGCGAGCGCCCTCAATCCCTCGGAGATCCACTTGCCGCGAGGCGTACGTGCAGGCGCCATCAGTTACCCGATCCCCACGAAAGCCACGTTGACACCGTTCCCGATCATCTCTAATCTCCATCCATACACAACTGTATAGATGGAGGCCGAGCATGAGACTGCCGAATGCCGCGCACACTTCCAGGCCCTGGCGCATCCACGAGCTGACTCGCGACTTCGAACTCGAGGACGTCTGGGAGTTGCCGACACCCGGCGGAAAGGACGAGTTCCACCTGCTCGTCGCGGGGATAGCTGACGGCGATACGTCCACCGGCTCGCCGCCGCTCGTCCGGCTCTTGTGGGCGATCCGCTGGAAGCTCGGCGAGCTGCTCGGTTGGGATGACGAGGACGCCGGCCTCGATTCGCGCGTGCACTCGCTGCGAGAGCGCATGCCCGAGGACCTGCAGCGCGCCCCGCGCGGCCCTGAGTTCAGGACGCTGCCGTTCGAGCCGCTGTACCTGCTCGATGACGAGTGGGCCGCCGAGATCGCGAACCGCACCGTGCATGGCGTCATGCACCTCGGCTGGGTCGAAGGCGAGGATGGCGTCTACCGCGCGCAAATGGCCGTGTACGTCAAGCCGAACGGGCTGTTCGGGCACGCCTACATGCTCGCGATCAAGCCGTTTCGCCACCTGATCGTCTACCCGCCGATGTTGCGTCAGGTCGGCCGCGCCTGGCGCTCGCGCGAGCAGCCGACAGCTGCCGCTTAGCGCGCGTGCAGCGCTGGATCGTCCTCTACGACGCGAGCTGCGGTCTGTGCAAGTGGCTGCTCGCGCTGCTGCTGCGATCGGACCGTGCCCAACGCCTGCGCCCCCTCGCCTTGCAGCAGCGCGAGAGCGACGCCCTGCTCGTGGACCTCACGCCTGAGCAGCGCGCCGAATCGTGGCATCTGATCTCGCCCGCCGGGACGCGGCACTCGGCGGGTGCCGCCGCCGCGCCCCTGCTCACGCTGCTTCCGGGCGGTCGTCTCCTGGCCGCTGTCTTCACCGCGCTGCCGGGACCCACCCAGCGCGGCTATGCGTGGGTTGCCGCACATCGGTCCGGGCTCTCAAAGCTCATACCCGCGCGCGCTAAGCGTCGTGCGGGCGGGCTCATCCGCGAACGCGAGTCGGAGGGGCGCTAGCCCGTCGGCACGACCGCGAAGGCGATCACCGCGTAGTGCAGCGCCGCCGCCGCGAGCACGAGCGTGTGGAAGACCTCGTGGTAGCCGAACACCTTCGGCCACGGGTTCGGGCGTTCGCTCGCGTAGATCACCGCGCCGACCACGTACAACACGCCGCCCGCGCCGAGTCCCGCCGCTCCGAGCCAGCCGATCCGTGCAGGCAGCTCGCCGAACACCGTCGCCGTTACCAGCCCGAGGATCACGTAGACCAGCGCGAACAGCCACTTCGGAGCGTCGATCCACGCCAGCTTGAAGACCACCCCACCGATCGCTCCTACCCACAGAACGATCAGGATCGTGTTTGCCAGCGAGCCCTTCAGCGCGAGCAGCGCTACCGGCGTATAGGTCCCCGCGATCAGCACGAAAATCATCGAGTGATCCAGGCGGCGCATCCAGCGCCGCGCCTTCGGGCGCCACGTCACGCGGTGATACAGCGCGCTCGTGCCGAGCAGCGCCGAGACCGCCGCTGCGTAGACGCTCGCCGCCAGCCGCGCCCGCCCGCCCGAGGCCGCGAGGATCAAGCCCACGCCGCAGGCCAGAGAGACGAAGAACGCGTACTGGTGCAGGACCCCGCGAAGGCGAGGCTTCACCGGCAGGGAGTCCGCCAGGGAATCCGCGAGAGCTGCCGCACGTGCGCCAACCGATTCCACGCTCGGAAGGTACCGCTTGCGAGGGCGTTTGTCATCAGCCTGGACCCAACCCGGAACGCGGTCATATTGGGTTGAATCTATATAAAAAATCTGTCACAATCTGACTCAGATTTATTACCGCACACTCGAAGGAGCAATCCCCAATGGCCAAGACCATAGGCATCGACCTCGGCACGACGAACTCGTGCATGGCCGTGCTCGAGGGCGGCGAGCCCACAGTGATCGAGAACTCCGAGGGCGGTCGTACGACCCCGTCGGTTGTCGCGTTCACTAGCTCGGGCGAGCGCCTGGTCGGCACGGTGGCAAAGCGCCAGGCCGTCACCAACCCACAGAACACGATCTTCTCCATCAAGCGTTTCATGGGCCGTAAGGAGGCCGAAGTCAAGGAGGAGGAGTCGATCGTCCCCTACAAGGTCGTCTCCGGCCCCAACGGCGACGCCCGCGTTGACGTCGTCCAGGGCGATAAGAGCGAGCAGTTCTCGCCCCCTGAGATCTCCGCGATGATCCTGCAGAAGCTGAAGACCGACGCCGAAGCCTATTTGGGCGAGGCCGTCGACTCGGCCGTCATCACGGTTCCCGCCTACTTCAACGACGACCAGCGTCAGGCGACCAAGGACGCCGGCAAGATCGCCGGCCTTGACGTCAAGCGCATTATCAACGAGCCCACCGCCGCCTCGCTCGCGTACGGGCTCGACAAGGAGTCAGACCAGACGATCCTCGTCTTCGACCTCGGCGGCGGCACGTTCGATGTGTCCGTCCTGGAGATCGGCGACGGCGTCTTCGAGGTCAAGTCCACCGCCGGTGACAACCACCTCGGCGGCGACAACTTCGACAAGGCCATCGTCGACTGGCTCGTCTCCGAGTTCAAGAAGTCCCAGGGCATCGACCTTGCCTCCGACCCCATGGCGCTCCAGCGCCTCTACGAGGCCGCCGAGAAGGCAAAGATCGAGCTGTCCACCACGCAGGAGACGCAGATCAACCTGCCGTTCATCACCGCGGACTCCTCCGGCCCCAAGCACCTCGACACGCGTCTCACCCGCGCCAAGCTCGCCGAGCTCACCAGTGACCTGCTCGACCGCGTCGTCGCCCCGGTTCGCCAGGCGATCGACGACGCCAAAGACAAGGGCGTCACCGAGATCGAGCACGTCGTCCTCGTCGGCGGCATGACCCGCATGCCCGCCGTCCAGGAGAAGGTCAAGGAGCTCACCAAGAAGGAGCCGCACCGTGGCGTGAACCCGGATGAGGTCGTCGCCGTCGGCGCCGCCATTCAGGCCGGCGTGCTCGCCGGCGACGTCAAGGACGTGCTGCTACTCGACGTCACCCCGCTCACCCTCGGCATCGAGACCAAGGGCGGCGTGATGACCAAGCTGATCGAGCGCAACACCACGATCCCCACCCGCAAGGGCGAGGTCTTCTCGACAGCCGAGGACAACCAGCCCTCGGTCGAGATCCACGTCCTGCAGGGCGAGCGCGAGATGGCTCAGTACAACAAGTCGCTCGGCAAGTTCCAGCTCACGGGCATCCCGCCCGCGCCGCGCGGCATCCCGCAGATCGAGGTCGCCTTCGACATCGACGCGAACGGGATCCTGAACGTCTCCGCCAAGGACCTCGGCACCGGCAAGGAGCAGAAGATCGAGATCAAGGCCGGCTCTGGGCTCTCCGAGGACGAGATCAAGAACATGGTCTCCGACGCCGAGTCCCACGCCGAGGAGGACCGTCGGGCGCGTGAGCTCGCCGAGGCTCGCAACAACGGCGAGAACGCCGCCTACCAGGCCGAGAAACAGCTCGGTGAGCTGGGCGACCAGGTGGACGCCGACTCCAAGCAGCGGATCCAGGACGCGATCAAGGAGGTCCGCGACTCGCTCGAGGCTGAGGACCCCGCCCAGATCAACGCCAAGACCGAGGCTCTGCAGAGCGCCTTCCACGCCATCTCCGAGGCCATGTACCAGCGGGCTCAGGAGCAGGCCGCGTCGAGCGGCGGCAACGGCAACGGCGCCGGGCCCGCCGAGGGCTCATCCGACGACGAGGACGTCGTCGACGCCGAGGTCGTGGACGAGCCCAAGGCGTAACGCGCGATGAGCGAGTCCAAGCACACGATCCCCGTTAACGGGAAGACCGCCGCCGCGGAGGAGCAGTCCTCCGCGGCGGGTAGCACCCCTGTGGGCGAGCAGGGCGAGTCGGTCGTGCGGGAGCAGGGCGCGGGCGAGCGTCAGGCCCAGCCGGCCGACGCGCCCACTGCGCCGGCTGCTGCGGTGGTCGAGCACGGCGACGGCGCCGCCGAGTTGGCCGGCGACCTCGACGAGCTCGGCAAGCTCGCTGCCAAGCGCGACGAGTACCTCGCGCTCGCGCAGCGCACGCAGGCCGACTTCGAGAACTACCGCAAGCGCGTCGCGAAGGAGTCCGCGCTCGCGCAGGAGCGCGGCGTCGCCAAGCTCGCCAAGGAGCTGCTCCCCGCGCTCGACAACCTCGACCGGGCACTGGAAGCCGCAGCGACCGACGACCCGCTGCTCGAGGGCGTGCGCCTCGTGCGTACTGAGCTGAAGGCCGCGCTCGCGCGCGTCGGCGTCGAGTCCTTCTCGCCGGGCGGCCAGGTCTTCGATCCCTCCCAGCACGAGGCCATGGCCAGCGTGCCCCAGCCCGAGAACGGCCCCGCGAGCGGCACCGTCGTAGAGGTCTACCAGCCCGGCTACCGCCTCGGCGAGAGCGTCATCCGCCCCGCGCGCGTGGTCGTCGCCGCATAGACAGCAGAGGACCGCAGATGGCAACACGACCCGACTACTACAAGACGCTTGGGGTCGACAAGAAAGCGACGCCCGAGCAGATCAAGAAGGCCTACCGCAAGCTCGCGCGCCAGTACCACCCCGATCGCAACCCCGGCGACAAAGAGGCCGAGGCCAAGTTCAAGGAGATCTCCCAGGCGCACGACGTGCTCGGCGATCCCGAGAAGCGCAAGCAGTACGACCAGGGCACGGGTCCCTTCGCGACCGGCGCCGGTCCCGGCGGCGGCTTTGGCGGCTTTGGCAACTTCGACTTCGACGCCTCCTCGATGGGCGACATCCTCTCGAACCTGTTCGGCGGCGCGGGGGCCACGCGCGGCGGTGGCCGCCAGCGCGCGCGCCCCGAACGCGGCGCCGATTTGGAGGCCCAAGTCTCGATCTCCTTTGACCAGGCCGTTCGCGGCGCGCAGGTACCGCTGCAGGTGCCGATGCAGGCGACCTGCGACACCTGCCATGGCACCGGGGCCAAGCCCGGCACCACGCCCAAGGTCTGCCCGCGCTGCGAAGGTCGCGGTATCGAGACCCAGGGCCAGGGCATGTTCTCGATATCCCAGCCCTGCTCGCAGTGCGGCGGCTCCGGCACGATCATCGAGGACCCCTGCCCGACCTGTCACGGCTCCGGCGCCGTGCGCACCGTCAAGCGCCTGCGCGTCAACATCCCCGCGGGCGTCAGGGACGGCAGCCGCATCCGGATCGCGGGCAAGGGCGAGGCGGGGCGCCGCGGCGGTCCGCCCGGCGACTTGTACCTCATCACCCACGTCACCCCCTCACCCGTCTTCAAACGCAAGGGCGAGAATTTCGAGATCGAGGTCCCGCTCACCGTGCCCGAGGCGCTTGGCGGTGCCGAGGTCAAAGTGCCCACGCTCGACGGGACCAAGACCCTGCGCGTGAAGCCCGGGACCGCCCACGGAACCGTGCAGCGCCTGCGCGGCGAGGGCCCCCCGAAGCTGAACAGCGGCTCCCCGCCTCAGAAAGGCGACCTGCACTACCGCTTCCTGATCGACGTCCCCAAGGAGATGAGCAAGGAGCAGCAGGACGCCGTCGCCGCGATGTCCAAGGCCTTTAACGGTGGCGACCCGCGTGCGGGACTATTCGCCGGTGCGTCGACCGCCTCGGCTTCATCTGCCGGGTCCTCTCCCGGCGAGGCCAAGGAGGCCGACAATGGCGCGTCGTGAGCCAGCTCGCGGAGGTGGGGCACCAGCGCCGCGCCGCGTTACGCAGGTGACGCGTGTCTCGGTCGAGACCGGTCGGGGCGTGTTCATGATCTCGGTCGCCGCGGAGCTCGCGCAGATGCACCCGCAGACGCTTCGCATGTACGAGGCGCGCGGGCTGATCGAGCCCAAGCGCTCGCCCAAGGGCACACGTCTGTACTCCCAGGACGACGTCGAGCGGCTTCGTCGCATCCAGGAGATGACCACCGAGCTGGGCCTCAACCTTGCGGGCGTCGAGCGCGTGCTCGAGCTGGAGGCGCAGGTCGAGCAGATGAACGCGCAGATCGAAGACCTCGAGCTGCAGGCGCTACACACGAAGGTCGAGCTCGCCGAAGAGCTAGAGGCCGTGCGCCGCAGCTTCCGCGCCGAGCTCGTCCCCTACCGCGGCGGCGCGCTGGTCCGTGCCGACGACGCGCGCTCGCCTTTCCCTGGGGACAGATCCCGTAACACCGAGAGGAATCCAGATGGCGGCTAACCCGCAGAACCCGCAGGCGCAGGCCCCCGAGGAGGAGCAGAGCCCGCTGGAGCGCTTCGGCCGCGATCTCACCGAGATCGCCGAGCAGGGCAAGCTGGACCCGGTGATCGGGCGCGACGAGGAGATCCGCCGCGTGATCCAGGTGCTCTCCAGGCGCACGAAGAACAACCCCGTGTTGATCGGCGAGCCCGGCGTGGGTAAGACCGCGATCGTCGAGGGTCTCGCCCAGCGGATCGTCAACAAGGATGTGCCCGAGTCGCTGCGCGACCGCCGCGTGATCGCGCTCGACGTCGGTGCGCTGATCGCCGGCGCCGCCTACCGAGGCGAGTTCGAGGAACGGCTGAAGGGCGTACTGAAAGAGGTCTCCGACGCGCAGGGCACGATCATCCTGTTCCTCGACGAGCTGCACACGATCGTCGGCGCGGGCGCGGCGCAGGGCTCGGTCGACGCCTCCAACCTGCTCAAGCCAATGCTCGCGCGCGGGGAACTGCGCGCGGTGGGCGCGACCACGCTCGACGAGTACACGAAGTACATCGAGAAGGACGCCGCGCTGGAGCGCCGCTTCCAGCCCGTGACCGTAGGTGAGCCCACGGTCGAGGACACGATCGCGATCCTGCGCGGGCTGAAGGAGCGCTACGAGGTACACCACGGTGTCTCGATCCAGGACTCCGCGCTGATTGCTGCGGCCACGCTCTCCAACCGCTACATCGCCGATCGCTTCCTGCCCGATAAGGCGATCGACCTCGTGGACGAGGCAGCTTCGAAGATCCGCATCGAGATCGACTCGCTGCCCACCGAGATCGACGAGGTCGATCGGCGCGTGATGCAGCTGAAGATCGAGCGTGAGTCGCTGCGCAAGGAGAAGTCAGACGCCGCTAACCAGCGGCGCGAGGCGATCGAGGCCGAGCTCTCGGAACTGGAAGATCGCTCCGCGGAGATGAAGCGCCAGTGGGAAGCCGAGAAGCAGGCGATCTCCGGGATCTCCGAGACCAAGGAGAAGCTCGACGCGGCGCGCACCGAGATGGAGCGCGCCGAACGCGAGGGCAACCTGCAGCGCGCGGCCGAGCTGCGCTACGGCGAGATCCCCGAGCTCGAACGCAAGGTCGCCGAATACGAATCGGCCGAGCGCGAGCGCGAGGGCGGCGAGGCGCCGGTGTTCCTCAAGGAGGAGGTCGATGCTGACGACATCGCCGAGGTCGTCGGCCGCTGGACCGGCATCCCCGTGAGCAGGTTGATGGAGGGCGAAACCGAGAAGCTCGTGCACATGGAGGAGCGCCTGCACGAGCGCGTCGTCGGCCAAGACCGCGCGATCGAGGCCGTCGCCAGCGCGCTGCGCCGCTCGCGCGCCGGGCTGCAGGACCCCGATCGCCCGATCGGCTCCTTCCTGTTCCTCGGACCCACCGGGGTCGGCAAGACCGAGCTCGCCCGCGCGCTCGCCGAGTTCATGTTCGACTCCCAGGAGGCGATGATCCGCATCGACATGTCCGAGTACATGGAGAAACACTCGGTCTCGCGGCTCGTCGGCGCGCCCCCCGGCTACGTCGGCTACGAAGAGGGCGGGCAGCTCACCGAGGCCGTACGCCGCCGCCCTTACTCCGTCGTCCTGCTCGACGAGATTGAGAAGGCCCACGGCGACGTGTTCAACACGCTCTTGCAGGTGATGGACGATGGACGCCTGACCGACGGTCAGGGCCGCACCGTGGACTTCAAGAACACCGTCTTGATCATGACCTCGAACATCCCCGTCAAAGGGGACGAGGACGACGGCAGCGGCACGCATGCCGCCGCGAGCGCCGACGCCCGCCTGCGCAGCGAACTGCTCGACTACTTCAAGCCCGAGTTCATCAACCGGCTCGACGACATCGTCCGCTTCGCCTCGCTCAGCCGCGAGCAGATCTCAGAGATCGTCGAGCTGCAGGTCGATCGTGTGATCGCACGCGTCGCCGAGCGCGGCGTCCAGGTCACGCTCACCGACGAGGCCAAGACGCTGCTCGGCAACATGGGCTACGACCCCACCTATGGGGCGCGCCCGCTGCGCCGCGTGATCCAGAAGCAGCTCACCGATCGGCTGGCGCTCGCGCTGCTCGAAGGCAAGCTGCGCGAGGGGGACTCGGTCACGGTCGAGGCGCGCGGGGGGGAGCTGGTGCTCGAGGGTACGGGCGCGCCCGCCGCGACGGCGCTATAGCCCGGCGGAGGAGCCGCGGGCTTGCACGGCTCCTCCGGGGCCTCGATTTGCGTCGCCGTCGCGCTAAGGCACGACGATCGTGAAGCCGGAGTCGGTGTTCGTTTCGACTTTCGCGCCTCCGCTGACCGTGACTTGGCGCATCACGACCTCGAGGTCGCCCCCCGAGCACGAAACCGGTTGTGTCTCGACGTAGGCGTTCATGCCTTCCACGAACCCGCTTCCGCCGTTCGCGTCGGGCGTGACCACCGGCGCGGTCGAGTTGCTGTCGGTCCCGGCGCCGGGGCTCAGCGTGATGCAGTAGATGCCCGTGCTTGCAAGTTTCACACTCGCGACGTTCTCGCTGCGCGCCGCGTCGAGCACGCCGCTCCCCGAGATCGCCGCGAACGCGCGCGCGCTGCCCGGTTCGCCAGGAGGCCCTTCCGGCCCGGTTTTGCCGTCTTTCCCATCTTTGCCGTCTTTGCCCGCGGGCCCCTCTTTCCCGGCGGCTCCAGCCGCTCCGGCCGCCCCCTGAGCCCCGGCCTTCCCGGCATTCCCCTTGAGCTTCTTGAGCACCTTGGGATTGATCTGATTGGTCGAGTTGATCAGGTAGTGCTTCGCCGCCAAGGCCCCGCCGCTCATCGCGAAGACGAGCGCGAGCGTGGCGACAACATTTGCGTAGCTGAGACGTCGGCGCATTTGCAGCCCCCCGAGTCGCGTTTGCAGAATTCCAGCAGGCTACGCGGCCGCCCGGCGAAGTGGGTTCGACCTGGACGGACGATCGCCATCGACGGAAGACCCAGGATCGGGTAGAAGGTGGTGTAGCGCACTAACGATCGCCGTCCACGCCAACAACCGGAGGAGCCGCAATGCCGACCTACATCATGCTCTCGACGCTCACCCCCGAGGGAGTGCAGACCGTGAAGAACAATCCGGAGCGGATCCGCGAGGTGAACAAGGAGGTCGAGCAGCTAGGCGCGACGGTGAAGGCCCAGTGGGCGACGCTTGGCCACGTGGACTTCATTTCGGTGGTGGAGGCGCCGGACGAGGCGACGATGGCGCGCGTCTCGCTGGAGCTGGGCTCGCGCGGCACGGGCCGCTACGAGACGCTGGCGGCGATCGGGGTCGAGGAGTTCATCCAGTCTCTATGAGCACCGGCGCGCGGCTCGGCGCAATCGCTCCGGCAGTCGCGCCGCGTATGCTGGGGGCCAGATGAACGACGAGCAATCAGAGCGTCCGACTCCCTCGGCGCGCGAGGGCGAACCGTCGGGCGAGTCGCGCCGCGACGCTCCGGGGATCTCGCTGGTGCCGGAGCCGGACGCGGACGTGGAGGCCGAAGTGCAAGCGGAGCTGGACGACATCGATGTGGACGCCCCACGCGTCGGCATCGTGATGGGCTCGAAGAGCGACATGGAGCTGATGGAGAAGGCGGGTAAGGAGCTCGAGGAGCGCGGCATCCTCTACGAGATCCGCGTGATGTCGGCGCACCGCGAACCGGACGTGGTGGCGGATTATGCGAAGAACGCCCACATGCGCGGCCTGCGGGCGATCATCGCGGGCGCGGGCATATCGGCGGCGCTGCCGGGCGCGGTTGCGGCGCACACAGATCTGCCGGTTATCGGGGTGCCACTCTCGGGTCGTCTAACCGCGGCGGGTGGCCTGGACGCGATCCTCTCGATCGTGCAGATGCCGCCGGGGGTCCCGGTCGCCTGCGTGGGCTTGGACAACGCGCGCAACGCGGCGATCCTGGCGGCGCAGATCCTGAACGCGTGACGCGGGGCGAGGGGCCCGCCCGGTGATCTCCCGCTATACGCGCGAGGAGCTCGGCCGTCTGTGGACGGACGAAGCGCGGATGGAGGGCTGGCGACGCGTGGAGGTCGCGGCCTGCGAGGAGCTGCCGGAGCTGCTCGGGGCGGCTGAGGGCCCAGCGCCGAGCGACCTGGACGCGATCCGCAAGGCGACGTTCACGGTGCAGGAGGTAAACGAGCGCGAGCGCGTGACCGACCACGACATGGCGGCGTTCGTCGATGTTCTGGGCGCTTCGGCGGGCGAGGCGGGCCGCTGGATCCACTATGGCCTGACCTCCTCGGACGTGCTCGACACGGCGCTCGGGCTGCAGCTGCAGGCGGCGGGCGAGGTGATCGTGCCGGGCGCGTACGCGCTGGTAGCGGCGCTGCACGGCCGCGCGCGCGAGCACGTCGAGACGTTGTGCGTGGGGCGCACGCACGGGATCCACGCGGAGCCAACGACGTTCGGGATCAAGCTGGCGGGCTTCGCGTTTGAGGCACAGCGCAACGCCGTGCGCCTGCAGCACGCGTTCGAGCAGGTCTCGGTAGGTGCGGTCTCGGGTGCAGTTGGCACGTACGCGGCGACGAGCCCGGAGTTCGAGCAGCGCGTGCTTGCCCGGCTGGGCCTCGCGCGTGAGGACGTGTCGACTCAGGTGGTGGCGCGTGATCGCCACGCGCAGCTACTGCAGGCGATCGCGCTGGCGGGCGCGGGCCTGGAGCGCCTGGCGACCGAGGTGCGCCACCTACAGCGAACGGAGGTCCGCGAGGTGCAGGAGCCGTTTCGCGCGGGGCAGAAGGGCTCCTCGGCGATGCCGCACAAGCGCAACCCGATCAAGGCAGAGCAGATCTCGGGCCTGGCGCGGGTGCTGCGCGGCAACGCGCAGGCGGCACTCGAGGACGTGGCGTTGTGGCACGAGCGCGACATCAGTCACTCCTCGGTGGAGCGGGTGATCCTGCCGGACTCGACGATCCTGCTCGACTACGTGCAGCACCGCATGACTGCGTTGGTCGAAGGGATGACGATCGACGCGACGCGGATGCGCGAGAACCTTGAGTTGACCCACGGGGCGCTGTTCTCCCAGCGCGTGCTGCTCGCGTTCGTGAACACGGGAATGTCCCGCGACGATGCATACCGCCTGACTCAGGAGCTGGCGCAGCGCGCGTGGGAGGAGGCGATCCCGCTGCGCGAGCTGCTCGCGGAGGACGAGCGCGCGCGCCCGCTGGGACTCGACCTGGACGAGATCTTCGACTACGCCCACTACGTCCGCTACGCGGAGGAGATCGTGGGCCGGCTCGACTCGGCGCTCGCGCGGCTGGACGCGATCGACTGAGGCGGTCTTGCGATCGACTGAGGCGGTCTTGGTGAGGGTCTTGATTTTGGGTTGCGATAGCAAATGTAGATACGCCGTAGATACGTTTGCTATCGCAGCTGAGGTTCGAAGCCCCAAACCTCCTCCCCTCTCCATTTCCCCCACCTCGCGCGCCCGTCGGCGCCCGGTAAGAAGCGGCCACCACCGCCCCCGCTGGTAGCATCGCGACAAGTGACAGCGCTCGCGGATCTGCCCCTCCTCGCCAGCGGCAAGGTGCGCGAGATGTACGACCTGAACGGGTCCTCGCAACTGCGCCCGGCGCCGCTGTTGATGGTGGCGAGCGATCGGATCTCGACATACGACGCGGTGCACCCGACGCCGATCCCAGACAAGGGCAAGGTGCTGACGGGCCTGTCGGTGTTTTGGTTCGGGAAGACGACGCAGATCGTGGCGAACCACATGATCTCGGCGACGGAGGGCGTGCCGGATGAGGCGCGCGGGCGGGCGCTGGTGGTGAAGCGCTTGCAAATGCTGCCGGTGGAGTGCATCGTTCGCGGATACATCACGGGCTCGGGCTGGAAGGACTACCAAGCGACGGGCACGGTCTCGGGAATCCCGCTCCCGGGGGGGCTGCGGGAGTCAGAGCAGCTCCCGGCGCCGATCTTCACGCCGAGCACAAAGGCGGAGGTAGGCCACGACGAAACAATCGACTTCGAGCGGGCGGCGGAACTGGTGGGAGACATCTCGCTGATGGAGCAAGTGCGGACGGTGTCGATCGCGCTGTACGTGGCGGCAGCGGAGCACGCGCGCGAGCGGGGCGTGATCCTGGCTGACACGAAGTTCGAGTTCGGCTTGGACGAGAACGGCGAGCTGGTGCTGGGGGACGAGGTGCTGACCCCGGACTCCTCGCGCTACTGGCCGGTCGAGGGATACGAGGTCGGCCGGGGCCAACCGAGCTTCGACAAGCAGTACGTGCGCGACTGGGCGTCGGGCAGCGGCTGGGACAAGCAGCCGCCGGCGCCGGCGATCCCGGATGACGTGGTGGCGGGCACGCGCGCGCGTTACGTGGAGGCGTATGAGCTGATCACGGGCGAGCCTTTTGCGGCGTTCCTGGAGCGCACGGGCGCGGTAGCCGAGGACGCGCCCGGCGATACTGCGTGAGAGCACGCGTCCTGATCCGCCCGAAGCAGGGGATCCTCGACCCGCAGGGCGAGGCGGTGAAGCGGGCGCTGCCGGCGCTGGGCTTCAGCGGGGTGGAGAGCGTGCACGTGGGGCGGCTGGTGGAGTTGGACGTGCAGGACGCGGCGCAGGTGCAGCCGATGTGCGAGAAGCTGCTGGCGAACCCGCTGGTTGAGGACTACGAGGTGCAGCTGCTCGACGGCGGCTCCTGACGCGCTTTGAAGTTCGGCGTCCTGCAATTCCCGGGCTCTTGTGACGAGGTCGACGCGCTGGAAGCGGCGCGGCGGGTGGCGGACGCGGAGCTGATCTGGCATGCAGAACGCGACCTGAAGGGCGCGGACGCGATCATCGTGCCGGGGGGCTTCTCTTACGGGGACTATCTGCGCGCGGGAGCGATCGCGCGGTTTGCGCCGGCGATGGAGTCGGTGATCGAGTTCGCGCGCGAAGGCGGCGTGGTGCTGGGGATCTGCAACGGCTTTCAGGTGCTGTGCGAGGCGCGCCTGCTTCCGGGGGCGCTGCTGCCGAACACGAACCTTCGCTTCACGTGCAGGCAGGTGGAGCTGGAGGTGATGAACAGCGGAGGGACGTTCACGCGCACGTGCGCGCTTGGCGAGCGGCTGAGCATCCCGGCGAAGCACTCGTGGGGTCGCTGGTACGCGGACGAGCGCACGCTTCAGGCGATGGACGAGTCGGGCCAGATCGTGTTGCGCTACGCGCAAGGTGAGAACTTCAACGGCTCGCTACACGACATCGCGGGCGTGTGCAACGAGGCGGGGAACGTGTTCGGCTTGATGCCGCACCCCGAGCACGCGGTGGATAAAGCAGTAGGTGGCTCTGAGGATGGGTTGAAGATTTTTAATTCGATGAAGATGGCCGCGTGATGGCCGTGGACGTCGCGCCACCCACGATCTCCGACGCGCTGTCGCTGGGGCTGACGGAGGCGGAGTACGAGCTGATCTGTGAGAAGCAGGGCGAGCCGCCGAACCAGGTGGAGCTAGCGATGTACTCGCTGTTGTGGAGCGAGCACTGCGCGTACAAGCACTCGAAGAAGCTCCTGCGCAGCCTGCCGACGGAAGGGCCGGCGGTGGTGATGGGCCCAGGCGAGAACGCGGGGGCGGTGGACGTGGGCGGCGGCTTGGTCTGCGCGTTCAAGGTCGAGTCGCACAACCACCCAAGCGCGGTCGAGCCGTTCCAGGGCGCGGCGACGGGCGTTGGCGGGATCCTGCGGGACATCTTCGCGATCGGGGCGCGACCGATCGCGGTGTTGGACTCGCTGCGCTTCGGCGAGGTACAGGGGCAGGAGGGGACGCGCTCGCGCTACCTGCTGGAGGGGGCGGTCGCGGGGATCGGTCATTACGGCAACTCGATCGGGGTGCCGACGGTTGGGGGCGAGGTCTACTTCGAGGGCCCCTACGAGCAGAACTGCCTGGTGAACGCAATGGCGCTGGGGCTGGCCGATCGCGAGGCGCTGGTGCGCAGCGCGGCGGCGGGGGTGGGCAACCTGCTGGTGCTGTTCGGCGCCTCGACGGGCCGCGACGGGATCGGCGGTGCGTCGGTGCTGGCCTCGGCGGAGCTATCGGAGGACGACGCGGATAAGCGCCCGACGGTCCAGGTGGGCGATCCGTTCGAGGAGAAGAAGCTGCTGGAGTGCTCGCTGGAGCTGCTGGCGCGGGGCTTGTTGGTCTCGTTGCAGGACCTGGGCGCGGCGGGGCTGACGAGCTCGGCGGCGGAGATGGCCTCGAAGGGCGAGGTGGGCGTGGAGATCGACGTGGCACGGGTGCCGCTGCGCGAGGCGGACATGGAGCCGTTCGAGGTGATGGTCTCGGAGTCTCAGGAGCGGATGCTCTGCGTGGTTGAGCCGGGCGACCTGGAGCAGGTGCTGGCGCTGTGCGAGAAGTGGGAGGTGAACGGCGCGGCAATCGGTACGGTCACGGACAGCGGCACGGTGCGGGTGCTGGCGGAGGGCGAGCTCGTGGGCGAGATGCCGGTGCGGGCGCTGGTGGACGACTGCCCGCTGTATGACCTGGAACCGGTGAAGCCGACGGAGCAGATCTACCCGGCGCCGCTGCTCTCGCCGGCACTGATCCCCGACGCAACGCCTGAACAGGCGCTGCTGGCGCTGCTCTCGAGCGCGAACATCACCTCGCGCCGCCCGCTGTTCGAGCAGTACGACCCGATCGTGCAGTCGCGCACGGTCCGGCGCCCCGAGCAGGCAGACGCGGCGGTGCTGGCGCTCCCGGGCGGCGCGGCACTGGGCGTGAGCATCGACTGCAACGGCCGCCGCGTCGCGGCGGATCCATACCTCGGTGCGATCGAGAGCGTGCTGGAGTGCGCGGCGAACCTCGCGTGCGTGGGCGCGGAGCCGCTGGGCACGACGAACAACCTGAACTTCGGAAACCCCGAGAAGCCACACATCGCGTGGCAGCTGACCGAAGCGGTGCGCGGTCTGGGTGAGGCCTGCCGGGCGCTCCAGGCCCCGATCGTGGGCGGGAACGTCTCCCTTTACAACGAGGGCGCGACGGGCCCGATCTACCCGACGCCGGTGATCGGGATGGTGGGCCTACTCGTGGACATGCACCGCGCGGGGCGCCTGGGCTTCGCGCGAGCGGGAGACGCGATCGCGCTGGTCGGTCCATTCGCGCCGAGCCTCGCGGCGAGCGAGCTTCAGAAGCTGCGCGGTGAGCGACTGCCAGACGGTCTGCCCAGGTTCGAGCTGGACGCAGTACGCGCGGCGCAGGGCGCGGTCCGCGAGGCGGTGCGGGCGGGAGTGCTATCGAGCGCGCACGACGTGGCCGAGGGCGGTGTGGCGATCGCGTTGGCGGAGTGCTGCCTGGCGGGCGGGATGGGCGCGGAGGTTGAACTCGACGGCAACGAGGCCGCGCTGTTCGGTGAGGGCCCGGGCGGATTCGTGCTGAGCGGCGAGCGAGCGGCGCTGGAAGCGCTTAGCGAGCATACGAGCGTGCGCGTGCTCGGCACGGTCGGGGGTGACTCGCTGTGTATCGCGGGCGTGCTCAAGCTGAGCCTCGCGCGGCTGGCCGAGGCGCATGGGGCACTGGCGGAGCTGTTCGAGTGACGGCTGCTAGCGTCTTAAACATGCGTGAGGGACCGCGCGACGAGTGCGGAGTCTTTGGGCTGTACGCGCCGGGTCACGAGGTGTCGCGGCTGTCTTACTTCGCGCTGTACGCGCTCCAGCACCGCGGTCAGGAGTCCGCGGGGATCGCGGCGGCGGACCGCGACGGGCACATCATCACCCGCCGCGAGCTAGGCCTGGTGAACCAGGTGTTCAGCGAGAACGACCTGCGTACGCTGGCGGGGGAGCTGGCGATTGGGCACGTGCGCTACTCGACGACTGGCTCGAACGCGTGGGAGAACTCTCAGCCGGTCCAGCGCTCGGAGGGCACAGATGGCTCGCGCCGCGAGCTGGCGCTCGCCCACAACGGCAATTTGGTGAACGCGGTGACGCTGCACAACGAGCTGTTGGAGCAGGGCGTGACGTTCAGCTCGACTTCGGACTCGGAGATCATTGCGGCGCTGATCGCGACGCATCCGGCCGAGCGGGTGGAGGACGCGATCGCGGAGGTGATGCCTCGCCTGCGGGGCGCGTTCTCGACGGTGGTAATGACGAAGGACCGAGTGGTCGCGTTCCGCGATCCGCACGGCCTGCGCCCGCTGTCGATCGGCACGCTGGACGCGCTGCCGGACGATCCCGAAGGGATGGTGCGCTACTGCGTGGCGAGCGAGTCGTGCGCGTTCGACATCATCGGGGCGAAGCTGCTGCGCGACGTGCAGCCGGGCGAGCTGGTGACGCTGGGCGAGCACGGCCTTGAGAGCCGGATGGTCGCGCCGGGCCAGCGCCGAGCGTTCTGCGTGTTTGAGTACATCTACTTCGCACGCCCGGACTCGCGGATGAACGACCAAGTGCTGCAGGTGGCGCGCGGGCGAATGGGGGAGATTCTGTGGAAGGAGGCGCCGGTGGAGGCAGACCTCGTGATCGCGGTCCCGGACTCGGGCAACGCGGCGGCGCGGGGGCTGGCTCGTGCGGCGGGGCTGCCCCAGGATGACGGCTTTGTGAAGAACCGCTACGTGGCGCGCACGTTCATCCAGCCGGGCCAGGAGCTGCGCAAGCACGGCTTGCGGTTGAAGTTCAACCCGCTGCCGGAGGTGATCGCGGGCAAGCGCCTGGTCGTGGTCGACGATTCGATCGTGCGTGGGAACACGACGCGCCAGATCGTGCAGATGCTGCGCGACGCGGGCGCGGCGGAGGTGCACATGCGAATCTCGGCGCCGCCGATCAAGCACCCCTGCCACTACGGGATCGACATGTCCACGCGCGAGGAGATGATCGCGCACGAACACAGCACGGAGCAGATCGCGCACGAGCTGGGCTGTGACTCGCTGCACTACCTCTCGCTGGAGGGCGTGTATGAGGCGGTGGGCGGCGAGCGCGCGACGCACTGCGACGCGTGCTTCAGCGGCGAGTACCCGCTCGAGGGCAGCGACGGCGCGGCGGGCAAGTACTCGCTTGAGGAGGCCGGCCCCGCGCTGCCGCTCGTCGGCGCATAGCGCCGCCGGCGCGGCCGTCCCTGGGCTGCCCCGCCCGCGCCGGCGCGGTCAGTCAACTACTTGGTCGTGGCGCTAAAGGCGGTACTGCCGTTGCACTTCGCGAGTTCTTTCGCGGCCTGCGGACTGGCGAGCCCGAATTCGGAGCGCGCAGTGCCTTTGACGCTTTTGCCGGAGAACTTGCCCTGGAAGTAGAGCTTGCTGGTCTTCGCGTGAGTGGGCACGAATTCGTAGAGGATCGTGCCTTTGAAGCTGCCGTCTTTGGCGATCGACGCGGGCTTGGTGATCTGGCGCTCGCCGGCGCCTCCGCCTTCGCAGTACAGCGGCGCGAACTGGACGCTTGCCGTGACGGACTTGCCGTTCTTTGCGACCTTCAGCGTGATGGGCTCTTTGGCCTGGACGGTCGTGCCGGCGTAGGTAGCGCCCTTCTTAGGCCCGGCGGCGAGCGCGAGGGTGGCGCAGCTCAGCAGAGCGATTGCCGCGAGCAGCGCGGCCCGGCGAAGACTGCTCATCATCTCTCGATCTCCTTCGCTGCGGATCGCTCCGCTCTCGCGACCTTTGGAAGTCGAAATCTAACCGAGCAGCTGCCGGGCCGCGCGCCGCTATCCGAGGTGATCCTCGCGGGCGGCGGTGGCGTCGCTATAGCGATTGCGATACGGGCGCCGCAGGATCGCGGGCTCGCTGCTGCCGGTGCCGAGCGCGTAGCCGAGTGCGGCCACAACGAGCAGGGTGATGAGGATGGCTGTGAGCATGGGAGCGTCCTTCATTTCGTGGGCGTTGCACCACTCTCCAGCCGTGAATTGAATTCAACGCCTGTACGCGCAGACCCTCTGTGAGGTTGGTCACAGTGTTCGGACTGCTGGAATCCGCAAACAGCGACAAACCGGCTCATCTCTCAGCCGCGTTGATTCCGTCCCCGGCCGTCGAGGCCGCGGATATCGTCCCGGACGTGTCGCCGCCGCTACCGATCGCCGTGCTCGTGTCGGGCACGGGCACAAACCTGCAGGCGCTGCTCGACACCGTCCACGAGGATGAGGCGCAGATCGTCGCGGTGGCCTCGAACGTGGCCGACGCGCCGGCACTGGAGCGCGCGGGCGCTCGTGGCATCCCAAGCGCCGTATTCGCTCGCGATGACTACGCGGATCGCGCGGCGCGCGACGTAGCGATGGCAGACTGGCTAGTCGAGCGGGGCGCGCGCCTGATCGTGCTGGCGGGCTACATGGAGTTGCTGCGGCCTGACTTTCTGGCGCGCTTCCCGGAGGCTGTGATCAACGTGCACCCCTCGCTGCTGCCGGCGTTCGCGGGGATCGACGCGATCGGCCAGGCGCTCGACTACGGGGTCCAGGTGTTCGGGGTGACGGTCCACTACGTGGACGAGGGTGTGGACACGGGTCGCGTGATCTTGCAACGCGCCGTGGAGTTGCCGGGGGCACGCGAGCGAGGGGAAGTACTGAGCGCGCTGCGCCCGCTGGAGCACTCGCTGCTGCCGCAGGCAGTTCGGATGTTCGCTCGCGGCGAGCTGCTGATCGACCCAAGCGGGGGATAGGCTCTCTGTAGATGGCATCAGCGCGTCAGTCGATCACCGGCCGGGGCAGCGGAATCGAGCCCTCCGCTCCCGGCGAGGTACGCGTGCGCCGGGCGCTGCTCTCGGTCTCGGATAAGGCGGGGATTGTTGAGTTCGCGCGGGGCCTTGAGGATCTGGGGGTGGAGATCGTCTCGACGGGCGGCACGGCACGCGAGCTGTCCGGCGCGGGCGGGACCACGCGCGAGATCGAGGACTTCACGGGCTTCCCGGAGATGATGGACGGGCGCGTGAAGACGCTTCATCCGCGCTTGTATGCGGGGCTGCTGGCGCTGCGCGACCGGGAGGAGCACCTGCGCGCTGCGAACGAGCAGGAGATCGAGCAGGTGGATCTGGTGTGCGTGAACCTGTACCCGTTCGAGCAGACCGTCGCGCGCGGCGACGCTACCGAGCAGGAGGTGATCGAGAACATCGACATCGGTGGGCCGACGATGATCCGCGCGGCGGCGAAGAATGGGGCGTTCGCGGCGGTGGTCGTGGACCCGGCGGACTATGAAGGCGTGCTCGCGGAGCTGCGCGAGTCCGACGGGCGCCTGTCGCTGCCGACGCGGCGCCGCCTGACCGCGAAGGCGTTCGCATGTACGGCTCGCTACGACGCGGCGATCGCATCGTGGTTCGCAGAGCGCGAGTACGAGGGCTTCCCGCCGACTTGGAACGAGGCATACGCAAAGGTGACGGACCTGCGCTATGGCGAGAACCCGCACCAGGCCGCGGCGTTCTACGCGCGCGTTGGCGCGCCAACGCATCTGCTAGACGGCGTGCGCCAGCTGCACGGCAAGGAGCTGTCGTTCAACAACCTGCTGGACCTCAGCTCGGCGCGCGAGCTAGTCGAGGACTTCGACGGCGCGGCGTGCGCGATCGTCAAGCACAACAACCCCTGCGGCTGCGCGGTGGGCGAGAGCGCGCAGGGCTCCTACGAACGCGCCTTCGCTTGCGATCCCCAGAGCGCCTACGGCGGTGTGATCGCGCTGAACCGGCGGATCGATCTGGCCTGCGCAGAGCAGCTGTCGAAGCAGTTCATCGAGGTGCTGCTGGCCCCGGGCTTCGACGAGGACGCGCTCGCGCTGCTGAGCGAGAAGAAAAACGTGCGCTTGCTGGAGCTCGCGCACTGGCCGGCGCCGACGCACGAGGTCGAAGGCAAGCCGGTGCTGGGTGGTCGGCTCGTGCAGACCCGCGACGTCGCGAGCGAGGGACGCGAGCAGATGAGCGTGATGACGAGCGCGCGGCCGAGCGAGCAGGAGTGGACCGACATGCTGTTCGCCTGGAAGGTGTGTCGTCATGTGCGTTCGAATGCGATTGTGATCGCCCGCGACGGGGCGACGATCGGGATCGGCGCGGGTCAGATGAGCCGAGTCGACGCGGTGCGGATCGCGATCGAGAAGGCGCAAGCCGCGCAACCGGATCTGCTCGCGGGCTCGGTGCTCGCCTCCGACGCGTTCTTCCCGTTTGCCGATGGCCCGCAGCTGGCGATCGACGCGGGCGTGAGGGCGATCGTCCAGCCGGGCGGCTCGGTGCGCGACGAGGAAGTTGTGCAGGCGGTGCAGCAGGCGGGCGTGGCGATGGTCGCCACCGCCGTGCGCCACTTCCGCCACTGAGTCAGGCTCATCCCGCGCCGAGGACGATTGCCTCTTGTGCCTGAGGCCGGCTGCGATGCGCTGAGTTCTCGCCTTCCCTTGCGCTGAGCCCGGCCCTCGCATCGACTCACGCTGACTTGATGAGACTCTTGCTATCGTACGTATCACGATATATCGTTATAAGTAATAGATACTCAAGTTTGGAGAATGAAGATGCACGGCAAGATCTACATGACAAGCGAGGAGCGCTGCGGGCACGGACCGCGCGGACGTCATCGCCACCGTGGCTTTGGCGGCCCAGGCGGGTTCGGCTTCGGTCCGGGCGGCGGTGGTCGCGGGCGCAAGGCGCGTCGCGGCGACATCCGCACGGCGGCGCTTCTGCTGCTCGCGGAGGAACCCCGCAACGGCTACCAGATCATGCAGGAGGTCGAGGAGCGCTCAGACGGTGTCTGGCGTCCCAGCCCCGGCTCGGTCTACCCGGCCTTGCAGCAACTGGAGGATGAGGGCCTGATCCGCTCGCAGGAGACCGAGGGGCGCAAGACCTACGCGCTGACTGACGAGGGACGCGCCGAGGTCGAGCGTCGTCCCGAGGACGCGACACCGCCATGGGCGCAGATGAGCGGCGCGGTCTCCGACGAGGCGCACGAGCTGGGGCGTCTGATGCGCGAGGTCGCCTCGGCTTTCGTCCAGGTGATGCGCACGGGCAGCCGAGCGCAAATCGGCAAGGCGCGCGAGGTGCTGACGCAGGCTAGACGCGACCTTTACCGGATACTCGCGGACGGCGAGCCGGAGGGTGAGGAGTAACGAACTCCAGGAGCCTCGGGCGGCTGGCCGCCCGAGGCGCCAGGCGCACGCTGACGCTGAGCAGACACCCGGGCGCTCAGCGGTGAGGGTTGACCGTGAGTCGGCGTTCTGGGAGCATGTCGATGCGCTGAGACGAGCGGCGCCACGCGATCGCGTTCTCAGGATGAGGACTTCGCTCAAACGGACAACCCACGGAGGGGTGGTGAAGACGTATATGGCTCGCCTGCTGACTATCGGGCTCTGCGCGCTCGTTGCGTTGGTCCTTGCGGCGACTGCGGCCGCGGCTACGGAACCCGCGTGGTATGTCTGCGGCAAAGCGGTGAAGAACGGCAAAACATTCACGGGCCACTACACCGGCAAGTCCTGCGAAGCGGCGACGGAAGTCGAATCGGGGGGCAAGTACGAACTGCGCGCGGGGGTCGGCAAAGCGAAGCAGTTCAAAGGCAAGGGTGGAAGCACGGTCCTGCATGTGCGTACCTGGCTGGGCGACGAGAAGATCGAATGCACCTCGAGCAAGGACAGCGGCACGCCCGCGCCGCCGAACCTCGAGACCGAAATTACGATCACCTACAAAGGCTGCAAGGCGCCAAGCGGGGCGAAGTGCAGCACGTTTGGCGAGCGCGCGGGGGAAGTCGAGCTGGAAGGGCTGAAGGGCGAACTCGGGATGATCGAGGAATCGCCTACGGAAGTCGTGGGCCTAAAGCTCGAAAGCGAAGCAAACCCCGGACCAGGCGGCGAGCTGGTCAGCTTCGCTTGCGAAGGGCTCGAAGTGACGCTCGCGGGTGGGTTGATCGGCGTTCAGTCAAAGGACGTCAACGTGATCAGCAAGGAATCGGAAAAAACCTTCCTCGCGGGTGAATACATCGGCGAACGCACACACGAATCGACGAAATACAAGCCGCTGGTGAACCTCGTTGGATGGGCCGATGAACAGGCGGCGATCGCGAAAGAAATCCACGAAGACGAACACGGAGAAATCGCGAAAATGGCGCGCCCGATCCTCACGGCAACTTTGTGTGGGGATGAAATCGAAGCGCTGGTGCACGCTCATTGCGCTCCTGGAGCCTACGCGGGGGAGGACCAGACGATTGCCGACAGGGGCGAAGCGCTGATGGTGAAAACGATCGGCAAAGCGAGCGAACCCGTGAGAACGATGCTGATCGGCGAACGGGTCGAACACGAAAACGGGGGCGACTCCAAGGAAGAAGAAATCACGCCTTTGAAGTTCGTCGCCAAAAAGACGGGCACGGTCGAAGAAGTCTGCTACGAAGTCGGCGGCTATCTACTGAAAGAGCCAAAAGTTGCCAACGAACTGATCCTGGGCATCCAGGAACAGATCGGCGACAAACCGGGCAAAGTCCTCGGCGAAGGGACGATTCACGGCCAGCTCCCGGTCGAAGCCGTGGCGTGCGTTACCGGGCTGCACGTTCCGATCGTGAAAGGCAAGACGTACTACCTAACGTTCCTCCCGCTCGGGGGCACGATCACTTACTGGTACAGCAAAGCCGAAACGGTGATCTACTCCGAACACCACAAAAAACTCACCGAAGGCCCTCCCCAGAACTATGTGTACCGGGAAGAAGAAGAAGAGGCACCGATCGGGATGTGGGGGAACGGGACGACCTAGGTCCCGAAGGGTGGGCTCTGCGCCTAGGCGCCGGTGTGCTGAGAGGCGCCGAGTGCCTGCTCGACCGTCTCATGAATCGCCATCGCGCTCGGCAGCGCGACGATCTGCGCGAGGCGCGTGAGCTGCGAGCTCTGGGGGATCACGAGCACGAGCGCTGCGCGGCGCTCGTGCAGCAGCTCGTTCAGGCGGAACAGCATGTCGATCCCGGCGCTGTCGACGTAGCTGGTCTCGCTGAGGTCGAGCACGAGCCGCTCGGCGTCGCCCAGGCAGCGCGCCAGCTCATCCCGGACCAGCCGCGCGTTCGCGGCGTCGATGTCGGTTCGTGGCCGGGCGACGGGGACCCCGTCGAGATGCCGGACTTCGACTTGACTCACCCGGCGCTCCTTGGCACGTGCTTGTTCAACGTGACGGTCGTGCCCTGCTCGGTGCTCTCGAGCTCGACGCCGTCCACGAGCGCGCGCATGATCCCGAGCCCGCGGCCCCGGCCGTAGGGACGGTGCTCGCGCCAGCTGCCCGTGTCCTGAACGACTATCTGCACGCCGGTATCGTCGCGCTCGCAGACGACGGTGAAGCTCGCCTCGCGCGCGCCGTAGGCGTGCTCGATCGCGTTGCCCGCGGCCTCCGAGGCCGCGAGCGTGATCCCGAACGAGTCTTCGCTTCCGACTCCGTGGTTTGAGAGCCAGCGCCCGAGCGTCCGGCGCAGAGTCCCGAGTACGCTCGGGCTCGCCGGTAGCGTGAGCCGCAACGTATCCTCCAGTGGCACGGACACAGTCGCGAGCAGCGCGATGTCGTCCTCGAGCGAGGCCTCGTCCAGCAGCGCCCGGTAGACGTGATCCGCGAGCTCCCCAGTCGTCGCTTCCGGCTGCTCGGCTGCCTCTCGTAGCCGGCCAAGGCCCTCCTCGATCGACTCATCGCGGCGCTCGATCAGGCCGTCGGTATAGAGCAGGAGCGCGCTGCCGACCGGGAAGGAGTAGGCCTGTGAGGCGTATTCCTGCCCGGCGCTGATCCCCAAGGGCATGCCCTGGAGCTGTTCGAGGTAATCGGCGCGACCGTCGGGCGTGATCAAAAGCACGGGCAGGTGTCCCGCGCTCACCGCCTCCAGCTCTTCGTTGTCGAGGTCGAGCTCGATCAGCGCTGCGGTCGCGCTGCGGTGGCGGCCCATCGAGACGAGCAGATCGTTCAGCAGCGACATCGCTTGCCCGGGCTCGTGACCCTCGGTCAGGTAGGCACGCAGCGCGGTACGGATCTCGGCCATCACCGAGGCGGCAAGTACTCCGCGCCCGACGACGTCGCCAATCACCAGCGCCAGATGACCGTTGTCGAGCTGGAGCACGTCGTACCAGTCGCCGCCGATCCGCACGCCTGAGCCGGCGGGCAGGTACTTCGCGCTGAAGCGCAGGCCCGGCACCTCGGGCAGCGCGTCGGGCAGCAGCGTGCGCTGCATCACCTCGGTCACCGATCGCTGCTCGGCCAGCCGCGCGTTGTCGATCGCGAGCGCGGCGCGGTCGGCGGCGAGCTGGAGCACCGAGATGTCTTCCTCGCCGAACAGGCGACGGTGCAGTGTGCCGACGTGCATCACTCCGATCACTCGCCCTTCGACGTGCAACGGCACCCCGAGCATCGAGCGGATCCCCTTCTGGCGCAGGATCGGGTTAACGACGTCCGCGTGACTCAGGTCCTCAATCACGATCGGACGCATCTCCGCCGCGACGCGGCCCGCGAAGCCGCGTGCGAGCGGCACCTGCACGCCCTGGCGGACCTCCTCCTCCAGCCCGCGCGCCGCGCGGGCTACGAGCACGCCACGCTCCTCATCGAGCAGCAGGACCGCGGCGGTGTCGGCCTCGAGGCCCTTGCGGATCCGGTCGAGCAGCTCGGAGAGCAGATCCTCGAGGGACATGTAGCCCAACGCCGAGTCGGTGATCTCCCGGACGTTGTCCAGGCGGCGCGCCGGGTCGGGCGCTAGGACTGAGTCAGGGGCCGAGTCTTGTGCTTGCCCCATCTCCGGCCTTCCCCCGGTCTCTGCGTCCACTGCTCAACGCTATACCCTCGGTGCGGCAGGAGGATGCGTCGCCGGGGACTCGATGCCTGCTCACCCAGCGCTCCGTGGCATCGTTCGCGACTACCGGGGAGCGGGGGTCATCGCCCGGACATCAAATTCGCGGCTCACGGAATGGATTTCCTCGGGCAGTGCCGTCAGGTTGACGTTCAGCGAGAATCCGAAAGGGTCGTCTACCCGGCGAAAGAAGTCGTCGAAATGACTCGCGACGACGATCCGGGGCTCGAGCCTCGGCAGAATCCGCGACCAGTAGTCGGGCGTGAAGCTCCGTCCGGCGATGCCCGCGAGGAACACGTCGACGCCGCCGCGCGGCACCAAATCATCGATCAGGTTCGCGCTCCCCTGGTGGTAGAAGCTCGCGCCGCCGACCCTGATCCGGATTCCGTAGATGTCACCACACCGATACTCGCCGGCGGCCAGACCGTCGAGATGCTCGCAGCTGAGCTCGCCGTCGGCCGGGACCTTGTAGCCGAGCAGCAACTTCGAATGCAGGCTTGGAAAGAAAGTCACGGCGAACGGCCCAAGCTCGAACTCCTTTCGAGGCTCGACCTCGACCGATCTCTCAGCCAGGCCATACAGCGACATCAGGTGCTTCAGCGAGCGCGAGCCATAAGCGTTCGTCTCCCAGCGACGGGCAAGAGCCGGCACGTCGATGGCGTGGTCAAAGTGCGTATGCCCGACAAGGATCCCCGCTACGCGATCCCGCTCCGCTCCGAACAGCTTGTCATGCAGCCCGAGGTCCGCGAGGGCCGGCTGCTTCGAGAGCCAGGCCCGAAGCGGCACCCTCGAGACGTACGGATCGACGTACAGCGCCTGGCCCTCGTAGCTCAAGCGGTAGCCGGCGACGCCGAGCCAGCGCAGGTCAACGCCGTCGGGTAGTGGAAGGGGCCGAGCCGCGAGATCCGCGAGCGAGGCCGAGTCCTCCCTCTCGCGCTGCTCGCGCCGCGCGAGAAATCGCGCGAACCGAGTCAGGTGTCCAGCGAGTTCCGTGCCGCCGCGCGGTGGCGTCTGCCGTGTCACCAGGTAAGGCTATCGCCGGTACGGATTGCGGATCACAGCCGCCGCTGACGGGGCCATCGACGCTTGCGATGGCCCCGTCGGCGTTCCTGTTCGATCGCGCAGCGGGGGCTACGGTCCTGCGAACCTGACGGTGGTGCTCGCCGCCGAGCTCGGCCCCCCGGTCTGCGCGAACGAAGCCGTGAGCCGAACGCTGCTCGTGCGGATCTTGCCATGCCTCGCGCGCGCAGCTCGGGCTAGGCGCGTACGTAGCGTGAGTAGTCCGGCCTTAGTGGCTTGGCTACGTACCGTGTGGACACCCGCGCCCGAGAGGGTGACGCTGCCCGCGGCCGGGACCTGCAGGACGATCGTGGCCACGCCGTGCTTGACCTTGTGGCTGAGGATCTTGACCCGTCCAGCGATGTTCGCTTTGGCCGCGGTTGCGGCGGGCGCAGAGCCCCCAGGGGCGGGATAGTTCACGACGACGGTCGCCCCGGTCGCCGAGCCTGAATCCGAGCCGCCGGGCGTACCAGCGCCGGCTCCACCGGCACCTCCGCTCCCGCCCGGGCTGCCCCCGCTCCCGCCAGAGCCGCCGCTGCCGCCAGGACCTCCGGACCCGCCTTCGCCCGAGCCGCCTTCGCCGGTTACCCCACCGAGTGCTTTGAACAGCGCGAGGCTGATCCCTTCGAGACCGTCGACCACACCAAGCGTGGTTCCATTCGGGAGCACTTCGGTGAGCGCCAGCGAGGTCGGCGGCAGCTTCAGCGGGTCGAGGCCCACTTCTTTTGCAAGTCCTTCCACGCTCATGCCGAGTTCACCGGCGAGCGCTCCGACGGTGCTCGGCACGAACGACGCCCCACCCAGCGGGGAGCCGAGCAGCGCTTCAAGTTCACTGGGGTTCAGCGCACCGAGCACTTTCTCTAGCAACTGCTCGGGTTGAGCGGCGCCTTCGAGCAACGTGCCAACGAGTTCACTCGAGGAGAGCGTTCCGAGTGCTGAGCCGAGCAGCGTCGTGAGCGTTTCGCCTTTCAGCAGCGTAAGAAGCGTTCCGAGTTCAAGTGGGCTGAGCAGCCCTTCGAGCTCACTCTTCAGTTCTGAGACTGCTTCTGGGGAAGTGAGGAGTGCTTTGAGCGTCTTACCTTCGCCGGCGAGTGCTTCTACCGCTTTCGTGACGGCTTTTTCGACCTTACCCGTGGGTAGCAGGCTGAGCCCGGGAAGTTCTGCGACGGCCTTTCCGACTTCGGCGGGGTCCAGTTCGCCAAGCGGCAGACCCGCGAGCAGCGCTTCGAGCTGGCTTTGGGGTACGCCGGTGATCGTGACCGGAGCTTCAAGGTTCGGCGAAGATCGCGTTCCTGCGTGCGCCGAGGCGGTCGGTAGTGCACCTAGAACCGCGATAGCCGCGAGGCACATCGCGGTTAGGCCGGCTCCGCGAACCCGGCGCCGCACAGGGGTCGAGAACGTAGGTGAAACGTGCATGGACGAGCTCCTCCCGTCGGTGGATTGCATACTCGCCCTTCGGGTCTAAGACCAGAAAAGTTCAGTAAGTGGAATCCTGGTCCAACAGGCGTTTAGTCCAGATGTCCGAAGATTCGTTATCTTGGAACACGGACCGGATCATCGTCTCCTTTGCTCGCCCGAGCCGCACATCCGGCGCTCGCCTATGTGCGTGCTGCTCAGCGAGGAGGCCGAGGAACTGGCGTGCTGGGCGATGACCAGGCCGCCGCACCAGCGCTTTGACCCGAGGAGGAGTTGCTGATGAGCGTCGCTGAGCACGCTCAGCGCGACCACGGGATGAGCGAGATCCCACCGGAGCTCGCCGAGCAGGTCAGGGCAAATGTGCGAGAGGTGTCCGCCGATCACCCCGCTTGAGCGCGGATACCGCCGAGCGGATGTGCCGCACCCCAACAGTCGGGGTGCGGCAATGAGGCCTAGAACCAGTTAACGATGGTTTTCCATTTGTTGGCGCCGGCAGCTTCGATTATGTACTGATATGACCCGCCCGTTTTTTCGGCGGTGTTCTTGACCTTCTCGTTGCATTTTGCGCCTTTTGCCAGTTCGACTTTCACTTCACACTCCGGCGCTACGGGTTTGACGAATTTAAGCACCATCGGTGCCGCGGTTTGTTTGAGCACTATGTTTGTGATTAAGACGTTTTCTTTAGTGGCGTTTTCGACGGAGAATTCGACTTCCTGACCTGCATTGATCACGCCTTTCGCGAGCTCTTCTGGTTCGGGGCCCAGCGTTACGGCCATCGCTGAAGCGGCCGCGACTGTGACCAGGCTGGTGGCGAACACGGCGAATAGCACCAACAGGGACTTCCGGATGTGTGTCATAGCTGTTCCGCGCTCCTTCGATCACGAAGCGCAGCAAATGCGCGTTAGCGCCCGCGCATGCTCTAGCCCGGCGAATATTGCCCGCGCACCAGCGGGAATCACGGACACCAAGTAAGCCATGCCGCCACCCCCGCCGCGAATAGAGCACACCCCGAGTGCCTACCGCGCACCAACCACACTCCTATTTTGGCTTCACCAGCTGTAGAGCCGGCAGGATCGTGTAGCACAGAAACAATTGCCGGAGCAAGCCTTGTGCGGTCATGCAAATGCGATGGCAGGATCTTCGCTCGCAAAAGAGCGCTCAACTCTTGCGATCTCCTCCGGGAAAGCCGCCGCGCGAAACGGAAACACAAACACAAACATAGCGAGTTCTTCGGATCTTCGGATCAGCTGAAATGTGGCATTGGAACGGCACCCAATGCCACATTTACGCGCTATTCCACCTTGACTCTTGCCGGGGGTGGCCATGACACAGGGCAGTCGACTTCGAAGCAGTCCCACCCGCCGTCGGGACGTTCATAGCAATGCCAGCAATGGATGCCCAAATCGGCGGATCGCTCGTCCGTTAGACGCGCCGACTTTTGTGCGTAGTTCGCTGGATCGAAGTTCTCAGGAAGACCTGGGGGATTCATAACGACACTCCTTACCTTGGTTTATCTATTACTGCGAGCGTAATGGGGAGCACGTTTGCCGACACAAGGTCAACCGAGCGGACGGCGAACACCGAGGACTGAAAGAGGTACAGATCTTGTTACGGTTGCATCGAGCCACTCTCAAACGCGCCCGAAACCGCGGTCCAGAGCGGATGTGCAGTGCCGTGAGAGCCTTGGACTTGACTCAAAGTGCAGAGGGGTTCCGTTCACGACCATCCGGCGAGGAGCGCGCGAGCTGTCTCCTACTACCCACGAATCGATAGCCACATGGGTGGGGTGGCCGGAGTGAGGCGTGATGAGCCTCTGCAGTGATGGCTGAGAAAGTCCGCGCGCCCAAAGCGCGGCGCAACGTCATGGCCGAGGACAGCCGGCCGCAGGGCGAGCGCCGCTCCACATGCCACGCGCTACCTAAAAGCTGAGGGGCTACGACGTGCCTCGACCTCTCGTGACACCGCGCAGGAACGCGCCAAAAGGAACGCAAGGAACTGACGACCGATCGCCCTACGTCTCGACATGCCCCGTGCGGGACTCGAACCCGCCCCACCGGATTAAAAGTCCGGCGCTCTACCGGATGAGCTAACGGGGCCCAGCGCCTGGCAGTCTGGCAGATTCGCGGCCGGGCGTCGGATCCTGCGGGCCGAGTCTCAGGAGGGCCGTTCGTCAGCCGCGACGCGAAGCATCTCCTCGATCGCGGTGAGCTTCACGCGCGGGCGCCCCGCGGGCTCGCCGAGCGCGCGCTCGTGGCGGTCGATGGCCTCCCAGCCCTCGTAGGTGATGAGCTCGGGCTGGCGCTCACGCAGCAGCGCCTCAACCGCGCGGGCGTCGGGCGCGGATGGGGAGTGGGGTGCGCCCCCGTTCCCGTTCGCGGTTTCGCCGAGATCCGCGAGTATCGCGTCCACTGTCTCCTGGGCGTCCTTCTTGTTCGTGCCAATCACCCCGGAGGGGCCACGCTTGATCCAGCCGACCACGTACTCGCCTGGCAGCGGGGCGCGGCTCTCGGGGTCGAGCACTCGCCCGCCCTCGTTCAGAATCGTGGCTCGGCGATCGTCGAAGGAGACGTCGGGCAGCGGCTCGCCGCGATAGCCGATCGCCCGGAAGACGAGACCCGCGGGAATCGTCTCCGACTCCTCGGTCGCACGCGCGCGAAGCACCCCATCGTCGCTGGGGACCAGCTCGTTGCGGACGAACTTCACGGCGGCGAGCGCGCCGTCCTCGCCCGCGACCAGCTCACTCGGCGAGAGCAGGAAGCGCAGCGCGATCCGCTTGCGCCCCTCGGTCGGCATGCGCGTCGCGTACTCGCGCATGATCTCGACATTGCGCCGCTGCGTCTGATCCTGCTCGGCGGCCTCGTCGTGGACGGCGAGCGCGCTCTCCAGTTCCTCGCCGTCGACGACGATGTCGGCGTCGGCCATCACGCCCAGCTCGAGCAGCTCGGGGTTCGTGAAAGCGGCCTGCGCGGGCCCGCGCCGGCCCACGACGACGACTTCTTGCACCTTGCTGCGAGCGAGCACCTCAAGGGCGTGGTCGGCCGTATCGGTGGGCGCGAGCTCCTCGGCGCTCAGCATCAGCATCCGCGCGACGTCGATCGCGACGTTGCCGTTCCCGATCACGACGGCGCGCTCGGCGGACACGAGGTCGACCTCCAGGCCCGTGTGATCGGGGTGGCCGTTGTACCAGCCGACGAACTCGGTCGCGGCGTGCGAGCCGGGAAGGTCTTCACCGGGGATCCCGAGCGGGCGGTCAAGCGGCGAGCCGGTCGCGTAGACCACTGCGTGGTAGTGCTCAAGCAGCTCGGCGCGCGTGACGTGCCGGCCGAACTCGACATTTCCGAAGTAGCGGAAGCGCGGGTGCGCGGCGGTCTTCTCGTAGACGCGCGTGACCGACTTGATCTTCGGGTGGTCGGGCGCGACGCCCGAGCGCACGAGGCCCCAGGGCGTGGGCAGGCGCTCGAGCATGTCGACCTCAAAGCCCGCATCCTCGTCCTTCAGTAGGTGGCCCGCGGCATAGAAGCCCGCGGGGCCAGAGCCGATCACGGCGATGCGTATGGGGGAACGGTCATTCATTGATTGCTACGACGATGGGCGCGGCCCGACTCGAACGGGCGACCCCCTCGGTGTAAACGAGGTGCTCTAGCCAACTGAGCTACGCGCCCAGGTCCGGGACGCCTAGGCTAGCGTCCTCACGCTGCTCGTCGGGCTGTGAAGCATTTGTGCAGCTTTGGCTAGGATGGGCGCGTCCCCGTCGGGGACCTCCTGTGGATACCGCCAACACCGCCCATAGCGAGGGGCCGTCAGCGTTCGCGAAGCCAGGCGAGCAGGAGTCGAAGGCGGCCAAGACGGAGGCAACGGCCGGCTCGGCGCTGCGATCAAGCGCTGCGTGGGATGGGTCCAGCGCCGCTCCAGCCCAGCCCAAGGCGGCGGAGCTGGAGCTGCGCAAGGTCAGCAAGAGCTATCCAGGGCAGCGGGAGGCCGCGATCGCCGAGCTGTCGTTCACGGTCCCGGCGGGCGAGGTGTGCGTGCTCGTGGGCCCTTCGGGCTCGGGCAAGACGACGACGATGCGCCTGATCAACCGGATGATCCCGCTCTCGGGCGGGGACATTCTGTTGGGGGGACGCAGCGTGCTGGAGCGCGACGCGCGCGAGCTGCGGCGCGAGATCGGCTACGTGATCCAGCAGATCGGCCTGTTCCCTCACCAGACGGTGGGCGAGAACATCGCGACGGTCCCGGGCTTGCTGGGCTGGCCGAAGGAGCGGACCGCTGCGCGCGTGACCGAGCTGATGCAGCTGATCGGCCTCGATCCCGAGATGGCGAGCCGCTACCCGGCGCAGCTCTCGGGCGGGCAACGCCAGCGGGTCGGGGTGGCGCGGGCGCTCGCGGCCGACCCCCCGCTGATGCTGATGGACGAGCCATTCGGGGCGATCGACCCGATCAATCGCACTCGCCTGCAGGACGAGTTCCTGGCGCTCCAGGCGAAAGTGCGCAAGACGATCGTGTTCGTGACGCACGACATCGACGAGGCGATCAAGATGGGCGACCGAATCGCGATCCTGCGCGAGGGGGGCCACCTCGCGCAGTACGACACCCCGCGCGAGATCCTCACCCACCCCGCGGATGATTTCGTCGCGGAGTTTGTGGGCGCGGACCGTGGGATCAAGCGGCTCTCGCTCACGAAGCTGAGCGAGCTGAAGCTCGCCTCCCCCAACGGCGCGCAGCCCGGCACGCTGCGCGCCTCGCCGGAGACGAGCGTGCGCGACGCGCTATCGATGATCCTCACCGCGAACGGGGCGCCGCTCGCGGTGGTGGACGGCGAGGAGCAGGTGCAAGGCGTGCTGACGCTCTCGGCGATCGAGCAGCTGCTCGCGGATGAGGCCGCGGCGTGAGATCGGGCCGACGGAGGCGACCGAAGTGAGCGCGCTCGCGGCCTCTGGGCCGGTGATCCCGAACTTCGGGGCGAACAGCTCGAAGTGCGTGGTCGAGAACCGCTTCTTCTGCGGCGAATGGGTGAGCAAGAACTGGGACTCGGTGTTGTGGCCCGCGCTGCGCCAGCACGTGCTGCTCACGGCGATCGCGGTGGGGATCGGCTTCGCGATCTCGATGGCGCTCGCGCTTGCGGCGCACCGCTACGGCTGGCTTGAGCGGCCAACGATCCTCGCGACGACGACGCTCTACACGATTCCCTCGCTCGCGCTGTTCGAGCTGCTGGTCGCGCCGGTGGGGGCGAATATCTTCGCGGCGGAGATCGCGCTGGTCTCCTACACGCTGTTGATCCTGTTCCGCAACATCCTCACGGGGCTGCGCGAGGTGCCGGATGAGGTGCTGGACGCGGCGGAGGGGATGGGGATGTCGCGCAGGCAGACGCTGCTGCGTGTGGAGTTGCCACTCGCACTACCCGCGATCGTCGCGGGTCTACGGATCGCGGTCGTGACGATCATCGCGCTCGCGACGATCGTGTACACGATCTATAACAAGGGTCTGGGGGTGCCGATCCACACCGCGCTCGGTGAGGGGCCGTTCAAGACAGAGCTGATCGCGGCTGGGGCGCTGACGGTACTGCTCGCGCTCGCGGCCGACGGCCTGCTCGTGCTGCTGCAGCGCGCGCTCACTCCTTGGACTAGGGCTAGGTAGACGATGGGCGAATTCATAAAGGCGTTCGAATTCATCGCGAACAATGGCGCGATCGCGGGGCAGCACTCGCTGCCGAGTCTCACGCAGCTGACGCTCGAAACGCTGAAGGTCGCCGCTATCGGTGTGGCGATCTCGGTTGCGATCGCGGTCCCGATCGGAGTGTGGCTCGGGCACCTACACCGCGGCTCGTTCTTCGCGATCAACCTCGGGAACATTGGCCGCGCGCTGCCCAGCCTCGCGGTGCTCGCGATCGGCGACGCGTTCCTCGGGCTGGGCCTGACGGTGGTCGAGGTCGCGCTCGTGATCCTCGCGGTTCCGCCGATCATCACAAACGCCTACCTCGGCGTGGACGGGGTGGACCGCGACCTGGTGGACGCCGCGCGCGGGATGGGGATGTCCGAGCGGGAGATCCTCACGCGGGTCGAGCTGCCCCTCGCGGTACCGCTGATCTTCACGGGGATCCGAACGGCGTCGGTGTTCGTGGTTTCGACCACGACGATTGCCTCGCTTGCAGGCTTTAGCGGCAGCCTGGGGGACATCATCGCGAACGAGACGAGCTACCACTTCTCGGGCGTGCTCGGGGCCGCGATCTGCGTCGCGGCGCTCGCACTCGCGGTCGATTGGGCGCTGGCGCTTCTCCAGCGTGCTGTCACCCCGCGGGGGTTGCGCCTGCAGGGTGAGGCGAAGGTGGGCGTCGGCGCTCCGGCCCCCGGGCTCACCTGAACAGGGCCGCGAGTGCTGTTATTTATATTTATTCCGATCAAAAAAATAGATAATGCTAAGACAAACGAAGAAGCCAGGAGGCAGTACATGAGGAGTTGGCGAATGCCAGATGGACGTGGGATCGCTGCGCTGCTGTCGGTTGGCGCGCTGGGGCTGGGGCTCGCGGCGTGCGGAAGCAGCTCCAGCTCGTC
>DATJOE010000147.1:0-12327 GCA_035507305.1 Solirubrobacteraceae bacterium | reverse complement strand
CCCTGGGCTGGCCCCCGGGAGCGAAGGCTGCAAAGGCACTGTCGCCAACGGCAGCGCGATTGACACCTCGACGCCCGGCGAACATCAGTTCACTGTTACGGCCACCAGCCAGGACGGGCTAGCTGCGAGCGCGACGGTGACCTACAACATTGTGGTGGCGCCGACCGTATCGATTACCACGCCCGCCGAAGGAGCGAAATACAGCCAAGGCCAGGTTGTGAATGCGGCTTACTCCTGCACGGAGGGAGCCGGCGGCCCTGGCTTGAAGCCGGGCAGCGAAGGCTGCAGCGGGACAGTGCCGAAAGGCGCGGCGATCGACACCTCGACGGCGGGCGAACACAAATTCACCGTTACAGCGGACAGCCAGGACGGGCTGACAACGAGCAAGACGGTTAGCTACACGGTGAGCGCACCACCGACGGTATCGATTACCACGCCCGCCGAAGGGGCGAAATACAGCCAAGGCCAGGTTGTGAATGCGGCGTACTCGTGCAGCGAGGGAGCAGGCGGTCCCGGCCTGAAGCCCGGCAGCGAAGGTTGCAGTGGAACGGTCGCCAACGGCAGCGCGATCGACACCTCGACCGGGGGAGAACACAAATTCACGGTCACGGCCTCAAGCCAGGATGGCCTGACGGCGAGCAAGACCGTGAGCTATACCGTGGCCACAGCCCCCTCGGTGTCGATTACGACGCCGAGTGAAGGTGCGAAATACAACGAGGGCCAGGTAGTCGCCGCGGCGTACTCGTGCAGCGAGGGGGCCGGCGGCCCCGGTTTGAAGCCGGGCAGCGAAGGCTGTAGCGGCCCGGTCGCGAACGGCAGCGCGATCGATACCGCGACGCCCGGTGAACACAAATTCACGGTCACGGCGAACAGCCAGGACGGGCTCACGGCGAGCAGGACCGTGAGCTACGCGGTGATCGCTCCGCCGAGTGTGTCGATTACGGCGCCTGTCGACGGCGCCGCCTATCTGCCGGGGCAGGTCGTGAACGCGGCGTACTCGTGCAGCGAGGGGGCCGGCGGCCCCGGTTTGAAGCCGGGCAGCGAAGGCTGCAGCGGCCCGGTCGCGAACGGCAGCGCGATCGATACCGCGACGCCGGGAGGGCACAGTTTCAGCGTCACGGCCACGAGCGCCGACGGGCAGAGCACGACCAGTACCGTCAGTTACACGGTGATCGCCCCGCCGATTTTCGGGCGCTGCGTGAAGGTGACGGCTGGCAGTGGCAAGTTCGGCAATGCGGCGTGCACGAAAGTGGCGCATAGGCTCGGCAAGTGGGAATGGCTCCCAGGTCCGGGCCCGAAAGCAGGGTTTGAGATCGCGGGTAGTTCCTCCGCGCCGATCGTGCTGGAAACCACCACGAAAAAGAAGCTCACCTGCACGGGCGTGAGCGGTGCAGGAAGCGTGACCGGGGTGAAGACAGCCACGCTGCACGTGATCCTCACCGCTTGCAGCGAGGCCGGCGAACCGTGCCAGAGCACGGGCACCGAAGGTGAAGTTGCCTTCCTGGATCTCGATGGAGCGCTCGTGTGGTCGAACAAGGCCAAGAACGCGCTTAACCTCGACCTGGTTCCCGCGGAAGAACGACTTGGCACCTACCACTGTGGAACGAGCTCGGTAACGAAGCTCGTGCAGCTCTCGACGAACGGAATCCTGCTCCCGGTCAGGACGAACAAGTCCAGCACGACCTTTACGAGCACCTTCAAAGCGGCGAAGGGTGTTCAGAAGCCCAACGCGATCGAAGGTGAAGCCCCGCTCCTGTTCAAGGAGCTCCGCGAAGAAGGCGGATCGAGCGGGGAAGAAGGCGTTGGGCTCAAGGGCGGTCTCGTGCTGACCTACGAAGAACGGTACGAGATCAACACGGCGTTCTGACGTCTGCTCGCTGTAGGTCAGGTCTTGGCGTAGCGGTTGCGGCTCGGGGTAGCTGAATCCTGAGCGTCGTATTCAGCAAGCCAGCCAACGAGGAGAGGCATCATGCCCCGGAGCTTCACAGCGCGTGGGGGGCAGTCCCGCGCGGTCCAGGCGATCGTCCTAGTCATCGCGACGATGTTGATCGGTTTCGGAGCAATTACCCAGGCTGCTCTGGCCCACGGCCACCGCGCCGGGCGGTTCGAGCGCGGAGCGCCGAGTCACGACTACGGACGCCACGACTACGGACGCGGTGGACGCGATTATGGCGCCGGGCGGCACGACCACGGCTCGCACTCCGGTCGCGGGCAAAACTACGGCGGCGGCTTCGGCATCGCAACCCAGCCCTGGGGGACGGTCGAAGGCCATGCGGTCAGCCTCTACACGCTCAGCAACGGAAACGGCATGAAGGTGAGCATCACAAACTACGGGGGGATCGTCCAGGCCATCGATGTTCCAAGCGACGGCGGCCAGCTCACCGACGTAGTGCTCGGCTTCGACAGTCTCGCGGACTACGTCAAGAACGACGAATACCCACAGCCGTCGGGCGGCTCGGGAACTACGTACTTCGGAGCGATCGTCGGTCGCTACGCAAACCGAATCGCGAACGGCGAATTCACGCTCAACGGGACGACTTACCAGCTCCCGAAGAACAACGGTGAAAACACGCTGCACGGCGGCCCCGGCGCTTACAGCATGCAGGCTTGGCAAGCGACTCCGACGACGAGCCCCGAGGGCGCCTCGCTGAAGCTCGAATACACGGACCCCGACGGCCACAACGGCTTCCCAGGCACGGTGACGAACACGGTCACGTACACCTTGACGGGCTGGAACTCGCTGCGGATCGACTACAAGGCTACGACCGACAAAACGACCGTGGTGAACTTCACAAACCACAGTTACTTCAATCTCGCCGGCGAGGGGTCCGGCACCGTTAACAACCAGATCCTTTGGCTCAACGCGAACAACTACACGCCGATCAACTCGTCGTTGATCCCCACAGGGCAGATCGCCCCCGTGGCGAACACGCCACTGGACTTCACTCACGCGAAGCCGATCGGGCAGGACATCAATAGCGGCTTCGAACAGCTGGTGCTCGCGCACGGGTATGACTTCAACTGGGTGCTCAACCGACAAGGCCCGGGGCTGTCGTTGGCCGCTCGCGCCGAGGATCCCGCGAGCGGGCGAACGCTGACCGCGTACACGACTGAACCGGGAATCCAGCTCTACACGGGCAACTTCCTCGCCGGGGAGCTGGTCGGGCCGAGCGGGCATACGTACAGGCAAACCGACGCCTTCACGCTTGAGACTCAGCACTACCCGGACTCGCCGAACCAGCCGAGCTTCCCCTCGACGGTGCTGAAGCCGGGCGAAACGTTCCGGTCAACGACGGTCTATGCGTTCTCCGGCGGAAGGCATTGAGGGAACGGTTCGGGCGAACGTCGCCGGGCTGAAGTTGCCGGCCCGGTTGCGCCATCTGCACACAGCAGGCAGACGATGCAGCGTCGCAACATCTGGCCCGTTTAGGTGCAAAGCATGGCGTTCCAAGCTTCAATACGATCCGAGCTATGCCGAGCGTCGGGGCGACAACTGAGGCTTCTGTGCCGACGGCTCTTTTGGAGGCTGGCGCACGCATCGCGGTCGTACTGATCGGGGACGTCTACGCGGTGGTCCATTGCGTGTACGGGCCCAGGCGCATCGGGCTACACCTCGCGGAGTGAGGATGACAAGGCTCGTCGACCCTTTCAGAGCACGTTGCCACTTGGCGCTGCTTGTCGGGATGCTCCTCATGGTTTGTCAGGCGACCGGCGTGGCGTACGCAAGGCGCATTCCCGTCGTGAGGTGTCCTACCACCACGGGCGTATCAGGACCACTTCGATCGACCCCGCCCCAAATCCAAGTACCGGGGGCGCCGCGTGGGGTCGTGGCCTACACCAACAGCGAACAGTTCCTAGTGGGGCCGTCATCGATGCAGTGCGACGGCCAAATAGGCGCGGATGGCGGCGCCGTCTTGGCGGCTTGGCCGGTCGGCGCGTCAAAACCCGGGCTTCACAGCCATCACTCGGGAATTACGCTGACGGTAATTCCCGCGTGTGTTGGTTGTAAGGCCGAAGTGGTTTGTCCCTTCTTTGCAGGCTATGCCTCATCGCTAGGGTTCCCGTGCCGAACGACGGTGCCTCTCGGCGAGCGAGTCGTCAGGCCGAAGCGGGGCCTTGCACTCTTTCATGATCCTTCTGGGGTCAGTGGAGACGGTTGGCCCAGCGGTGGACCCGATGCTGCTGACGGTGTCGTCGGCTTTACGAGGGCGCCATACGGAGGCGTCGCCTACAGGGCGACGTGCACGTTGCCCGGCTATGAGCATCGCGTCTGCTCCGCGGTTCTCAGAGACGTGATTCGCCGCTATGGCTGATTCGCGACAACTCTCGCACTGAGCTTCGCGTGAGTGCCGAAGCGAGATCGTGTCGGCGCGCCCGTGGTTTGCGCGCTGAACAGTTCAGTGGATACGACCGGCATAAGGTCGAAGACCGGCCGACGACGAGCCGCCTTTGCCCTCGACTCGTCCAAGACCAGGCTGCCAGGCCGACAGGGCTTCGTAAGTCGGGGTGAGGGTGGTGCCGGTGATCTCAGCCTCGGGTCCAATCTCGATCCGCTCGAAGATGGCGCGGTTCATTACCCGTCGCTCTAGCGATGTTGCGTCTCGATAAGCCTCGTAGGGACGATCGACGCGACTAAGTGCCAGGTCGAGGGCTCCCTGCACGTCCTTGATTTGCGCTTTGGCGGCTTTCCGAAGTTTGCGGGCAGCACGGCGCTCGGTGTTCAACTTCTCCTGCTCGGCGGCAAAGACCGTCTCGCTTACGAGGTCTTGGTAATAGAGCTGAACGAGCTTTTCTTGCTTGGCCTCGATCTGCGCCAGCACGCGCTCATGGCGTTCTGCCTCCTGCTCGATTATCGCGGTTCGCTCAACCAGCTCGCGCCGCAGCTCGGCTCTGATCTGCTCCTGGACTTCTTGCGGGATCGTGAGTGCCCGGTAGACCCGCTCAAGGATGTGCTGCTCGGTCGTCTCGACGGCGTAATGGCCGCTCGTGCATCTGGCCTCACGGCGGCGAGCGGTGCGGTTGTTGCAAGAGAAGTATTCGTAGTAGCGAGATCGCCCCCGGTGCCGTCCGTAGAGCAAGCGACCGAGGCACTCTGCGCAGACGACCGTGCCGCGCAGATAGTGCTCATGCTTCTGCGGACGTTCCCCGCCAATGCGCGCGGCGGTCAGAAGCATCTGTACGCGATCCCACGTCTCCTGATCCACCAGCGGCTCGTGCTTGCCCGGATAGCGCTGGCCGTTCCAGGCGACGATGCCCACGTAGTACGGATTGCGCAGCAGATCGTTGAGGCGGTTCGTACCCAGCGGTCGTTCGGGATAACGCGGCGTGCCGCGGCTGCGCAGACCTTCGCGCTCCAGCTGCGCCGCCAGCTTGCGCAGCGGCCAATGCCCAGTGGCGTAGAGGGTGAACGCCTGTTGGACCAGCGGCGCGCGCTCCGGGTCGCGGATGACGGTACGGATGTCTTGGGCGCCGATCAGTTCGCGCTTGGGCATGTACCCGATCGGCGGTTTGTGCGGGGTGCCGCCGGTTTCGTGCTTGCGGCGCAGCCCCTTCATGATCTCCGTCGAGAGGTTGTTGGAGTAGTACTCCGCGAAGGTGGCGAGCATCCCGTGCATGAGCTGGCCCGCTGGCGTCTCGTCGATGTTCTCGCTCGCCGAAACGAGTTTGACCCCCATGCCGACCAGCCGCTCGTAAAGGTTGGCGTCGTCGCGGCGGTTGCGCGCCAGCCGGTCAACCTTGTGCACGATCAGGTACTTGGCACCGAGCCCCGGCAGTTCGCGCAGCATCTGCTGTAGGACGGGCCTGTCGTCGGTCTTGGCCGACTCCGCCCGCTCGACGTAGACCTTGACCACCTTCGCTCCCCGTGAAGCCGCCTCGGCTTCGCAAGCCTTCACCTGTGCCGGAATCGAGTAGCCGTCTTCGTCGCCGTCGCGGCCGAGCTGGCCGGTGCTGGAAACGCGGGCGTAGACCGCTGACCTCTCCGTTGGTTGCTTGTCTTGCTGTTCCTTCATATCCCCTCCTTTCTTCATTAGTTGGCTCCCCAATTCTCCCGCTGATACCTAGTGCGGGGCAAGGTGTTTGTGGACCCCGCAGGCCGGATCGAAGCTCGTCCGATCAGCCTGCGGGTAGCCGTCATCGCAGCGCCTCCAAACGCTCAGATATGGCTTCCTTCCTGGCCGCCGCGCTGTCCTTCAACTCCTTGGCCTCGGCCACTGCCTCGGAAGCTCGTTCCTCGGCAGCTTCGACCTCGCGGTCGATGGCACCCAAGGAGCGTTCCAAGGAAGCGCGGGCATCAGCCAAGGCATCCTCTGGCGTGGTCTCCCTTCTGCGGGTGCGGGATTTCCCGTTGCCGCTGGCGCGGGAGAAGCTGTAGTAGCTGCCGCGTACGCTGTTGATTTGGATGCCAAGTTGCTCGGCAACCTTCTTGAAAGCATCCGGGCGTTCCATGCCGGACTCCATGAGCTGATTGACCTTCTCGAATACCTCTTGCGCTCGGGTCATGTGACCTCCGTTAGACGTCGATGACTTAGGCGGTCGGCAGGAAGGGCGTCCCCCTCCCGCCGACCGGTGGGCCATCCACGTTTCGAGCTACCGGCGTGCCGTTCGGCTAGGCGCACGTAAGCCGGGTTCAACTCGATCCCCAGCCAGTCACGGCCATAAGCCTTTGCCACCTCCGCCGTCGTGCCGGAGCCCATGAAGGGATCAAGCACCAGGCCGGGGCGGGTAGGAGCCATGCAGCCGCAAGCCACCAACGGACGCGGCTTTGGCTCTCCCTGGATGAAGCCAACCGTGCTGCGCGAGCGCTCCCAGGGCTTGCCGCACTTCTGGCAGACCTTCTCGGGGCAGGTGGCAAGGATCGGGCGACGGATCAGCTCGGCCGGAAAAGTGGCCGGATGCTGAGACGACCGGCTGCCGCCGATGCGCCACCAGTCGCCGGGGTTCTTACCCAAGGGGTGCGCGCTGCGGCCGAGACGCTGCATCTGTCCAAGGCCGCTATGGCCGTGGTCGCGTCGTCCACGGCGAATCCGAAGTGACACCCGACCCGGACGCCGAGCACTGACGGCCGGTTCGCGGATGGCGTCGAGGTCGAAGAAGTAGGAGCCTGAGCGCACCAGGAAGTAGACGAACTCCCAGGAGGGCGTCAGCCGGTCGGCGGCGGGCGAAGGCATCGGATTCGACTTGGCCCAGGCCACGCGGTTACGCACCAGCCAGCCGTCAGCGAGCAGCACCTGGACTAGCCGCTCAGGGCCAAGCAGCAGCGACTTGGGCGGTGCGCCTTCGCCCCGCGTACGGGCGTAGACGTCGCCGACATTCAGCCAGAAGCCACCCCAGGGGACGAGCACGCGAGCAAGTTCGGCGGCAACGTCGCGCAGATGCGCGACCCATCCCTCGATACCGGCTTCCTGCCCGAGCTCGGCCTTGCCGCTCTTGTAGAGGCGGACGTTGAAGTACGGCGGGCTCGTCACCACGCAGTCCACGCTCGACTCCGGGAACGTGCGTAGGACTTGGAGGGCGTCGCCCTCGATGACAACGTTGCGCGGCGTCACGGTCGAGCCTCAGCAGCTAGGAGCTGGATCGTCTCCGCGCTCAAGCAGACCGCGAACAGACGGTGGGCTCCTTCGGGCAATCCCTGAAGCACGGCCTCGAGCTGCGTCTGACGGCGGGAGTCGGGCACCACCCACAGCACGCGCGGATAGGTGCCGGCCGTGCGCTGCTCACTGCCGGATCGGAAGTGGGCGAGGTAACGACGGGCTTTGGCGCTGAGGGTGCCGCTGGCCTCGGTGGCGAGGTCGATCTCGATAAACCAGCGATCCTCAAGTGCCCCGACGCCGACGCGGACGAACAAGTCGGGCTTGAGGATGACGCGCCGCCCGAAGCCTGAGATGAAGCCGCGCCAGCAATGCGGCTCGCTCTGAACCTCGATGACTTCGAGAGTGCCCGTGCGGTCGGCTTCGCCCAGCTGGACAACCAACTCGGTGCAGGCCAGGACGTGACGGACGTAGCGCTCCCCCGGCGTGATCGGTCGACGTACCCGCACTCCCGTCTCGCGGGCCAGCAACCGCACCCCGGCTGGACCCAAGCTGTAGACGTAGCCGCGTGAACCAGCCCGCTGCCCGCCGATGACGCGCGACTGACGATCGAGGATGCGCCAGTCGGTCAGGCGCTTCAGCGCTCGGCGAGCTAGGCGGCTGCGACTGGCCGGAGAACCTTCGTTCCAAAACAGACGTTCCAACTGCGCACCGGAGCACAACCGCGTTCGCGCAACGACGTCGAGCATGGCACGGTCGATGGGAGTGAGACGAGAGGCGATGAAGTCCAGGCGAGAGGAGGAGATACGAGAAGCAAGCGACGACGAGTGATTCGCCGTCCTTATTTCGTGAGAGTCGGCATCGGCAGATGGATCGCGGGAAGCCTGAGACCACGCGAACGGACGCGCCATCGGACTCATCGGTCTTGCCTCTGGGTGCGGCCCACCGAGTCGGTGGGTTCGATGTCGCCTGCGGTGTCTCCGCCCCGCTGCCGCAACTCATCCTCGACTTCGCGGGGATCGCGGCCGTAGCGCTCAGCGCTCAGGGCGCGGATTTCGGCGGCCATGCTGCTCGGCGCGGGCAAGGGTTCGGTAGTGCCGGTGATGACGGCTCGGCCGGGACCGGCGCTGCCGGTGTTGACGCGACCGGCTATCTCGTAGCGGGCGAGACCCATGATGTCGGCGGCGGTCAAGGGGGCGAGCTCGCGGGCCAGTCCTTCGGCCTCTTTCGACCCGCCGACGAAACTCAGCAAGGAGCCGACGTTGGCGAGCAACGAAATGCGGGTGGCTTCGGGTAGGCGCGAAAGGGCCTGGGTCGCCACCACCACCGCGCAGTTGAGGCTGCGCGTGCGCTCGAAGAAGACCTCTAGACCCACCGGCAGGTTGGCGAGGCTTTGCAGCTCATCGAGCACGAACATCACCTGACGGCGCTTGGCCTCGGGGATGGCGGCTCGCTTCTCGACCGCCGCCCACACCAAATACGTGACGATGCCGCCGAGCAACTGCGCAGCAGGCTCGCCGAGCGTGCCCGGACTGAGGGCGACGACGAGCCAGCGGCCTTCGGACAGCAGCCGCTCCAAGTTCAGCTTCGGACGGGGCTGGCTCAGCACCGCACGCAGGGCCGGACGTGACAACAGATCGGTGACGCGGGCTAGGGCCGGAGCCACATACGCCTGTTGCTCAGGCACGCTCAGCTCCTCGAAGGTGCGCCACTCGGAGGCGATGATCGGGTCAGCGATCCGCGCCACGACCGAACGGCGGAAGGTTGGATCGGTGTAGAGCCGCAGCCAATCGAAAAGCACCGGATCGGGCAGGACCGACAGCGAGCGCAGGCCCAGCCGCAGGAACCGCTCGATCCGAACACCCCAACTGTCCGAGCCGCCCTTGATGACCGACAGGATCACGTCGCTGCGCACGACTGGATCGCCGGAACCGAACAGGTCGAGACCCGGCAGCGGCCCTGGACGCGCAGGATCGAGCACGACGATCCGGTCGGCGTACTCGGGCGGCACCTGATCGAGCAGTTTTTCGACGGCATCCTTGGGGTCGAGGAACACGCCGCCGATGCCCCCTGCCAGCGCGTCGAGGATGAGGCGGATCAAGACGGTGGTCTTGCCCGAGCCCGTGCTGCCGATGAGACCCAAGTGCAGACGGGCACTGTCTTGGGTCAGCGCCACCGGGCGCGCATTGCCACCGCCATCGCGTCCGACGAGCAAGCGGCGGCCCTTGGTAGGTACGTAGCGCGGTGTTGCCAGGTGGCGAGCACCGCCGACCTCGAGACCGGGCACGGGATCACCCAACGGCAGCGGGAAGATGGAAATGAACTCAGCAGTTGTCAGCCACCCCGAGCTACGGGTAGTGCGCGGCAGCGCCGTCAGGCTGCGACCACTGCGCTCAGTCGTGATCCGCAACCTTCCTACCGCCCCGCGCCGAGATCGCAAGCAGCTCGTCAGGTGCTCAAGGATTTCCCGCGCCCGCGCTCCCGATGCCGCACGGACCAGCACCAACCCACTGCACTCGAAGCCGACGCCAGAGGCGAGCTTCTGCCGCCACAGCCGCTCAGCTTGCCTGGCAGCTTGGTCGGGTGGTTGCGATGAACTCCAAGGACGCCCGGAGCCGGGACGCACAGCAAAACGCAAGATGGCGTGCTCGTCGCCTGTCAGCCCAACGAGGCCGGACAGCAGCGTGCGAGCGCCGGCCTCTGGCTGCTCCGTGTTGATGACGAGCGGCGTCGGGAAGTACAGCTTGGCCGTCAGCGTCGCCCGACCTACCGGAGAGGGAGCATCGGCAACCCGCAAGCCTGGCATCGCGCCGGTGAGCGCTGAGACGATGGTGTGACGGATGGCGGCGGGCGTGAAAATGAAATGCTGGATGGCTTCGGCGCTGGCCTCGACGGAGAAGACGCACTCCTGATCGCAAGGCAAACCGGCGATGGCGCTGAGGGCGGCTTTGGCCCTTAGTGGATCGACCCCGGCCGGGAAGGTCAGGGCCAAGCGGACGCGGCTCGACCGCATGGCCCCGGCGGCGCGGCGCTCCCGCAGATGGATACCCGCGAGCATGGCCGCCCCGGAACCACCAACTGCAATGAGGGGAAGCTCACCGTTCATGGCGGTCCTCCCGGCGGCGGGCAATCCGGCGCCTGCGCTCCTTAACCAGTTCGGCACGGTGGCGACGATCCCGTAGTTGCCGTTTGGCTCCGAGCCACAGCGACAGCGAATACAGCTCGATGTCTGTTGGGCCCATCTCGCGCTTTGGCACACCTTTTACTCGAATACGCTCAGACCGAGCCGTCATACAGACACCCCCTTTCGCTGCTTACTGTTGCTACATGAGTCGCTCCTTTCGCGATTAACTCTGTCCCTATTTTCGCCGCTGGCTCGTACCGAACAAACGGCGAACATGACAAATACGCGGGTGAAAAATGCGGATTCCGCTGGCAGTCTGCCCGATGAAGTGCTAGTGCTCACCAGCGCCGGGTAGCCGTCCACACCACCCGCACCAGGCAGACGACAAGGCCAATCGCCACCACCAGCCACACCAGCGCCGAAATGACTTTGGTCAGCGTGGGGCCGACGGTGGCGAGGATCGTTAGCCCGACGACAGCGAGCGTCAGGGCGGCGACGAGCTTGTTCATCAGCGCACCAGACGGGCAGCGGTCATGGCCGCATCGAGGAAGGTTTCGGCGGCTTCAGCCTGGGCGCTTAGGGCAAGATTGTCCGCTTCCAGTTCCTCGTTCTCTTGATGGCTCCGATGCAACTCGGCTCGCAGGGTGCCGTTCTCGCGGACGAGCTGGCGGTTCCAAGCGCAGACTTGGCGCAGTTGCTGGCGATCAGTCATCGCTCGACCTCCACGGCCGTACCCTCGATGACTTCGCCACTTTCGGCTGCGACCCGAACCAGCTCGTCGGCGGTCGCGCGGCGAATCCGCTCGATGGCAGCGAGGTCGTAGGCATGGGCACGGGTTTCCTCCGCGCGGATATAGGCCGCCATTACTTGCTCGTCGGCGTGGTCTGTGGCGCGGGTATGTAGCTCTTTGATGGCCTCGTAGATAACGAAGCCGAGGAAGAACAGGACGATGGCTATGACGATGGTCATGACCTACCGCCCTGTGCCCGCGACGATGCCCACGATGCCGATGGTGCCGGCGTCGGCTACTGCTCGGAGTCGCCCCGCTGCGTGCGGAGCCATGTGCGTTAGTGATGCCTCCAGGCCGGAGATTTGAGCGACAGCAATAAGGCCGTGGGCCGCAGCCTGTTCGACGCGACCGACGCGCAAGCTGTCGTGGTGCTGAACCGCTAGCGCCTGCGCATCGAGGCGGCCGAGCTGCTTGGCGAGCTTGCGGCTTGGGCCTGCTGGGAAGAGCCCGTGGCGGGGCTCGGGAAGTTGGCTCATGGTGCCTCCTAGTGGTTGACGGGAGACACGCTTTCAACCGATGGCGTGGGCCTACTAGGTTCGGTCGGATAAAGATTTCGCCGGGCGCGAGAGCTGGCGCGTTGTCTTCGCGGCCTTGCTTCGATCCCAGCGAGACCAGGCAGTTAGCCTCCCCGACATGCCCGAGCGACCATTGTTCGACATCAATGACGTCATGCGGCGGCTTCAGCCCGTTATGGAACTCAAGCGGCAGCGGACTCCGGCTGACTTCGCTGAGGCTCTGCCGGAGTTCTCCTCGCTACCTCGCTTCCGCGGTCCTATTGGGGCCGATCTGCTCTACAAGGAGATCAAAGACGCAGCTACCTCGCTACCGCATGAGCCGACGCTTCCCGTTCAGGACTCTACGTGGGCACTTGCCATCCTCGGCTT
>DATJOE010000146.1:0-2330 GCA_035507305.1 Solirubrobacteraceae bacterium | reverse complement strand
GGCGAGGAAATGGGCACACCTCGTCGTTGCCCACTTGGGCGTTTGGCAATCGCCGATCAGGCACGGTGGTGCGGTCGGCGCCGCCGGCAAGGACGGGTGCTGCCGGCTAGGGCACGGGTGCGCTCGGCTGCATCGCGGGAGGCTGAGCCGTGGGCGGCTGCGGCGCGAGCGAGGACGCCGAGAGCGACAGCGGCTCCGACACCGCCGCGCCCGCCCCAGTGGGGCCTCCCGCGCCGGCCGTCGCGCCCAGGTACAGCGCGCGCAGCGCGATCGTCCCGGCGCCAAGGCTCGGGGGACCAATTACCACGGGTAGCGACCAGTGCCCCGCGGGGTCGGTCGTGACCTCGGCCAGCGTTTGCTCCTGCACCAGCTCGCCCCGCCGTGCCACCCGACGTTGCTGGATCGCAACGCTCGCCCCCGCGAGCGGGGTCCCGTCAAGCTGCGCAAGCGTGCCGCTCAACGTCGGCGTCGCGACCGGAGCCGCGGGTGTGGCGGCTCGTTCGATCGCGGGTTGCGCCGCCCCTGGCGGCGCCTGGACCGGTGAGGTCACCCCTTCCGCCACGCTCAACGTCAGGCTTGCGCGCACCGGCTTCGGCGTCAGGCGCGCCACCGATGCGCGCACGCCGGGCAGCTCGTGGTAGAGCGCGTCGCCCGGACAGTCCGTCGAGTCCCCGTCGCGGTGGCCCGAGATGTGCGGCAGCGGAACGAGCGCATCCGCTGGGTAGCGGCTGTAGATCGCGCCCTCCGGGTTCACTCGCACCGTCACGCGGCCCGAGGCCGGCATCCCATGCAGAGCGAGCTTCCAGGCCAGCAGGCGAGTCAGCGCGCGCCGCGCGGGGAGCGAGATCGGGCGCGCTGAGAACGAGCCCAGCACCGCAACTCCCGTCGAGACCAGGTTGTAGCCGCCCGCCTGGGCGCCCGAGACCGGCTCGTCGATCCCGCCTGCGCGGGCCTCAAAGATCCGCCCGAAGGCGTCGATCACGAAGTTGTAGCCGATGTCGTTCCAGCCGCGGATGTAGCGGTGAAACGCGAAGATCGCGCGGAGCATCGCGGGCACCTCGCCGGCTCGGTAGCCGTTCGGGTTCTCGGTGTGGTGCACGAACGCCAGGCGTACCGCCCCGTATTCGGGGGCCACCTTCGGCGGGGCATGGCCGCGTGCCCACGCCGCTCTCGCGACGATCGCCGGCTGACCCGGGCCAGCCCGCAGTTGCGGAGAAGCAAGCGGCAGCGAGGCCGTGGCCAGACGCGCGAGCGGCGAACGTTCGGACGCACGAGCGAGCACTCCCGCGCCAAGCCCTTCGCTCGTGTCGACGGCGTGCAGCACCGCTCCCGCCAGCGAGCGATTGCTGCGCAACTGGACCAGCCGTGTGCCGCCCGTCCAGATCGGTTCCCCCACCGAGCCCGTGTCAGCGCGCGAAGCGTCGGCGCCATGTGCGACGGCGTCCGGTCCGTGCGCGCTTGACGACGCCAGGGCCCACGGGCTCCAGCGTCCCGCCTCATCGCGGAAGCGCAGTTGCACGCGCGCATCGAGCACGCCGCTCCAGCCCAAGCCGAGCAGGTCCGCGTTGCGCCGCAGCGCGATCGTGCGCACGCCAGCCGCCAGCGTGCCCAGCGGGCGCTCACTCAGCTCTGGACGCGGGGTCTCGATGAGCGCGGCCAGCGCCGAGGCCGGCAGTGCCACGCGTCCCGCGAGCGCACCGCCCGCCGCGAGCACGAGCGAGCGGCGCGTAAGACGAGGGGCGGCCATTGCCCTCAGAACCTCATACCTGCCGGGAAGGTGCGGTCGTATATACGACTGCTACCGCAAACCGCGCGAGACGACTCACTCCCGACACGCCGTCCAAAGCGCGCCGGGAGCAATGGTCGACTACTCCTCGCTCGACTCCTCGGGTACCTCGAGCTCCGCAAGCTCCTCGACGAAGCCCGGGTCCGTGTCGCCCGCGCCGATTTTCTCCAGCGACGCGAGATCGGCGTCGAACTCCTGGCCGTAGCCGCCGCCGAAGGCGTCGCCTCCCGACAGGCCCAGCTCGGCCGCGATCTCGTCCTGGTCAAGCAGGCCCACGTCGTCGATCGCGCGCGGTAGCGGTTCGGACGGTTCGATCTCGATCCGTCGGTAGCGCTTCAGGCCCGTGGCCGCCGGGATCAACTTGCCGATGATCACGTTCTCCTTCAGCCCGTTCAGGCGATCGGTCTTGCCCTCCAGCGCCGCGTCCGTCAACACCTTCGTGGTCTCCTGGAAGGAGGCCGCCGAAAGGAACGAGTCCGTGTTCAGCGAGGCCTTCGTGATCCCGAGGATGATGTCCTCGTACTGCGCGGTCTCGCCCTTGTTA
>DATJOE010000145.1:0-3009 GCA_035507305.1 Solirubrobacteraceae bacterium | reverse complement strand
CGTGTCGAATGAGACTACGACCGCTCGCATACGGTTGTTCCGGCACAGCACGATCTTCTCGACCTCTCCTCGCTCCAGCGCGTCGACCATCCGGTTGAGTTGTCGCATCGCGTCGCGGACGGTCCGCAGTTCGCTGTTCGACACCTCGACTTTGCCCATGTGCACATCCTTTCGACGCCGCTTCCCGTTAGCGCCTTGACTTTAGGAGTTTGCGTGGACAGCTTGCCGTGGGCCATGACGCAACTTACGACGTTTCCGTCCGATAGTCCGTCGAGAATTACAAGCGCCTAAAGACACGAGGCGTCAGCCGCGAACGGTGCGGCTTGAGGATCCTCGGATCGTGACAACCCGGCGCGTATGCGCCTTGAGGATTCTGGGAAGGAGGTGCGCGATGGCGACAGGAAAAAAAGCCGCGTCTGACGCGGGCAAAGTGCTGAATGACCCGAAGGCGACGCCCGCCGAGAAAAAAGCGGCTGCGAGCGATCTCGCTCAGACACCGCCGAAGAAGAAGTAGCCGGCCTCGTGCGTGGGCCGAGGGAGGCGGCCCACATGAGGCGGATAGACCTCTGGCCCTTCTCGCTATGTACGAGGTGGCTTTGCCGTAAGCGTCCAGTGGACTGCTCGTTGCGCGGTCGGAAGAGGCACTCCCTCGCCCTCCTGTCCGCTCCTCTACTCCGCCGGGCCGTCTGGTCCCCGGCGGTCGTCAAGCGCGTGAATCCATCTCTCCGTGCCCGAGCCGGCCCCTCCCGCCGCGCACACGTGCGGCCCAGACCTCGGCCCGCTTGCGTGCTCGTGTACGTTTATGAGCCCCGCCCTGCTCGAAGCTCCCCAGCGCCCGTCGGGCCTCAACCTCTCCCCCCGTCTGTGCCACCTGCCCCCAACGACCGCCTCGAGGTCTTCGCCGGTAGGGTGTTCCTGACCGCTTTCGGCGCTGCGCTCGTGATGCTTCGCCGCATCGTCGAGCGTCGCCCGGGCGGCGACTGACCCGTCGCGCCGGTCGTTCGGCCCGAGCGCGTGGCTGCCGCCGCGATCGCCCGCTTGCACCTCCGTGCCAACAGCGCTTCCGTGCCACGTCTGGCACGCACTGTCCTCTCGGCACCGCTCCGTGCCTGCAGTCCGCGACCGCGGCCCTCGGCGCAGTTCGGCCCCGCTAGGGGTTCCCGCCCGCCCCTCACGAGTTGCCATTTTTCGCCTTTTTTGGCAACTCATTATGCTACCATGCTCGCATGGGAGTCGTCGATCGCAAGCAGCTTTTGCTGGAGAACGTGTCGCGTCTGCGTAGCGTTGCACGACGTCTGCCGGGCAACGAGGACCTGGCTGCGGTGCGGCTGGCGCTTGAAGATGAGCTTGGCCAGACGGTCTCGCGGCGTGCTGCCGCGCGGCTGCTTGGCGTGAGCCATACCGCCCTTCAACGGTGGGTCGACGCCGGCGATCTGCCGCTGGTGCGCACCAGCGCCGGCCGCACGGAGGTTCCTGTGGCGGCGCTGCTTGACCTGTATGAGTCGCTGGGGACTGCTGGCGAGGATGACCCCGGGCGCTACCGGCTTGCGCCGACGATGACCTCGCGTCGGCGTGCGGCGGCTCGTCTGCGTCTTGATCCCTCCGAGCTTGAGGCTGCGGGCGGGCATGCGCGGGCGAGCGCCCGTAGTCTCGCCTACCACAGGGCGGTTGCGCCCCGCCTTGACCGCGGCATGGTCGCGGAGGCCAGGCACGCGTTGCGCCGCTGGCGCCGGCAGGGCCGTATCGATGAGCGCCATGCGCAGCGGTGGGCTGAGCTGTTGTCGCAGCCGTTGCCGGCGATCCGTCGTGCGATCGTTGCCCGCGGCGCCGACGCGGATGATCTGCGCCAGACCTCGCCGTTGGCGGGGCTGCTGAGCGAGCCTGAGCGGCGCCGCATCTTCTCGCAGGGCCGCTGAGTGCGTCGCGAGGAGTTCGACCATGTGGTCGCGGCGGGTGGCCGAGGTGACGGGTCTTGACGAGTTCGTGGTGATCGCTAGAGCCCGCGATGGCCGCCGGGATCTCAGATCACATCTCGACGCTCCGCGAGATCGCAGAGCTGATCGACTAGGCCTCAGCGCCGTGGCGCTCCGCAGCGGGGCGAACCGCGCCACTAAAGGGGGCACCCCTGGCTCGAGTGCTAGCCTTAAGGCTAGCACTCATTTCCTGCCGAACGGCCCGGGGAACGCTCATTGAAACTTGCTTTCCTGCCGATGTCTGCCATAGTCTTAGGCCCGCGAAGGTTGCGCTGCAGGCACCGGATGTGCTATAGGCGCCCAACAGCGGGGAGAACGACATGATGAGCCTGACCGACATCCAGCAGGCATTCGTCCGCCGCTACATGAACGGCAACGAGTGCGTAAACGGCGTTCGCATCCACGAGATCGAGGGCGAGAACGTGATTCTCGTTGAGGTCATGGACCGTGCGAGCGTCGAGCTGCCGCCTGAGTTCTTCGGCCTCCGGGTCGAGGTTCGCGAGGGTGACCGCGCCGTTCTCGCCTACCGGTAGCGACCTCTGCTTACGCCCGGCTCCTGGGTCTACGTTGACCCGCTGGCGACGTACAACGACCATCGTCACACGCGACGGGGCTCGTTTGGCCTGCTCGTCAGGGACCTGGCCCGAGAGCCGGACGACACAGACGATCGCCTGATCCTCACCGCCGCACACCTATTCGACGGGCACGGCGACGATGCGCGCGTCGCGTACTGCGATCCGGGGCCAGAGCCGGCGCCAGCACAGGGTGACCAGGCCGCCAAACACTGTGGGGCGCTACGGCGACGAGTGCCGTTGGCGCGAATACCGACGATCGCGGTGGACGCGGCGGTCATAAAGCCCCCGGAAGGCCTCGGCGCTCAGAACGAGTCTGCTGGTGGCGTCGTACGAGACGTACGCGATCTTTGGACCCTTGACGACAAGGAGACCGTCGCGGTCGGCAAGATTGGCGCCCAGACTGCCGAAACGCATGGAACGCTCAAACCGGCGGCCGTCGACCTTCGTGTCCACGACCTCAG
>DATJOE010000144.1:0-7345 GCA_035507305.1 Solirubrobacteraceae bacterium | reverse complement strand
AGGCGAGCTCGACCGCGACGACCGAATCCGACGGCAGCTTCGCGGTCGTGGTCCCCGTGCGCGAAACGACGCAAGTCCAGGCGGCGGCGGGAGCAATCCATTCCGACACGCAGACGATCGTGGTCCGCTCGCGCACACGGGTGAAGGCGCGCCGCATGAAGGGCGGGACGATCGCGCTGCGCGGGACCGTGGCGCCGGGCCTTCCCGGTCAGGCGCTGCTGCTGCGCGTGGATTCACCCGCCGTGGTGGCCCGCAGCAAGGTGACGGGCGGCAGCTTCGCCTTCCGCCTCGCGAAGGCTCGGCGCTCGCGGGGCGCGTTCCAAGTCGTCTACGTCCCCGCCGGCGAACGGGCGCTGCGCTCGACCTCTAACACCGTGCGCGTCCCGGGGAAGGGACGGGCGAAGTGACCGCAATGCAGATCCCGACCGATCCGACCAAAACAACAAGGAGGCACTCCACTATGTCCAAACTAAGACGAGGAATCATGGCCATGGCCGTAGCGCTGATGCTGGCGCCGGCCGCGGCCTTGGCTCATCCAGGCGTTTACACCGTCACGGCGAAGATCGCCAAAACCGCTGCCAAGCAGACCGTCACCGACGACGCGGCCGGAGGGACCTGGAAGCCCTCGGCGGGCGCCTCTGCGGTGCCGTTTGACGCGACTGCGGCAGAAGTGCAGAGCGCGCTCGACGCCGATCCCGCGATCGGCTTCGACAACGTTCGCGCGAGCGGACCGGAAGTGGCCGGCACGCAGCGGACCTACGCGCTTGAATTCGTCGGCACGCTGGCGGGAGCGGCAGTCGCGACGGTCGCGCCTGACGGCACCGGCCTGACCGGCGGAGGATCGCCGAAAGTCAGCGCTGCCTCCACGCAGACCGGCGGCGCGGAAGTCACCTACCCCGCGAACCCCGCGACGATGGCCAACCAGGACCAGACGATCGTCTCCAGCGACGGCTATGCGATCGGCTTCCGCGAGACCAACGGCGTTGGTCCCGGCGGCGGCATCCTCAACCTCAAGGAGCTGCCCTCGGGTTATCGCAAACCGATGAGCTCGCTGCAGAAGCTCGAATTCGCGGGCGCGCAGACCTCGATCCAGTTGCACGCAACCTGCTCGGGTGTAGCGGCGCTAAGCAACCCCGAAAACATCCTCAAAGCGTGGCACGTCGAAGAACGCAGCGACAAGGACCCCTTCTATGACTACATACCGTGGCAGGCGAGCTCGGCCGGCCTCGGCGACGAGCCCTCGCTGTGGACCCCGGTCGTCAAAGAACTGACAGGGGTCGACCTCTCGGCGCTGAGCAGCGAAGAAGAATTCAAAGCGGCGTGCACCGGCAAGGGGGGCACCTACCACAAGGCAGACACCGCCTCCAACGTTACGACCGCGGTGGTTGCGGACGCGGTCGAAGCGGCGACGACGCCGCTCAACGCACAGATCACGGACCTGACGAGCCAGATCGCCGGGTTCACCGGTCAGGTTGCGGCGCTCGGGTCGCAGGTCGATGCCATCACGGGCGAGAAGAACGCGCTCGCCGCGACGAACGCTTCGCTCAGCGCGAGCAATGCGGCGCTGCAAGCGCAGGCTACGCAGCATCCCGCGGCGATCGACCGCCCGCTGCGCGTGACGCTCGCGGGCCGCAAGCTCAGCGTCAAGCAGACCTTCGTGATGGTGACGGGTACCGCCGGCGAGACCGCGAAGCTCGAAGTGCAGGTGAGCGCCGCCGCCGCGAAGGCGCTGCACCTGAAGTCGCGCACGATCGCGTCGACCACCAAGAAGCTCGATGACCAGGGCGCCGGCTTGGCGCTGCTAGGCGTTGCGAAGTCCACGCGCAAGGCGCTCGCCAAAGCACGCGGCTCGCAGCCGGTGACAGTGACGGCGAGCTCCGCCCCGGGACGACAGGCTTCGGCCACGGCGACCCTGAGCAACTGACAACCACAGGACGAAAGGCAGGAAGATGTCTCGGATCATCACTCGCGCGCTGCCGCTTGCGGTAGTCGCGGTCATCGCAATGGGGGTCAGCGATGCGTTGGCGCATGTGACCCTCCTGTCCTCGAGCCCAGCGTCGAACGCCACGGTTGGCCGCGCTCCGAGCTCGGTCTCGTTGACGTTCAGCGGACCGATCCGCAGCGGCACGCTGAGCGTGACGGGTCCGGGCGGCACGAAGGTGTCGGTCGGTGCGGGTGGGCGCGACCCACGCAACATCGATCGCCTGCTCGTGGCGCTGAAAAGCGGCTTGAAGCCTGGCCGCTACACGGCGCACGGCAGCACGATCGCGGCGGACACCCACCACCAGACGTGGACGCTGTCGTTCACGCTCAAGAAATGAGCAGGTCGCCGGCGAGGAGATCGCTGGCGGCGGCGGGCGCAGTTGCGCTCGCCGCCGCTCTGGCGGGGCCTGCGATGGCTCATGTCCAGATCGCGCCCACGGTCGTCGCGCCGAACGACCCCGTGAAGTTCACGGTGCTCGTCCCTGGCGAGCGCGACACGGAAACGACCAAGGTCGACATGAAGATGCCGTCCGGGCTGCTGCCTTTCTCATACGAGCAGACGCCAGGCTGGAAGCGCCAGCTGGTCAAGGCCTCGAACGGCGAAGTCGAGCAGATCGTCTGGACCGGTAGGCTCGCCCGCGACGGCTTCGTAGAGTTCTCGTTCCTGGCCGGCACGCCGCCACACCCCGGCGAGCTCGCCTTCAAGGCGCTTCAGACCTACTCCGACGGCACCGTCGTGCGCTGGATCGGCGCGCCGGAATCCGAACACCCGGCGCCGGTCACGAGGATCGTCGCCGGCGCTACGCGTGAGAACGCCGGGGGCGAGGGGCAGAAGGCCAGCGGCGCCTCTTCCACCGTCACACCTGTCGCGGCGAAGTCCTCGAGCGCATCGGTAGGTGCGGATTGGACCGCTCGTGCGCTCGGCATCGCGTCGCTGGCGGCGATTTGCGGTTTGGGCTTCGTGTCGGTGCGGCAACGCCGCCGCGATCGTGGAGGCCGGCCGTGACACGCGTGGCGCGGCGAGCGAACATGGGATACACCGCCGTGGTGGCGATGGCCGTGCTGCTCGCCGCCCTGCTGGCGGCGCCTGCGGCCTTCGCGCACGCGCAGTTGCTCGGCACCTCACCGGCGTCCGGGGCGACGGTCAAGACGCAGCCGGGCGAGGTGATCTTCAAGTTCAACCAGGACGTCGGCGGCACAGCGGGCGCGGTCCGCGTGTATGACGCAGGCGGCGCGGAGGTCGACAACCTGGCGGTCTCGCATCCCGACGGAAACCAGCACTGGATGGGTGTCGGCTTGAAGTCCGGCCTGTCGCAGGGGACCTACACCGCGACCTATCGCGTGATCTCCGCCGACACGCACATCGTCTACGGCGGCCTGGTCTTCAACCTCGGGCACCCAAGCGCGTCCTCGAAGGTCACGGTTGCGGGGCTCATCAGCGAGGGGGAGAGCGGCCGCGTCACGAAAATCGCCTTCGGGGTCGTGCGCGCGCTGGACTACCTGACGCTCGCGCTGATGGCCGGGGCGCTGGTCTTCATGCTGCTCGTCTGGCCGCGCGCGCTGGCGGCGTCCGCGGCGGACGCCGGACGCTGGAGGCAGGCGACGAGTGCTCTAGCGAAGCGGTTGGACCGCCTGCTCGCGGGCACGGTGATCGCCGGCGCGCTCGCCAGCGCGCTCGGCGTGCTGCTTCAGGGGGCGAGCGCCGCGGGCGTCTCGCTCTGGAGCGCGCTGAAAGCGCCGATCCTCGAAAGCACCCTGGAAAGCCGCTTTGGCTGGGTGTGGGCAGTGCGTGCGGTCGTGTGGCTGGCGCTGGGATTGATCCTGCTTGCGTCAAGGAGCGCTCGCCGTCGTGCCTGGCTGTCGCCGGTCTCCGCGGCGGACCCCGGCGGCGCGGAGGGGACTGAGCGGCCGGCCGGTCCCTCCACAGCGGGATCGAGGATCCTCGCGGCGGCGCTCGCGCTCGGCACGGCCTACCTGCTGCTCACCCCGGCGCTCGCGGGCCACGCGAGCATCGAGAGCCCAAGGGGCGTGTTCTTCCCCTCGGACGTGATCCACGTAGCGGCGGGCAGCGTCTGGGTAGGCGGGATCGCCTGCCTGCTGCTCGTGCTGCCGGCGGCGACCCGCAGGTTGGAGGGCGCGGAGCGCAGCCGCTTGCTGCTGGAGGTGCTCGCGCGCTTCTCGCCGCTGGCGCTCGGCTCGGTGATCGCGGTTGCGGTCACGGGCGTGCTCCAGGCTTACATCGACGTGCGCAGTCTGCACGCGCTGCTGCACACGACCTATGGCGCCCTGATCATCGCCAAGACGCTGCTGCTGGCGGCACTGATCGGCCTCGGCTGGGTCAACCGCGAACGCGTGATCCCCGCCCTGCGGCGCGTCGCCGAGGCGCTAGCGGCGCCGGGGGAGGTCGGTCGCCTGGCTCGCCGCAGCATGCGCGGCGAGCTGGTGCTGATGCTGTGCGTGTTCGGCGTGACGGCAGCGCTGATCAGCTACGCCCCTCCGATCGACGCCGAGAACGGTCCCTTCTCCATCAACACGACGATTGGGCCGGCAGAGCTCGAGATGACGGTCGACCCGGCGAAAGTCGGGCCGAACACGATCCACATCTACCTGATCGACGCCAAGACCGGAGCCCAGTACAGGGCGACGAAGGAACTGACGGCGACCGCAAAGCTCCCGTCCAAGGGCATCGGCCCCCTGCCGCTGCACCCGACGGTCGCGGGCCCCGGCCACTACATCCTCAACTCCGCCGTCTTGAGCCCGGCGGGAACGTGGCAGATCGAAGTCCTCGACCGGGTCTCCGAATTCGAACAGAGCACCCGTGTCGTGAAGGTGCCGATCGGATGAGCGCACCTATACGCCGTGTCGTCCCAAGCATTGATCCCAACAGCGGTCTCGTGGCCGCTTTTCCCGTCCCATCGACCATTCCAGGAGGTAAGGAAAGACAATGAAGACCAAGCACATCGCTCTCCCGCTCAGCGCGCTCGCACTGCTGATACCCGCGAGCGCGCAGGCGCACGTCAGCATCCATCCGAACACGGTGCCGGCGGGCGCATTCGCGACGCTGGACGTGCGCGTTCCGGGCGAGGAGGAAGGCGCCTACATCAAGAAGGTCGACATGCAGCTCCCCCAGGGCTTCATCGGGGTCGACTTCGAAAACGTCGCCGGCTGGTCGGCAAAGGTGGTCGAAAGCAAACTGGCGAAACCGATCCAGACCGACGACGGCCCAATCGACACCGAGGTCTCGCAGATCGTCTGGACATGGACGGGTCCGCTCGGGAAGGTGGACAGCGGGCAGTTCATCGACTTTCCCCTGTCGGTCGCGATCCCCGATGACGCGGCGGGCAAAGCGCTCGAATTCAGGACGGTGCAGACCTACAGCGACGGCGCCGTCGTGCACTGGATCGACCCTTCCCTCGAAGCCGATCATCCCTCGCCGAGGATCAATGTGACGGCGAAGGGCGGCGCGATCGAGGACATCGCGGGTGAGGAGGCCGGTCCGGCGGCGGGCGAGACGGCGAGCGAGCAGGGGGCCTCACAGCCCGCGCCCTCAGCCGTGCAGTCGAGCGGCGACAGCGCCAGCAAGGGTCTCGGGATCGTCGCGCTCGTGCTCGGCGCCCTCGGCCTGATCGCGGGGCTTGCGGCCCTGGCGACGTCGCGCCGCAAGGCCGCCTGACCGAGCAACGGCGGAGAAGTCGGCCGATGCAACAGAGTGCCTGCATGAGCCCAGCGGGCGCGACCAAGCGCGCCCGCTGGATCGGCCAGCCGACTCTCTCTCGCTGGGGGCTGGCCGTGGGGCTGAGCATTGCTCTGCTCAGCTGCGTGTTCGCATTCCCGCCCTCGGCGCTCGCACACGGCATCGTGGGCAAGGCGGATCTGCCGATCCCCGTATGGCTGTTCAGCTGGGCCGCGGCGATCGTGCTCGTTGTCTCCTTCGTGGCGCTCTCCACGCTGTGGATGACGCCCCAGCTGCAGAGCGAGCATGCGCGACGCCTGCTCGGCCTGCCGAGTGCGGTCTCCTGGATCCCGAACCTGCTAGGCCTGCTGCTGTTCGCGCTGGTGATCTACAGCGGATTCGCCGGCGCCCAGGAGGCGAACGCCAACTTCTCGGTGACGTTCATCTACGTGGCCTTCTGGGTCGGCTTGCCGCTGCTGAGTGTCGTCTTCGGTGACGTGTTCAGCGCCCTGAGCCCGTGGCGGACATGCGCACGGATCGTCAATCGGCTGATGTCCGGGTTTCGCGGCTCGTGCAGAGCGCCATTTGCCTACCCCACGAGGCTTGGCGTGTGGCCCGCGGTCGCCGGGCTGATCGGTTTCGGCTGGCTCGAGCTGGTGTACCTGAGTCGCGACACGCCTTCGACGCTGGCTGCGCTGTCGCTTGGTTACTTCACGGTGATGCTGGTCGGGATGCTGGCGTTCGGCGTGGAGGATTGGAATACCAGCGCCGATGGCTTCGCTGCCTACTTCGGCTTGATCGCGCGTCTGTCCCCCTTCGAGCAGCGCAATGGGGCGCTCTGTCTGCGCCGGCCCCTGAGCGGCGCCCCGTCGATGCCGATCCGCCCGGGCTCGCTGGCGCTCGTCTGCGCCGTGATCGGCATAACGACCTTCGACGGGCTCAGCAATGGCGGCTACTGGAAGGAACTCGCCTCCACGATCGTGAAGGCGCTCGGCCATCTCGGGATCGGGCAGAACGTCGCGATCGAGCTCGTCTTCAGCTGCGGGCTGCTGGGATGCATCGCCGGCGTCGCCGGCGTCTACAGGCTCGGCGTGGCAGGCCTTCGCACCGTCACCAGCAACTACAGCACCTCGGAGCTCTCCTCGAGCTTCGCGCACACGCTGATCCCGATCGGCTTCGCCTACGTGCTCGCCCACTACTTCTCCTTCGTGATCTGGCAGGGCCAGGCGATGCGCTCGCTCATCTCCGACCCCCTCGGCAACGGCGCGAACCTGTTCGGCACCGCGGGGTCACAGATCGACTACAAGGTCATCTCCTACGCGGCGATCTGGTACGTACAGGTCGCGGCGCTTCTGCTCGGCCACGTCGGCGGGCTCGCCCTCGCACACGACCGCGCGCTTGCGATCTACGGGCGTGCCGAGGACGCAGTGCGCTCGCAGTACTGGATGCTCGCGGTGATGGTCGCCTTTACGAGCTTCGGCCTTTGGCTGCTCTCGGCGGTGGGCACGTGAAGCCCCATCGCCCCAACCTGCTAGCTCTCGGCGCAATCGCGCTCCTGGCCCTCGCGATCCTGTTGACGCTGGCACTCCTGAAAGGCTCGAAGCCTCCGCTCAAGCGCGTCAGCGGATTGCGAGATGCGACGGTGCTACCCGCCGGGCTCACGAACTCGCCGGCTCCCGCCATCAAGCT
>DATJOE010000143.1:0-20751 GCA_035507305.1 Solirubrobacteraceae bacterium | reverse complement strand
TCGTGAAAGTCGTGAAAGTAAAAGCCCCCCACTGCAGGCGGGAGCCCCAGCCAACCGGCCCGAAGCTCTTCAAGCTCGTCCAGGGCACCGCGCCCGACGGCACGCCGTACACGATCGAAGGCGCACTCGTCGAGTTCCCAGGCCACGAGTCCTCGTTCAGCGTGAACGCCCAGACAGGTCTCGAAGGATCCAGTGAAGAGGAAGCCTCGATCGCGGTCGGGCCGCTCGGCGGCGTGCCAAAGCCCTCCCCTTGGCATCACCTCGTGGGCTGCCCGCCCCACCCTTTCGCCCTCGTCTACGGACTGCTCGCCCCACCTGGGAGCTCCGTGCTCGCGCGCACCCCCGAAGGGCTCGTCCCGCTCGCCGAGCAGCAACTCGACCCAAAGCTGCACGCCGACGGCCCGCTCTTCTACGGCGTCTTCGCGGCCCTGCCGAGTGAACTGATCGTCCGCCGCGCCGACGGGTCGACCCTTTACACGGAAAGCCTCGTCACCAAGGCGAAAGAAAACGCTGAATTCTGCGAAGGCTTCGCCGAACCGTGAACCTGCCGCCGTCTCAGCCGTAGCTGACTGACGCCAGCGCGAGCCCGTGCGCCGGCGCCGTCCGCCCCGCCTCGGCGCGTGGTCGTCCCTGCAACAGCGAGGCGAAGTGCTCCAAGCTCGTGCGTCCCGCCGCCACGTCGAGCATCGTCCCCACGAGCACGCGGTTCATGTGGCGTAGGAACATGTCGGCCTCGATCCAGAACGACAGCAAGTCGCCCTCAGTGAGCCATTCCGCGCGGCGGACCTCACACTGAAACCAGGTGTGCTCGGTTTCGCTCGGCGTGAACGCCGTGAAGTCGTGACGGCCTCGCAGCAGCCGCGCACACTCGCCGAGCAGGTCGCGATCGAGCTCGCCCGTGACCCAGAAAGCCGTGTTGCGCTCGAACACGCTGCGCGATCGCCGTGCCAGCACCCGGTAGCAGTAGGTTCGCCCGCGAGCATCGCGGCGCGCATCAAAGCCCTCGTCCATCGGCTCTGAGGTCAGGATCGCCACGTCGTCTGAGAGCAGGCCGTTCAGACGCAGAGGATCAACCGCCTCGTGGCGGTAGCTCGCGACCTGCCCCCAAGCGTGCACGCCCCGATCGGTGCGCCCCGCGACCGTCAGCTTCAGCGGCCCACCGTCGCTCGCGGTCTCACCCAACACCGTGCGCAGCACGCGTTCTAGCTCGCCCTGGACCGTGCGCTTGTCGGGCTGCACGCCCCAGCCCGCGAAGGCCGCCCCGTCGTACTCCAGCGTCAGCTTCGTCACCATCTCGCAGCTACCGCCGCGAAACGCGGCTCAGACGAGCTCGATGAAGACCATCTCGGTCGCGTCGCTCTTGCGCGGACCGAGCTTCAGGATTCGCGTGTATCCGCCGGGGCGCTCCGCATAGCGAGGCCCGATGTCCTCGAACAGCTTGTGCACCACGAACTTGTCCTGCGCCAGCGTCGAGAGTGCCTGACGGCGCGCGTGCAGGTCGCCCTTCTTCGCGAGCGTGATCAGTTTCTCGATCTCCGGCTTGACCGCCTTCGCCTTTGCTTGAGTCGTTTCGATCCGCTCGTGCTCGATGATCTCCTTGCTCAGGTTCATCAGCAGCGCCTTGCGGTGGGCGCTGTCACGGCTGAGCTTGTGTTTCGTCTTCTGGTGTCGCATGAGCTGAAGGAGTGTAATCGCCTAGGAGGGTCGATGGTCAAGCGAGCCGCGGACGCAGGGAGCGTGGCGTGCTCTGCACGCGAGCGACCGAGGACAAAGGCTCGCGCCGGCCAGCGGTCCTCCTAGTCCTGACGAAGGTCCAAGCCTCGCGCATGAAGTGTTTCGATTACCTCATCGATCGACTTCTTGCCGAAGTTCGGGATTGCGTTCAGCTCCGCCTCGGACTTCGAGATCAAGTCACCCACCGTCTGGATCCCCGCGCGCTTGAGGCAGTTGTATGAGCGCACGCCCAGCTCGAGCTCCTCGATCAGGATGCTGTACTCCTCGCCTTGCAGCGCCGCCGGGGCACCGCCGCCGCCCACTGCGAGGCCGTGACCGTCGAGCTGACCGCCCGGCGTCGCGCGCAGCTCCTGGATCCGGTCCGCGTCCGTGAAGATCGCCAGCTGGCTGATCAACAGCTCCGCCGCCTCGCGCAGCGCGGCCTGCGGGTCAATCGAGCCGTCGGTCTCAATGTCCAGCGTCAGCTTGTCGAAGTCCGTCTTCTGACCCACACGCGCCTGCTCCACCGCGTAAGCCACGCGGCGCACCGGCGAGAAGATCGAGTCGATCGGGATCACGCCGATCGGCTGGTCTGAGGACTTGTTCTCCTCCGCCGGGCGGTAGCCGCGGCCACGGCCGATCGTCATGTACAGCTCGAGCTTCGTTTTCTTCTCGAGCGTCGCGATGTGCACGTCGGGGTTCAGGATCTCAACGCCCGCCGGCAGGTCGATGTCCTTCGCGGTGATCTCGCCCGGTCCCGTGACCACGAGTGGTGCCTCGACCTCGCTCGCGTCCGAGTGCATCCGGCACACCACGCCCTTCAGGTTCAGGACGATGTCCGTCACGTCCTCCTTCACGCCCGAGATCGTCGAGAACTCGTGCGCCACGCCCTCGATGCGGACGCTCGTCACCGCCGCGCCTGAGAGCGAAGAAAGCAGCACGCGTCGCAGCGAGTTGCCGAACGTGTAGCCGAAGCCGCGGTCCAGCGGCTCGATCGTGAACGTGCCGCGGTTCTGCTCCACGGACTCGCTTGTGATCCGGGGGATTTGGAAGTCGAGCATCAGGGTCCTAACGTCGTTTGGTGTCTCGCCGGGCGCACGGGTTGCCGGGCGCCGACTCGTGAGCGCGGCCCGCAGGGCACGCGCATGAAAGTTGCTGCTACTTCGAGTACAGCTCGACGATGAGCTGCTCCTGCACCGGCGCGGCAACCTCCCGCCGCTCCGGCTTGCGCAGCACCTTGGCCGTGAGCGACTCATGGTCGGCCTGGAGCCACGCGGGAATCTGTCCTGTGAGCTCGGTCGCGTCTCTGACCACCTGCGTGGCCGGCGTCTCCGCCTTGATCGCGATCACGTCGCCTTCGCGAACCTGATAGCTCGGGATGTTCACCCGCCGGCCATTGACCGTCCAATGGCCGTGACGAATTAGCTGCCGTGCCTGGCGCCGCGAGGCCGCGAAGCCAAGGCGCACGAGGACGTTGTCCAGACGGCACTCCAGCAGCGCGAGCAGGTTCTCACCCGTGATCCCCGGCTGGCGCGAAGCCTTGTTGTAGTAGCCCGCGAACTGGCGCTCGAGCACGCCGTAGTAGCGCTTCGCCTTCTGCTTCTCGCGCAGCTGCACGCGGTACTCGCTCTGTTTCAGACGGCCCCTGCCATGCTCGCCTGGCGGGTAGGAGCGACGCTCCACGCCGCACTTGTCCGTCAGGCAGCGCTCGCCCTTCAGGAACAGCTTCTGGCCCTCGCGGCGGCACTGCTTGCACTGGGCTCCCGTGTCGCGGGCCATCTAGACCCTCCGACGCTTTCTCGGACGACAGCCGTTGTGGGCCTGCGGGGTCACGTCCTTCACGCCCGTCACTTCCAAGCCCGCGGCCTGCAGCGAGCGGATCGCGGTCTCGCGGCCCGAGCCCGGGCCCTTCACATAGACCTCCACCTTCTGCAGCCCCTGCTCAAGTCCCTTGCGCGCCGCCGCGTCCGCGGTCACCTGCGCCGCGAACGGCGTCGACTTGCGCGAGCCCTTGAACCCCGCGCCGCCCGCCGACTCCCAAGCGATCACGTTGCCTTGGGTGTCCGTCAACGACACGATCGTATTGTTGAACGAAGTCTTGATGTGGGCCTGACCCACGGGGATGTTCTTTTTTGGCTTGCGCCGTCCCCGGGCGCGTTTAGGAGCTGCGGGCACTTACTTCTTCCCCGCCTTCTTCTTGCCCGCGACCGACATCCGCTTTGGCCCCTTGCGCGTGCGCGCGTTCGTCTTCGTCTTTTGACCCCTGACCGGCAGGCCACGGCGGTGGCGCAGGCCGCGGTAGCAGGCAATCTCCTGCAGCCGTTTGATGTCTTGGGAGCGCTCACGACGAAGGTCGCCCTCGACCGTGTATTTCGCGTCGATCGCGTCGCGCAGTTTGCCGACCTCGTCCTCGGTGAGGTCGCGGATGTAGGTGTCTGGGCTCACGCCCACTTCGGCGAGGATCTTGTTCGAGGTCGCGCGACCGATTCCGTAGACGTAGGTCAGCCCGATCTCCGAGCGCTTGTTCAACGGCAGGTTGATCCCCGCGATTCGGGCCATCCGCTCAGCCCTGCCTTTGCTTGTGGCGCTTGTTCTGGCAGATCACCAACACCACGCCATTGCGGCGGATGACCTTGCATTTCTCGCACATCGGCTTGACCGACGGTCGTACCTTCATGATCCCTTTCCAACGCGGCTCGTGTTCCGGCGACCCAGCTCTGGCTGCCGTTGCGGCTGCCGCTACCCGGTCGTGGAGTTCTGCACCGAGGCGAGGATATACGACCCCACTCGGAGCAGGACTCCTGATGGTAGCAACTACCGTGGTCCCGCGGCGGCCTTTGCGGGCTCCGTGCCCGCGCTTTCGCCCGCAGGAACGTGCCACGGCGTCAGTACCCGCGGCCCCTCTGCCGTGATCGCGACCGTGAACTCGAAGTGAGCCGCGGGCGAGCCATCCTGGGAATAGATCGCCCAGCCGTCGCCGCCCACGCGCACCGAGGCGCGGCCCGCGGTCATCATCGGCTCGACTGCGAGCACCATTCCCTCCTCCAGCAGCGGCCCACGCCCGGGCTTGCCGTAGTTCGGGACCTGCGGGTCCTCATGCATGTTGCGACCCACGCCGTGACCCACGAGCGAGCGGACGACCGACAGGCCTGCCTGCTCCGCGACCCGCTGGATCGCGCTCGACATGTCTCCCATGCGGTTGCCCACCTTGCACTCCTGCACCCCCGCCAGCAGCGACTGCTCCGTCCCGCTCAGGAGATTCTGCTCGACCTCGCCGATCTCGCCCACCGGCAGCGTGCGAGCCGCGTCGGCGACCCAGCCGTCGAGCGTGACCCCCACGTCGATCGAGATCACATCTCCCGCCTTCAGCCGGTAGGTCCCCGGTATACCGTGCACCACCATCTCGTTCGGCGAAGCGCAGATCGAACCCGGGAAGCCTCGGTAGCCCTTGAACGTCGGGGTCGCGCCGCGCGCACGAATGAAGCGCTCAGCGACCTTGTCTAGCTCCCCGGTGCTCACGCCTGGAACCACATGCGCCTCGAGCTCCTGGAGCGTCGCGACGAGGATCTCCCCCGCCGCTCGCATCTTCTCGATCTCCTCGGGGGACTTCTTGATTATCACCCCCCGAGCTTAGCTGGGCGCGTCGGCTAGAGCTTCCTCTCAAGCCGCAGCGCCGCGACCGTCGCTCGGATACTCGCGTGGACCTCGTCGGGCTCGCGCGTGCCGTCGAAGCGGCGCAGCATCCCCGCCTCGTCGTAGTGCTCGATCAGCGGCTCCGTCTGCGAGTGGTAGACCTCAAGGCGTCGACGGATCGTCTCCTCCTTGTCATCGTCGCGCTGCATCAGCCGCGCGCCGTCCTGGTCGCAGACGCCTTCGTGCTTCGGCGGGTCGAACTCCACGTGGTAGATGTGGCTCGGGTTCTTCACGCACACCCGGCGGCCCGCGAGGCGTCGCACCAGCTCGTCATCGGGGACCTCGATCAGAATCGCCCCCGAGAGCTTGCGCCCAAGCTGCTGGAGCGCCTCCGCCAACGCATCCGCCTGCTGCGCGTTGCGAGGAAAGCCATCGAGCAAGAAGCCCTCGCGCGCGTCGTCTTCGCCCACGCGCTTCGTGATCATCCCCACGATTACCTCGTCCGGGACCAGCTCGCCCGCATCCATGTAGCGCTTGGCTTCGCTGCCCAGCTCGCTGCCCGCGGAGACCTCCGCGCGGAGCATGTCGCCCGTCGAGATGTGCGGCAGGCTGAAATCGTCGCGCAGGCGCTCGGCCTGCGTGCCCTTCCCCGCGCCCGGAGGACCGAGCAGGATCAGGTTCAGTTCCGACACGATCGGGGCAGCCTACCGCTAGCGCTGCCCGAGGGGCTACTTCAGGAAGCCCTCGTACTAGCTCATGAGGGGGGCAGGCCCCCCTCATGGACTCCCCCCGTGAAAATCACTTCAGGAAGCCCTCGTAACTTCGCATCATCAGCTGCGCCTCGAGCTGCTTCATCGTTTCGAGCGCGACGCCGATCACGATCAGGATCGAGGTGCCCCCCAGGGGGATGTTCTGATGCGTGCGGGCAATCAGGATCGTCGGCAGCGCTGCGACCGCCGCGAGGAACAGTGCGCCCGGGAAAGTCAGGCGGGCCAGGATGCGATCCAGGAATTCCGCCGTTGGGCGCCCGGGTCTCACTCCAGGGATAAAGCCCCCGTACTTCTTCAGATTGTCCGCCTGGTCCACCGGGTTGAACGTCACCGCCGTATAGAAGTACGTGAACGCCAGGATGAAGATCGACTCGCCGACGATGTAATGCCAGCCGTTCGGCGAGAAGAAGTCAGAGATTTCCTGACCCCAGTGCGTTTTCACGAGCTGGCCGATTGTCGGCGGGAAGGCCATGATGCTCGCGGCGAAGATCACAGGGATCACGCCCGCCATGTTCACCCGCAGCGGCAGATAGGTCTGCCCGCCTTCGGTCATGCGCCTCCCGATCACGCGCTTGGCGTACTGCACCGGGATCCGCCGCTGGCCTTCCTGCACGAACACGATCCCCGCCACGACTGCCAGCACCAGGAACGGCATCATCACCTTGAAAACCTGGTCCTGGGAGGTCCACCACGTCTGGATCCCGCTGGGCAGGCGCGCGACGATCGACGCGAAGATCAGCAGCGAGATGCCGTTGCCGATCCCGCGCTGCGTGATCAACTCGCCGATCCACATCAAGATCACGCAGCCTGTCGTCAGGCACACCACGATCAGGAAGATGTGCGGCGCGTCGAAGTGCGTCACCACCGATTCGCCAGCTTTCGCCTGCAGCGTGTGGAACAGGAAGACGTAGCCGATCGACTGGGCGAATGCCAGGCCCACCGTCAGGTAGCGGGTGTACTGCGTGATCCGCGCCTGGCCCACCTCGCCTTCCTTGGAGAGCTTTTCCAGCGAAGGAACCGCGACCTGCAGCAGCTGCAGGATGATCGACGCGGTGATGTAGGGCATGATCCCCAGCGCGAACAGCGCGATCCGCGACAGGCCGCCGCCCGAGAAGAGGTTCAGCAGGCCGAGGATGTTGGAGCCGCCGAACTCCTTCTGGATGTTGTTCACCGCGGTCAGGTTCACGCCCGGGACCGGGATGTGCGAACCAAAGCGGTAGATCAGCAGCATCGCCCCCGTAAAGGCGATCTTCTTGCGGATGTCCGCGACTTGGAAAGCGTTGAGAATCGTCGAGAGCATGGGCTTTGCTCCGCGGCCTAAAGAGCAGTTGCTGCGCTCCCTCCCGCGGAGCGGCCGATTCTAGTCGATTGCCGTGTGAGTTTTGTGACCGTCCCGGGAGGCACCACGCGGCTCTAGCGGGGTGCCGACCAAGCGGAGCAAGGACGCAGGGAGCGCGGCGTGCGCTGGCCGAAACGGGGATGCGAGCGAAGCGAGTGTCTCCCGGCTTCGGTACGTAAGCGACCGAGGACGCCGCTCCGCGCCGTGTCGGCGGCCCGCTAGGACTCGATCAACTTGCAGGTGCCGCCAGCGGACTCGATCCGCTCGCGCGCCCCCGCGCTAAACGCATGAGCGTGGACCGTCAGCGCCTTGGACAGCTCGCCCTTCGCGAGCACCTTCACCGGGATGTCTTTACGCGTGCCAAGGCCCTTCGCCTGCATCGCCTGGAGCGTCACCTCCGCGCCCGCCTCGAAGCGTTCCTCAAGCGCGCCGATGTTCACCGGCTGGGTGTGCGTCCGGAACGGCTCGAACGGCATCGACTTCTTCATATGCGGGCCGCGAAGCTTTCGCATCCGCATGTGGATCGGCATCTGGCCGCCCTCGAACCGGGCGCGGCGCTTGGATCCCGAACGCGAGCCCGCGCCCTTCTGCCCGCGACCCGAAGTCTTGCCCGTTCCCGAGCCTTCACCGCGACCGATGCGCTTGCGTGGACGCCGGCTGCCCGGCGCTGGTGCCAGGCTGTGCAGACCGATGCGCTCCGGCTTCTCCGCGTCTTTCGCCGGGCTCATGGCTTGCCGTCCTTGACCTCGATCAGATGACGAACCGCGTGCAGCATCCCACGTGCCTGCTCGCAGTCCTCCACCTGCACCGTGTGTCCGATTCGACGCAGGCCGAGCGAGCGCAGCGTCTCAAGCTGTTTCTTGTTCGCGCCATTGCGCGAGCGGCGCTGGGTAACCGTGAGCGTCGCCATCAGGACGCGGCCTCGCCGTCGCCGGAGCTCGGCGCCTCGGTGGTCTCGGTTGCCGCGACAGCCTCCGCGGTGGGCGCAGCCTCGGTAGCGGGCGCAGCTTCCGCGGCGCCGTTCTCCGCCGCCGTCGCGGACGCCTCGGCCGTGCCATTCGCAGCATCGCTGCCGCCAAGCCCGAGAACTTTGTCAATCGACAGGCCGCGCAGCTGACCAACCTCCTCAGGCGTGCGCAGGTCGCGCAAGCCCGCGACCGTCGCCTTCACGAGGTTGATCGGGTTCTGCGTGCCAAGGCTCTTGGAAAGGATGTCGTGGATGCCCGCGAGCTCGAGCACCGCGCGTACGCCCCCACCCGCGATCACGCCCGTACCGGGGGCGGCGGGCTTTAGGAAAACGCGGCCCGCCCCGAACACGCCCGTCGTCTGGTGCGTGATCGTGCTGCCGTGCTTCGGCACGCGGAACAAGTTCTTCTTCGCGCGCTCCACGCCCTTCTGGATCGCGAGCGGGACCTCGGTCGCCTTGCCGTAGCCGACGCCCACGATTTCACGCTCGTCGCCCACGACCACGAGCGCGGTGAACGAGAAGCGCCGGCCGCCCTTGACGACCTTCGCCACGCGGTTGATCTCCACGACCCGCTCTTGCAGGTCCAGGCCCGCCGGGCTTACTGATCTGTCGACTGTGATTGACATCGCGAAGTGTGTGAGGGTAGCGGTCGCGCGCGGGGTGCTCGACCTAGACCGTGATCCCCGCCTCGCGGATTGCCTCGGCGAACGCGCGGACGTGACCGTGATAGCGGTAGCCGCCGCGGTCGAATACCGCTTCGGAGATGCCCGCCGATTTGCCACGCTCGGCCAGCAGCTCTCCCGCCCGCTTCGTGCGCTCGGTCTTCTTCAGCTTGCCCAGCTCCGGCTCGTACCAGTTCACCGCCGCGAGCGTGTGGCCCGCGATGTCGTCGACCAGCTGCGCCGAAATCCCCCGGTTCGAGCGGAACACCGAGACGCGCGGACGCTGCGCCGTGCCCTGGATCTTCGCCCGCACCCGGCGGCGGCGTTTGAGCCTTTGCTGTGGCTTGGTCGTGACGCTCATGCCCTCTTTCCGACCTTCCTCTGGACGTACTCGCCCTCGTAGCGGATGCCCTTGCCCTTGTAGGGCTCGGGCGGGCGCTGCTTGCGGATGATCGCCGCGATCTCTCCCACTTGCTGCTTGGAGATGCCTTTTACGACGATGCGGGTCGGCTGGGGCACCTCGAATTCGATTCCCTGCGGGGCTGGGATCGGCACCGGGTGGGAGTAGCCCACCGCCAGCTCCAAGTTCTTGCCCTTCAGCTGCGCCCGGTAGCCCACGCCCTGGATCTCCAAGCGCTTCTCGTAGCCGGCCGTCACGCCCTGCACCATGTTCGCCACCAGCGAACGCGTCAAGCCGTGCAGCGCGCGGTGTTCGCCGCGGTCAGTCGGACGGGTCACGAGCAACTGCTCGCCGTCCTGCTTGACCTCGATGTCCTTGTGAATCCGCTCTGAGAGTTCGCCTTTCGGACCGTTCACGCGCACCTCGCCCGGCTCGATCGCCACGGTCACGCCGCTCGGGACTGGAATGGGCTGTCTACCAATACGCGACATCAGCTCACCAAACTTGGGCCAGGACCTCGCCGCCCACGCCCGCCGCGCGCGCGTCGTGACCCGTCATCACGCCGTGCGAGGTCGAGACGATCGACGTGCCCATCCCGCCCAGCACCTTCGGGATGTGTTTCGCGTCCACATATGTGCGCCTCCCCGGGCGCGAGACCCGCCGCAATCCCGAGATCGCCGAGCGGCGGTCCTCCGTGTACTTCAGGCGGATCTGGATCAGCTGGCCCGCGCCCTCGCTGTCGGACAAGACCTCGAACGACTCGATGTAGCCCTGCTCCGTGAGGATCCGCGCCAGCTCGCTCTTCAGTTTCGAGGCCGGGATCTCCACCGTCTCGTGCGCGGCGTGTATCGCGTTGCGCACGCGCGTCAGGAAGTCGGCGATTGGGTCGGTCATGGACATGGCTGCTCGTTTACGTAGATCTTGGTTTGCGGAAGTGGTCTGCCCGCCGTCACCAGGAGGACTTCGTCATCCCCGGGATCTGGCCGTTGTGGGCGAGCTCGCGCAGACATATGCGGCAGAGCCCGAACTTGCGATAGACCGCGCGCGGACGCCCGCAGCGGTTGCAGCGAGTATAGGCACGCGTTTTGAATTTCGGGGGACGCGCCTGCTTGACGCGTTGCGATGTCTTAGCCATCAGTCGCTGCTCTCCTTCTCGGCGCTGTCCGCGCCGTCGGCGCCATCCGGCGCGGCGTTGTCGTCCGCTTGCTGCTCCTCGGCACCCGAGTCCTCGGCGCTCGCCTCTGGCTCAGAGGCAGTCTCAGCCTCGGGCTGCTCGACCTCGGCTGCTACTTCCGGCTCGGCGGCCTCGGTGGGCTGCTCAGGCTCAGACTCCGCTGCCGGCTCGGACGTCGCCTCCTCAGCCGCGGCGGCCTCCCCCTCCGGCTCGGCCGTGGCCTCCTCGGCCACCGCTTCAGGCTCAGGCTCGGGCTCGGGAGGCGGAGGGGGCGCAGCGGCAGCCTGCTCTTTCGCGGCCACCGCGGCCTCGTGCTCGGCTTCGGCGGCGGCGTCCGCCGCGGGGTCCCAGCCCTTTGGGCGGCCCTGCGAGGCAAACGGCATGCCCAGCGCCTGCAGCAGAGCGAACGCTTCGACGTCCTGCGCGGCCGTGGTCGTGATCGTGATGTCCAGGCCACGCACCTGGTCGATTGCGTCGTAGTCGATCTCCGGGAAGATGATCTGCTCTTTGACGCCCATCGTGTAATTGCCACGCCCGTCGAACGAGCGCGGGTTCAACCCGCGGAAGTCGCGGATACGCGGAATCGCGATCGACACAAGCCGGTCCAGGAACTCGTACGCGCGCTCGTTGCGAAGCGTGACCGCCACGCCGACCGGCATGCCCTCGCGCAGTTTGAACGCGGCTATCGACTTGCGCGCCCGACGCACGCTCGGCTGCTGGCCCGCGATCGTCGCGAGCTGCTCGGTAGCGGCCTTCAGCAATTTCGAGTCCTGCTTGGCCATACCGACGCCCATATTCAGCGTGATCTTCTGTAGACGCGGCGCCTGCATTACCGAGGAATGCTCAAAGCGCTCGACCAGCGACGGGCGGATCTCCTCGAAGTAGCGCGTCTTCAGGCGCGCGGGCGGTGCGTCTGTCGTGTCCGTTGCAGCCATGCTCAGTCCAGATCCGCGCCAGTGTTCTTCGCTATCCGCACACGCTTGCCGCTATCGCGGCGGATGCCCACTCGCGTAGGGTTGCCCTTCGCGTCCAGCAGCATCACGTTTGAGATGTGCACCGGTCCCTCGCGCTCGATGATCCCGCCGAGCTGACCGGCAGCATTGGGCAGAGCGGAGGTGTCTTGCGTCTGCTGCGGGCGCACCGCGCGCTTGACCATGTTCAGCCCCTCGACGTAGAGGCGTTCCTTCGTGGGCTCCACGCGCAGGACCTTGCCAGTCTTGCCGCGGTCCTTGCCCGCACAGATCTTCACGTGATCGCCCGAGCGGATCTTCATCGTCCGGCGCTTAGCGGTCGCGGCCATCACAAGACCTCCGGCGCGAGCGAGACGATCTTCATGAAATTGCGCTCGCGCAGTTCGCGCGCGACCGGGCCGAACACGCGCGTGCCGCGCGGGTTGTTCTGGTCGTCGATGATCACGGCCGCGTTCTCGTCGAACGCGATGTACGTGCCGTCCTCGCGACCGATCGGCTTCTTCGTGCGCACGACCACTGCCGTGACGACGTCGCCCTTTTTCACCGCGCCCTGCGGGTTGGCTTGCTTCACCGTCGCCGTGATCACATCGCCCACGAACGCGTAGCGACGCTGCGAGCCACCCTTCACGCGGATACAGAGGATCTCGCGCGCGCCCGTGTTATCCGCTACGCGGAGTCGAGTCTCGTTCTGGATCATCGCGCCCTCTCCAGCACGTCCACCAGCGCCCAGCGCTTCGTGCGCGACAGCGGGCGGCTCTCGATCACGCGCACTGTGTCGCCGATGTGAGCCTCGTTGTTCTCGTCATGCGCGTGCAGCGTGCTCGAGCTGCGCACGATCTTCTCGTAGCGACGGTGACGACGCGCGACGTCGATCCGCACCGTGATCGTCTTCTCGGCCTTGTCCGAGACCACGATCCCCTGGCGCACTCGGCGGCTACCTTCGGTCGGCGCGTGCACCGGAGCCAACGGTTCAGGCGCCGACGCCGACTTGCGCCGCTCCGCCGCTTTCTCGCGTTCCTGTGACCGACGCGCACGGCGGCGCACAGCCTTGCGCTTGCGCTCGGCCACGCGCTCGGCGTGGCGCTCCTCGGGCGTGCGCTGCGGGTTCGCCTTACCGCTGTGCGTCGAGCGCGCGCGACGTCGGCGCTCCTTAGGCGGCAGCTCCTCTTGCGGCTCGGGCGGCGTGGCGGCGTCACTTGCCGTCGCGTCGTCCGCGGGGGCGTCCTGCGCCTCCACCTCGGCGGCCTCAGGCGCAGCCTCGGCGGCCTGAGGCGCAGCCTCGGCGGCCGGCGTCTCCTCAGCCTGGGCCTCGGCGACCTGCTCGGGTGCGCCCTCGTTCTCAGGGGTCTCGTTGTTCTCTTGCTCGTCAGCCATTTCTTCCGTCTCGTCTTTGAGAAGTACTCGTCTCAGCCGGCCTCGCTGCGCAGCTCCTGCTCGCGCGCGACCGTCAGCGCACGGGCCAAGTCGCGCTTCGCACGCCCCAGGCCCGCCGTGTCGTCAAGTTCGCCCGTCGCGTTCGAAAAGCGCAGGCCGAACACCTCTTTGCGCAATGTTGCGATCTGCCGTGCCAACTCCGCCGGCTCCATGTCACGCATCTCCTTCGCCTTCATCGCAGCCTCAGTCCTCACGCGGCACAAACTTCGCCTTCACCGGCAGCTTGTTCGCCGCCAGCCGAATCGCGTCCCGCGCTAGCGGCTCTGGGACTCCGGCCAGCTCGAACATCACCCGGCCGGGCTTGACCACGGCCACCCAGCCTTCGGGCGAGCCCTTGCCCGAACCCATGCGCGTCTCCGCCGGCTTCTTCGTCACTGGCTTGTCCGGGAACACGTTGATCCACACCTTGCCGCCACGCTTGATCTTGCGCGTCATCGCGACACGGGCGGCCTCGATCTGGCGGTTAGTCAACCAGCCGCCCTCAAGCGCCTTTAGCCCGTACTCGCCGAACTGCACCTTGACCTGGCCGCGCGAGGCGCCCGCTCGACGCCCGCGGTGCTGCTTGCGGTGCTTCACACGCTTTGGCGAGAGCATCAGCGACCGCCCCCACCCGGACGCGAACCGCCACGCCCACCGCCGCCACCGGGACCTCGTCCGCCACCTGGACCGCCGGGACCACCGCCGCGACCGCCGCGACCTCCACCAGGACCGCCCGGACCACGTCCGCCACCGGGGCCACGGCCGCCGCCGGGCCCACCGCCCGGGCCACGCCCGCGGCCGCCGTCGCGACCGCCGCCGCCGCGCCCACCGCGTCCTCGGCCACCATCGCGACCGTCGCGGCCACCCCGACCGTCGCGCTCGGTGCTCGAAGGAGCCGGCGCCGTAATGTCAGTGAGGTCAGCGCCCGTGTAGCCCTCGGGCATGATCTCGCCCTTGTTGATCCAGCACTTCACGCCGATTCGACCGAACGTCGTGCGGGACTCGTAGAAGCCATAGTCGATGTCCGCGCGCATCGTGTGCAGCGGCACGCGGCCGTCGGAGTAGCTTTCGGTGCGGGCCATCTCCGCGCCACCCAGGCGACCCGCGACCTGCACCTTCACGCCCTTCGCGCCCGAGCGCATCGCGCTGGTCAGCGCGCGCTTCATCGCGCGACGGAACGCGACGCGGTTTTGCAGCTGCTCCGCGATCGACTGCGCCACGAGCGAGGCGTCCAGCTCGGGACGCTTGATCTCGAGGATGTTCACCTTGATCTGCTTGTTCGTCATCTTGTGCAGATCGCGGCGCAGCGCGTCGACTTCGCTACCCGACTTGCCGATCACGATTCCCGGACGCGCCGTGTGAATGTTCACCTCTAGTTCGTTTGCGTCCTTGCGGATCGTGATGCTCGACAGCCCCGCGTGCGCGAGCTTGCCTTCGATGTGCTCACGGATGCGAACGTCCTCGGCGAGGTACTCCGCGAAGTGTTTTTCGTTGAACCAGTTCGACTTCCAATCGTGGATGTAACCCACGCGCATAGCCTCTGGATGAACCTTCTGTCCCATTCTTCTTCTCTCTAGCTGTCTTTCTTGCTGATTCGGGGCGCCGCGTCCGGGGTGAGCGCGATCGTTAGGTGGCTCGTACGCTTGCGAATCGGCGTCGCGCGTCCCATCGCACGCGGCCTAAAGCGCTTGATCGTCGGCCCCTCATCGGCGTATGCCTCACGGACGACTAGGTCGTCCTCGAGCAGTTCGTGATTGCTCTCGGCGTTTGCCACCGCCGACTCAAGCAGCTTGCTCCAGTCGCGCGCCACCTCACGAGGGGTGAACGCGAGGATAGCGCGCGCCTCGTGCACGGACTTCCCGCGCAGGTGCCCGCAGACCATCCGTGCCTTGCGCGCCGAGGTGCGCACGTAGCGCGCGTGCGCCCGCACGACTTTGCGGCGAGGTTTCGCCGGGGCTTTGCCGCGAGCGGCTTTTTTCTCGCTCGCCGGCGCCTCTTTCGCAGCAGCGGGCTCTTTTGCAGCTTTTTTCGCCGCAGGTTTTTTGGCGGCTTTTTTGGCCGGTTTCTCGGCCTGCTCGCCTTTGCCAGCTTTCGCCGCGGCTTTCGTTTTCGGCTCGGCTTTCGCCTCGTCCGCTTTGCCCTCGGCTTTGGCTTTCGTCTCCGCTTTGGCTTTCGCCGGTTTTTTCGCGGCGGCTTTTTTCGCGGCCGGTTTTTTGGCCTCGGGCGCGTCGGCAGCCACGTCGTCCTTCTCCTCCTCGGCGCTCATATCTTCTTCCCGATCATCCTTCCTGCGTTCGCAGGGCAAGCCGGACAAGGACGCAGGGAGCGTGGCGTGCTTTGCACGCGAGCGACTGAGGACGCCGATCCGGCGCCGCCATGCGGACGTAGGCTCATCGGACCTTCCCCGATCCCGCGTGACCGCGGAACACGCGCGTGGGCGCGAACTCGCCGAGCTTGTGCCCCACCATCGACTCGCTGATGAACACCGGGACATGTTTCTTGCCGTCGTGCACCGCGATCGTGTGGCCGACCATCTCGGGGAAGATCGTCGACGCGCGCGACCACGTGCGCAGCATTTTCTTGTTGTTCTGAGCGTTGAGCGCTTCGATGCGATTCATCAGGCGCTCTTCGACCCAAGGGCCCTTCTTGCTGGAACGACTCATCTCTAGCGGCCCTTGCCCTTCCCGCGGCGCCTACCGCGCACGATGTACTGGTTCGAGCTCTTGTTCTTTTTGCGCGTGCGATAGCCGAGCGTCGGCACGCCCCACGGCGTCACGGGGTGACGACCCGCAGTGGTCGAGCCCTCGCCACCGCCGTGCGGGTGGTCGACCGGGTTCATCGCGGTCCCGCGCGTCTGTGGGCGCACGCCCATGTGGCGCTTGCGACCGGCCTTGCCGATCTTCACGTTCTGGTGCTCGGCGTTGCCGAGCACGCCCACCGTCGCGCGACACTCCGCGCGGACCATGCGCATCTCGCCCGAAGGCAGGCGCAACGTGGCCATGTCGCCGTCCTTCGCCATCAGCTGCACCGAGGCGCCCGCCGAGCGCGCCATCTGACCGCCACGACCGGGCTTCAGCTCGACGTTGTGGATCACCGTGCCGACCGGCATGCGCGCCAGCTCCAAGCAGTTGCCCACCGCGATGTCCGCGCCCTCGCCCGAGGCCACCGTCATGCCGACGGTCAGCCGCTGCGGCGCGAGGATGTAGCGCTTCTCGCCGTCGACGTAGTGCAGCAGCGCGATGTAGGCCGAGCGGTTCGGGTCGTACTCGATCGCCGCGACCTTCGCCGGCACGCCGTCCTTGCGCCGCTTGAAGTCGATCCGCCGGTAGGCGCGCTTAGCGCCACCGCCGCGGTGGCGCGCGGTCTTGCGGCCATGCGCGTTGCGACCACCGCTCTTCTTCAGACCTTCGATCAGCGTCTTCTCCGGCTTTGACTTCGTCACCTCCGCGAAGTCGGGGTAGGAGACGAAACGCCGTCCTGGGCTCGTGGGCTTAGGCTTGCGGATCGGCATCGGCTAGCTCCCCTCCACCGCTTGCAGCCCCTGGAAGACCGGGATCGATTCGCCCTCGCGCACCTGCACGATCGCCTTCTTCCACTTGCGCGTACGCCCCGTCGTCGTGCCGCGGCGCTTGGGCTTGCTCTTCACGCTCGAAGTCCGCACCTCGACCACATGCACGTCGAACAACGCCTCGATCGCCTGGCGAATCTGCGTCTTGTGCGCTTCGTCGTGGACACGGAACGTGTAGCGGTTCGCCGCCGAGAGCACGTAGCTCTTCTCAGAGACCACGGGACGGATGATCACCTGTGAGTGGTCCATCAGGCTGCGTCCTCTTGTCCCTCGGTTGTCGCGCCGAGCGCCGGCTTCGCCGCGCGAGCGGTCAGCTCGTCAAGCGCCTCCTGGGAGACGAGCAGCGAGGCCGCGCCGACTACTTCGGTCACGCCCACGTCCGCCGCAGCGAGCACCGCGACGCGATCCAGGTTGCGAAACGACAGCGCGGCATTTGACTCCTCGGGGCCGAGCACCACAAGCGTCGGTCCGTTCTGGCCCCAGTCTTCGAGCAGGTCCAGTGCCTCGCGCGTCTTCGGCGCCGCGAACGCGCCCGCGTCGAGGATCGCCAGCGAGCCGCGCTCCGCGTGCAACGAGAGCGCACTGCGCAGCGCCGCGCGCTGCTCCTTGCGGTTCACCTTGAACGTGTACGAGCGCGGCTGGGGTCCGAACACCGTGCCGCCGCCCGTCCAGATCGGCGAGCGGTTCGAGCCCGCGCGGGCGCGGCCCGTGCCCTTCTGGCGCCACGGCTTCGCGCCACCGCCCGAGACCATTCCGCGCGTCTTCGTCGCCGCGGTCCCGCGCCTGCGCGCAGCTTGCTCCGCGCGCACGCTCTGGTGCACCAGCGGGCCGTGGAATCGTGCGCCGAAGGCGCCATCGTCAAGTTTCACTTTCTTTGACTTGCCGAGCATCGGGGCGTCAGGCATCGCTGCGCACCTCCACCACGCCGCCGCGGGGTCCCGGCACCGAGCCGCGCACCATCAGCAAGTTCTCCTTCGCGTCCACCGCCACGACCTCAAGGCCCTTCTGTGTCACGCGCTTTGCGCCCATCTGGCCCGGGCCGCGGATCCCTTTCATCACGCGCGCCGGCCAGGCCGAGGCGCCGATCGAACCCGGCGCACGAACGTTGTGCGAACCGTGCGACTTCGGGCCGCGGCTGAAGTTGTGGCGCTTGATCGTGCCCTGGAAGCCCTTGCCCTTCGACTTGCCCGAGATCTTCACGCGCGCGCCGACCTCGAAGGCCTCGACCGTCACGCTCTCGCCCAGCTGCAGCTCGCCGACCTCGCCGCGGAACTCGACCACGTGACGCAGCGGTGGCGCGTCAACCTTCTTGAGGTGACCTAGCTCCGCTTTGGTGAGGTGCTTCTCCTTAGCTTGGCCGAACGCAAGCTGCACCGCCTCGTAGCCGTCACGCTCCTCGGTGCGGATCGCCGTCACCGGGCAGGGTCCCGCCTCGAGCACCGTCACGCGCGCGACGCTGCCGTCTTCCTGGAAGAGCTGGGTCATGCCGATCTTCTTGGCGAGAATCGCGGACATCGTGGGTCAGGTCGCGAGACGAATCTCGATGTCCACGCCCGCCGGCAGGTGGTCCAGGCGCTGCAGCGAGTCCACCGTCTTCGGCGTCGGCTGGTGAATGTCGATCAAGCGCTTGTGCGTACGGATCTCGAAGTGCTCGCGCGAGTCCTTGTCCTTGAAGGGCGAGCGAATCACGCAGTAGACGTTCTTCTCCGTCGGCAGCGGCACGGGGCCGGAGACGCTCGCGCCGGTGCGCGTCGCCGTCTCGACGATCTCCTTCGCCGCCGACTCGATCGCCGAGGTGTCATACGCCTTCAGGCGGATCCGGATCTTGTTTTGTGTGGCCGATGCCATTTGCCGCTTCTCTGAATTCCTGTTTCTGTCTGTCGGTATTTCGTAGTCGTTAGCTTGCTGCTCATCTCGCCGCACTTCGCGCGAGAAAAACCCCGGCGGTCAAACGGTCCCCGCCGGGGGCCAGTTAGTCGTATCGGACTGCAGTTGTTGGTGCCGCCCCGGGTGACCCGGAGCGGCGGGTACTACTCGACGATCTCGGTGACGACGCCAGAGCCCACCGTGCGACCGCCCTCTCGGATCGCGAAGCGCAGGCCCTGGTCCATGGCGATCGGCTGAATCAGCTCGATCTCCATCTGGACGTTGTCCCCGGGCATCACCATCTCGACGCCATCCGGCAGCTTCGCCACCCCCGTGACGTCCGTGGTACGGAAGTAGAACTGCGGCCGGTAGCCAGTGAAGAACGGGGTGTGACGACCACCCTCCTCCTTCTTCAGCACGTAGACCTCGGCCTTGTACTTCGTGTGCGGCGTGATCGAGCCGGGCTTGCACAGCACCTGACCACGCTCGATCTCCTCGCGCTTGGTGCCACGCAGCAGGCAGCCCACGTTGTCGCCCGCCTGGCCCTGGTCGAGAATCTTGCGGAACATCTCGACTCCGGTGACGACGGTCTGCTCGGAGTCTTTGATGCCGACGATTTCGACCGTGTCGCCCGTGTTGACTACGCCCTGCTCGACACGACCCGTCGCCACCGTGCCACGACCCGTGATCGAGAACACGTCCTCGACCGGCATCAGGAACGGCTTGTCCAGCTCGCGCGTCGGCTCGGGGATGTAGCTGTCGAGCGCGCCCGCCAGCTCGACGATCTTCTCCTTGTAGCCCTCGTCGCCTTCCAGCGCCTTCAGCGCCGAACCCGTGATGAAAGGGATGTCGTCGCCCGGGAAGTCGTATTCGGAGAGCAGCTCGCGCACCTCGACCTCGACGAGTTCCAGAAGCTCCTCGTCGTCGACCATGTCGGCCTTGTTGAGGAACACCACGATGTAGGGAACGCCGACCTGACGGGCGAGCAGGATGTGCTCGCGAGTCTGCGGCATCGGGCCGTCGGCGGCGGAGACCACGAGGATCGCGCCATCCATCTGCGCCGCGCCCGTGATCATGTTCTTCACGTAGTCCGCGTGGCCCGGGCAGTCCACGTGGGCGTAGTGACGGTTCTCCGTCTGGTACTCGACGTGCGAAGTGGCGATCGTGATCCCGCGTTCCTTCTCCTCGGGAGCGTTGTCGATCTCCTCGAAGCTGCGGGCCTCGGCGCCGCCCTTCTCTGCAAGCACCGTCGTGATCGCAGCGGTCAGCGTCGTCTTACCGTGGTCGATGTGACCGATGGTGCCGACGTTGACGTGCGGCTTGTCGCGCTCGAACTTCTCCTTCGCCACTTTTGGTTCGCTCCTTATCGACTTGTATGCCCGTCCGTGAGGACGAACCTGAGAAATCTATCTAAATGCGGCCGTCGGTGACGGCCGCCACTCCTGAAAAGAAAAACCTCGACCCGTGCGCCGGCTATGCCGGCACCGGCTCACCCGTCCTCTGCTCCACGATCTGTTCCGCGATGTTCGCCGGAACCTCCTCGTAGGCGTCGAACTGCATCGTGTAGTTCGCGCGTCCCTGGGTGTTGGAACGCAGGTCCGTCGCGTACCCGAACATCTCGCTGAGCGGCACCCGCGCCGTGACCGCGAGCGCGTTGCCCCTGCGCTCGTTGCCCTCAACGCGGCCGCGGCGGCGAGACAGGTCGCCGATCACGTCGCCGAGGAAGTCCTCCGGCGTGATCACCTCGACCGCGAAGATCGGCTCCAGCAGCACCGGCTTGGCGCGCTTGGCGGCCTCCTTGAACGCGATCGAGCCCGCGACCTTGAACGCGATCTCCGAGGAGTCCACGTCGTGGTACTTGCCGTCGACCAGCGTCACGCGCATGTCGACCATCGGGTAGCCCGCCTTGACGCCGTTCTCCAGCGCCTCTTCGACACCCTGCTTGACGGCGGGGATGTATTCGGAGGGGATGTTGCCGCCCTTGATCTTGTTCACGAACTCGAAGCCCTCGCCGGGCGCCGGCTCGAGGTCGATGAAGACCACCCCGAACTGGCCCGAGCCGCCGGTCTGGCGCACGAACTTGCCTTCGATCTTCTCGGCCGTGCCACGCACCGTCTCGCGGTAGGAGACCTGCGGCCGTCCGACGTTCGCCTCGACGTTGATCTCGCGCTTCATGCGGTCGACCAGGATCTCCAGGTGCAGCTCGCCCATCCCCGAGATCTCCGTCTGGCCCGTCTCCTCATTGGTCTGGACCTGGAAGGTCGGGTCCTCCTCG
>DATJOE010000142.1:0-2449 GCA_035507305.1 Solirubrobacteraceae bacterium | reverse complement strand
TCCACACAACCCTACGGCGAAGCTTCCCAAGCTTGAGGTCGCGGGTTCGAAGCCCGTTCGCCGCTTACGAATTCTTCCCTGCAATTGCCGGGTTTTCGGTAAGCGTTCAGTTCCTGGCGGCTCAGACGAGCAGGGGAACCGGATCGCCGCGGGCGTGGGCGGCGATCGCGTCGGTCAGGTAGGCGAACAGCGACCGTCGCTGTAGCCGGCAGGTGGTGTGCGCGGAGAGCAGTCTCGAGGTGCGTAGCTCGCCGCCCTCGGACTGGTTCCCGAGCGAGAGCTTGCGGTAGATGACGGCGCTGCGCAGCGCACGCTCGGCGTGGTTGTTGGTTGGCTGGACTCCCTTGTGCGCCGCGAACGTCCACAGCGCCGGCCAGGCCTTCAAGATGTTGCGCGCCATCCCTCGGCAGCGCTTGTTGCGCTGACGCGTGGCGGCGAAGGAGCGGATGATCGGCTTGTAGGTGCGCTGCAGCGAGCGAACCGTGCGCTTTAGCTCACGCCGGTCTTCGGTGTGTTGAAAGACCTCCCACGCCCAGAAGATGCGCCCGCAGAGCTCAAGCCCCGTCTCGCCGAACTCCCGCTCGGCGGCGAGCCCTTCGGCGTGCGCCTTGAAGTCTCGTCGCAGGTGAGCCCAGCACAGTTGGCGGCGGTGAAGCGGCAGGTGGGTATATGCCCACCAGCGATCGGAGGTCACGATCGCCTCGGTGCCGGCGAGCAGGCTCTTGGCTTGGTCCTCGTGGCGATCGGGGGCGATTTGAAAGTAGGCGTGGCGAGCAGTGAACGCGCCCCACAGCGCGCGGCGCTCGCCGGCCGTGCGCCAGCCGGTCTCATCCACATTCAGCGCTTTGGCTGAGCGCACGCGCGCGAGCAGATGCTCGACCGGGTCTTCCAGCGCCTCTGCGGCGCGGCTGAGGATCGCGTCCACCGCTCCCGAGCTGATGCGCGCGCCGAACAGCTCTTCGCACAGCTCCACGGCGTCCTCGCGCGAGACGCGGTTGCGCACCGAGACCGTAGCTACGGCCGCCTGCAGGCGCGGGCCAAAAGAGCTCTTTGCCACCCCTGCCGGCAGCTGCGCGCGACTGCGCCGGCCGCACTCGGGGCAACGCATCCGCTCAGCCCTGTGCTCGATCACCCTGACCGTGATCGGCGGCAGCTCCTCGACCTGAAAGCGTGCCGGCTCGCCCGCCGGGCGGCGCTCTTTCTCGCAGAAGACGTGGCCGCAGCCGCAGCGCTCGGGCCAGTGCTCGATGACCTCGTCCACCGCCCACGCCGGCAAAAGCTCGCGCCCATGGCCCGCGTGGCCGGGCTGAGCGCCACGCTTGCGGCCGGAGGGATCCTTGCTGCGCGGAGGGGAGCTGGGTGGATCGGAGCTCGGCGGACGTGAAGAGTTGCGCGAGCTCTTGCTCAGCTCGCGCTCGAGCTTCTCGACGCGGGCCTCGAGCTGCTGGATACGGCGGTCCATACGCAGCAACACCTCGACGACGACCTCGCGTCCTGCGTCGTAGATCGCCTCGGCCTCGGCGCGCTCCACGCATACAGATTCGACGCGCCGGGGTTATGTCCCCTAACCAACTGAACGCTTACAGGAAACAGCTCATTTGCAGGCATTTCTTAGTCGGGGAGACAGGATTTGAACCTGCGACCGCCCGGCCCCCGGCGCGACAGATCGGGTGCCCCTCAGTTGCTGGTGCCCGTGTCCGTTGATCCTGTTGCCGCCTTGTCGAGCCTGATACGGCTCAGTTTGGTCCCCAAATTGTTCCGCGAACGCATGTTCGCTAGCTCCGCCACAGCATCGTTAGGCTCGGCTCGGGCGACTTAGCCGCGAGACGCCGAAGCGATGCCCACGGTGCCTTTCCGGCACCAGATCGCTGGTGAAGATGCTGACGCCCCTGCCCGAGTACGACGTGGACGGCATCCTCGGAGGGATCAGCTGTCCGCTGCCGGTCCGACCCAGAAGGCGAGCAGTTCTGGCCCGGCAAGGCCGGCGACTGCTTCAGCGCAGCCGGCAATCGACCAGGCGAGGCCGGCAGCCTTCCCGGTGGATAAAGTGCACGGATGGATCACCACTTCGTGGGCCCGCGCTACACGGTGGGGATCGAGGAGGAGCTCATGATCCTCGACGGCTCGTCGCTTGACCTCGTCAGCGCGATCGACTCGATTCTCGGCGAGGAGCCGCCATCGGGGGAGATAAAGCCTGAGTTCCTGGAGTCGGTGCTGGAGATCGCAACAGCGCCGTGCCCGGATGTTCCCGCGGTGGCGGGTGAGCTCGCGACGCTACGGGGGGTGGCGCGCGACCGTGCGCAGGCGCTCAATCTGAAGATCGGCGCCGCCGGAACCCACCCGTTCGCGCGCTGGGAGGACCAACGTGTGGTGAGCGACGATCGCTATCGCGGGCTCGTGCAATCGCTGGGCTTCGTCGCGCGCCAAGAGCTCGTCTTCGGGATGCACG
>DATJOE010000141.1:0-3104 GCA_035507305.1 Solirubrobacteraceae bacterium | reverse complement strand
GCGGCCGCGAACATCGCCGAGGCGCAACCGCAGGCGCGGATCGTCGCGATCCTGCGCGAGCCCGCGAGCCTTTTGCGCTCGCTTCACCTGCAGTTCCTGGAGAGCTACATCGAGACCGAGCACGACCTCGCGGCGGCCCTGGCGCTCGAGTCCGAGCGGAGCGCGGGGCGGAAGATCCCTCGCTACACATACTGGCCGCAAACGCTGCTCTACTCCGAGCACGTGCGCTACGTCGAGCAGCTGCGTCGCTACGAGCAGCGCTTCACGCGCGAGCGGATGCTCGTACTGATCTACGACGATTTCCGCGCCGACAACGAGGCAACGGTACGTCGCGTGCTGGGCTTCCTCGGCGTGGATCAGACAGTGGCGCTCGGCACCGTGCAGGCCAATCCCACGGTGCGTCCCCGCTCGCGGGGTCTCTCAGAACTGATCCACGCGGTCTCGGTCGGGCGCGGACCGATCTCGCACGCGGTCAAGGGCACGGTCAAGGCGCTCACCCCCGAGCGCATGCGCCGCCGGGCGCTGCGCGCGACCAAGCAGCGTGTGCTGTACGCCGAGCCCGAGCCGGCCGACGAGCGGCTGATGTCCGAGTTGCGCCGCCGCTACGAGCCCGAGGTACTTGCGCTGAGCGAGTACCTAGACCGCGACCTCGTCTCGCTGTGGGGTTATGACGATCTGTGACCATCGTGTTCAAGCCCATTAGCGTGCTTCGAGCATCTGTAACAATGGCGCCCGCGATGGCGAGATCGGCGCCGCCTGAGACCTATTCCGCTGACCGGCCCGCGCAAGCATCGCCGGAGCCTTTGGTACGTCCAAAGGTCGCCTACGTGATGGGCGCCGGACGTAGCGGGTCCACGATTCTCGGGATTACGCTTGGCAACTGTGACGGCGTGATCTATGCGGGCGAGATGGACAAGTGGCTGCGCTGCTCGGGGGACCCCCCACTCGGCGGGGAGGAACGCGAACGCTTCTGGCGCGAGGTGCGCGAGCGGGTCGACGTAGACCCCGAGCTGACGGGTAAGGTCGCGCGCTGCCTGGAGGCATCATCGGCGCCGTTTCGCGCTCGCTTCTGGGGCAAGCAGCGGCACTTGCGCGGACCCTACCGCCGCTTTGCGGGGGAGCTGTACCGGACGATCGCTCAGGTCGGCCACGCGCGGCAGATCGTCGACACCTCGCACTTCCCTCGACGCGCGCGCGAGCTGCAACACGTCGAGGGCATCGACCTGTACCTACTGTTCCTAGTGCGCGACCCGCAGAGCATCGTCGCTTCGTGGGATCGCGACGACGTCGTCGAGCCTCGCTTCACGCCGCTTCAGACAAACGCGTACATGTGGCTGACCTACCTGATCTCGCTGTTCGTCTTCCTGCGCCACCCGCGCAAGCGCCGGCTGCTCGTGCGCCACGAGGACTTCGTCGCTAACCCCGAAGGCGTGGTTCGCGACATTCTCGACCGGATGGAGTCCTCCGCGCCGCTACCTGACTTCGAAGAGCTGCGCACGGGCGTGGCCTTTCAGGGCAACCGCGTCGCCCGCGAGCAGGTCGTGTCGCTCAATGGCAGCGCTCCGCGCCCGCCGCGCTTCTCGCTGCTGACCGCGGTGCTCCAGCTGCCGTGGAAACTGGTCTTCTCGCTGCTCGGGCCGGTCGCTGGGGCTTCGGCGCGCCGCCAGGCCCGGTGAGCGAGGTCCTCGCGGTGGGCGAGCGCACCGCGGCGGGAGATCCGCCGGCGGGCGAGCGGCTTCGCGTCGTCTACGTGATGGGTGCGGGGCACAGCGGTTCGACGATCCTTGGCGTCGCGCTCGGCAACTGCGCGGGCTGCTTCTACGCGGGCGAGGTGGACGAGTGGTTGCTAAAGGGCAGTGGTCGCTGGGCCGGGGAGGAGCGCACGCGCTTCTGGGAGGCCGTGCGCGGCGAGCTCGGCGACGTCGAGCAAGGGCTCCGCGGCGAGGCCGTGAACCGACTGATCGAGCGATCCTCGGCGATCTTCCGCTTGGGCGAGCGCAGGCAACGCGGGCGCGTGCTGCCGCGCTACCGCCGCGCGACCGAGTCGCTGTTCGCGGCGATCGCCAACGTCGCGGGTGCGTCGTATGTGATCGACACCTCGCACTTCCCGCTACGCGCGCGCCAACTGCAGCGGATCGCTGGAATCGAGCTGCACCTCGTGTTCCTCGTGCGTGACCCCCAGTCCGTGGTGGAGTCCAACGTGCGCGAGCTGAGCCCCCACGAAGTGGCGGAGCGGCGCGTGCGGGCACTCGGCACGAACCTCGGCCTGTGGCTCACGCAATTGCTCTCGATTTACGTGTTCCTGCGCCAGCCCCGCGCGCGACGGATGTTCCTGCGCTACGAGGATCTAGTCGCCGACCCGCAGGGGGTCCTGCGGCAGCTGCTCGATCACTTGGGCTTGGATGCGCCGCTGCCGGACACGAGCGCGCTCGCGGTCGGGGTGCCGCTGGAGGGCAATCGGCTACTCGCGGCCGAGACGATCTCGATCAAGGCCCCGCGCTCGGAGCGTGCTCGCAGCTCGCGCCTGACCACCGTGCTGCAACGGCCCTGGCAGCTGCCGCTGGCATTGCTGCGCCCGGCAGCGCGGGCGCGTTCGGCCTCGGGTTCGACCTCGCGCTCCGGTTCGACCTCGCGATCAGGGAGGGCGGGCTGATGCATCCGGTGCGGCGGACGATGGCTTTCCTCGCTCGGCGACTGGATCGCCCCGAGCTGCTGGCCGCGGCCTATCCCCCGGCGCGCCAGGCGATGCGCGAGGAGGTCGGCATCACCGCGATCCTCGCGGCCGCGCTTGGGCCGCATGACACGTACGTCGACGTTGGCACCAACCGCGGCCAGGTGCTTGCCGAGGCGGTGCGGATCGCCCCGCACGGTCGACACATCGCGTTTGAGCCGATTCCCGCGCTTGCCGATCAAGTACGGCACCGCTTTCCGTCGGTGGACTGCCGCTCGCTGGCGATCGGAGCCCGCCGCGAGCAGACCGAATTCACTCACTTCCGCAAGCTCGACGGCTGGAGCGGGCTGCGTCGCAATAGCGAGATAAGCGATGAGCGCGGCGACCCCGAGCTGATCGACGTGCAGGTCTCGACGCTTGACCACGAGTTGGC
>DATJOE010000140.1:0-11582 GCA_035507305.1 Solirubrobacteraceae bacterium | reverse complement strand
GATGCCGTCGCGACGTCGGTGACCGGGATGACCTCGGGGAATGACCGCACGGTGACCTGCCGTGCCGGGTCGCCAACGAAGATCGATGGCCCGCCCGCTTCGATTTGCTGTTTGATCTTCGTATAGAAGGCGCCGATCGTCAGTGCCGGCGCCTCTGCCAAATCGGGGATGTTCAGCGGTTCCTCGGGCTCCTCGATCGCCATGAACGTGGTTTCGAGCTGGCATAGCGAGAAGGCCCGCAGGTGGACGATCAGCCCTTCCTCGACCGTGCCCGGTAGCGGTCCGGGGTAGGTCGGGACGAACTCGCGAGTCGCGATCGCCGGTTTGCCGCCGATCGCATTGAGGATGTTGCACGCCATCGCCATGTGCGCCATCTCCTCTTTGACGACGCTGTCGATCAGCTCTCCGATCTCGGTGTTGCTGTTTGGTTCCAGCGAGAAGAGGGCGTAGAGGTAGGGCGGAATCGTCGCGTGCTCAAGCTCGATCGCGGCCTGCAGTGCAGTCTTCAGACCTTCTGGGGTCTCGAGCTTCGCGAAGAGTCCGGGCTTAATGAAGAGCATGGAAGCGACCTTTCTTGTCAATGGCTACTTGAGTGCGTCGTGCTCCTGCGCGTCGCTCCGTGTCACTCCACCTGCTCGAGCTCAAGCGTGGCGACGGAGACGTGCGGCCAGCGCAGACCGTTGAAGTCCAGCTGGACGAGCTGCGTGTACTGCAGTTGGTGCGTGTTCGGCGCCCCGCTTTTGCCCTCGATCGCCTCGATCCAGAAGATGGCATCGACCTCGACCGCCTTGGCGTTTCCACCCGGTGGGAAGCTCGCCGCTTCGAGGAACGCGGTGTTCGCGGTCCCGCCGCCCTTGACCGGCGTGTGCAGCGTCGAGATCGCGAGCACCGTCGTATTGACGACGGTCTTTCCGGCGAGCCCTTTCGCAAGGAAGCTGTTGGGGTTGATCACCAGCTTCTGCAGGTCCTGCTGGGAGATATCGGGTGACTCGTGACGAAATTTCGTCTGCGTGGCGAGGTTCAGCTCCGTGAACGTCGCCTCGGCCGCGGGAAAGGCCGAGTTCGGCGGCGGCGGCGTGCCGACTGGGAACGGGATGATGTTGTTTTCGCCGATGTGCGGACCGCCGAGGATCGTCTTGCCGGTGCCCTGGGCGAGCATTGCCGTACCGTGAGGAATCGAGGCCATCCGCACGACGGTGGGAGGCTCGGCCGGGTTCGTTGTGTGAGGGACACTCGCCCAGATGCCCGGCTCCACGTGCAGCCCTTCGGTCGGATCGTGCCGTTCGGCGATCTGCTGCATGTAGGTGACGCCAAACATGTTGATGTCGGGCATCAGCAGGCCGCGGTTGGGGATCGCGCCGGGAATCCTCTTGAAGACGAGCGTCTCGGTCGTGATGTTGAGCTCGAGGAATCGGTCCTGCCCCCCTTCGGCGAGTGGATGCGGTCGCCAGATCGCATTGAAACCTTCGCCTTTCCACCTCGCTTCTTTCGCATCGCCTACGAGCCGTGCCAGGGGTCCAAGTGGGTCGGGGAGTTGCTGAACGGTCTGCGGGACCTCGATTGCAGGGTGGCCTACGAATTGGAAACCTGGGTCGGTCTGTGGGGCATCCGGCATGGAGACTCCTTTAGGCGTGATTTGCGCAGGTCGCTTGGCCGCGTAGTGCTGTAGCTGCTTGCGGGCGGCCGGTGCGGAGTGGACCGCTCTGAAGGGAGATGGGCTCTGGGTCAGCGACGGCGAAGGCGGCGCTGATCGGGGCGCAGGGCGACGCAACCGGTTGTGCCTTTGGGGCCGCCTGACTTTGGCGCGACAAGTGCTACCCCCGACGTCGCATACGGATAGCCGAAGTAGCGATCACTACCCCGACGCGCCGATGCTAACGTACTGAAGAATGGAATAGTCCTACTTTCACGGATTAGTTACACTTGCCTGCATAGTCACTCGTTGTCGCGACCGCAGGCAGACTCACAAGTCGCTAAGGTTCGGCGAAGCTCAATAGTTTGAACTCTCGTCTCCTGGGGGACAGGCGATGGAGCCACGTGGGTGGCTAGTCGGCAGCTTGGGTGCCTCGTTTGCGATCGCGGTCGTGATCGCTGGCTGTGGAGGAGGCGCGCCCCATTCCGAGCATGCAGCGACCACGGCTCCGACCGGAATTCCCCACCCACGGGGCGTCACCGGGACGGGGCACGTCGCAGCCACCGGGACGGGTCACGTAGCGCCCCCTGCTAAAGCCGGATCGCGACCACATCCGGTAAGGCTGCCGGCTGGAGTCCAGACCGCGCGAGCGCACAAGCCCGAACCGAGTGAAGTCTCGGCGCGAACCGAGACTTCACCGAGCGTCGAGGCAGATACCGGCTCCACTTCATCGCAAGCCCCCGTTGCGACGGCTAGGGCCGAAGCCGCTACTACAACCACGAGCACGACAGCCTCGGCCGCTGCTACGACGCCGTCCGCCACGAGCACGACCACCCCGAGCGCGGCGCCGGAAGGCGGCGCTCAGCCGACCACGTCCTCATCGCAGACAACGGAAGCCGGCGCGAGCGAAGCCGAGGCCACCCCGACCGTCGCGGCGCCCGCCACCAGGTCACACGTCTCAGCGAGCAAAGAAACCAAGACTTACAGCCCAGCGGAAGGGACGGCGCAAACCGGACACGCCGTAGCGAAGACGCCCGTGGGGCCCCGGAGACCAACGGGGGCTGTGAAACGCACGGGCGGCTCGGAAGCCCCGCCCGTCAAAGGACTGATAGTCCCTCAGTCCGCCCACTTCGCGGCGTATCAGCGCCGCTGCGCGCGGATCACAGAACATGGCGCCTATGCCCGTGTGCTCTACCCGAAGAAAATCTCGATGACGCGTGGCAACACCGAAACGGTGAAAGCAGCCCTCACGCTGAATCGCTCGCTTCCACCCGAGCGCATACTGCAGAGCACGAGCGCCACCGCGGCCCCGGCGATCGTGGTCTCGTGCGTGGTCGATGCTCGCTTGAGATCCTCGACTTACACGTTCGCGATCGATGACCGAACATGGCAGGAAAAGTCGTTTCTCGAGACAGATACCGCTCATTGGGAATGGTACGTCGGTCCCAAGATCGGTGGGGATCAGAAGCTCTCGCTCGATGTCCGTCCGATCGTGAGCGTTCGTCGCTCCAACGAACCCGAAGAGGCGGCGCGCCCCGAGGAAGCGAGCATCGAAACCTATGCGATCGACGTCAAGGTCCAGGTACCGTGGACGGAGCGTCCGGCCGAACTGATGTCGAGGCTCGCGGACACGTTCAAGGTCGCCCAAGGCTTGGTCGAGACGCTGACGGGGCTGATCACCGCGTTGGTCGCGCTTGCCGCGGTGCTGGGATTCAAACGTGCGAAGGCCGCACGGGCGGCGGGCCAGGCGATCGAGAGTTGAGCCTGGCTCCGCGGGGCCGGTTTAGGTGAGGCCAGGCGGCCTCACCGATCGGGAAGAGATCCGAGCTTTGTATACTGAACCATATGGTTCAGTATCAAGAAGAGCTCGACGAAGCGTTCGCGGCGCTCGCCGATCCAACGCGGCGAGCGATCCTCGAGCGGCTCGGGAGTGGCGCCGCCACGATCAGCGAGTTGGCCGAGCCGTTCGAGATCACGCTCACGGGACTGAAGAAGCACGTGCGGATCCTCGAGGACGCTCGGCTGCTCAGCAGCGAGAAGGTCGGTCGCGCGCGAGTTTGTCGCCTCGGCCCGCGACGGCTCGAGGGCATGCGGGCTTGGATCGATCAGTACCGGCGGGTGCTCGACGGGCGCCTGGACCGTCTCGGCGAGCTACTTGAAGATGACAAAGGAGAGAAGCCATGGATACCCAGCAGGAGATAGTCCTCGGCGTCACCACGATCAGCACACCCTCAGATCGCGAGATCGTCAACGAGCGCGTCTTCAACGCCCCACGTGAGCGGGTGTTCGCTGCTTACATCGACCCCGATCTCCTCGCGCGCTGGTGGGGCCCGCGCGGTACGACGACGACTGTCGAGCAGCTCGACCCGCGCCCCGGTGGCGTCTGGCGCTTCGTGGTCCGCGACGACGCCGATGGGCGTCTCAACGCCTTCAAAGGTGTCTTTCGCGAGGTGAGCCCACCCGAGCGGATCGCGCAGACCTTTGAATGGGAGGGACTCCCGGGCCACGTCGTCCTGGAGGCCGCCACGTTCGAGGACCTTGGCGAAGGCAGGACGCGCGTACGTGGGACCTCCCTGTTCCACACGAGCGAGGAACGCGACGGGATGCTCGCCTCCGGAATGGAGAAGGGCCTGGGCGAGTCCCACGACCGACTGGCCGACCTGTTGGCCGACTGAGGTCTCGCGAACGGCGGGCTCCGCTCGCGCGGGGAGGCGTGAAGGTCGTTTACACGCGCTTCACAGCTGCTTATACTCCCGCGCGCGCCAACGGCTCCGGCCTACGCCGGACCGGGTGTCCAACGGATGGACGGCGTCCTTCTCGGCGATCGGGCCGAGTCGAACATCAGCAGGTCCGGGGGGAAACGGATGCTGACCCGTTCTGCTTGCCAAACGAAAGGATCGACCAGATGCCACATCGCTTCACGAGCCCCATCGGGGTCGGGAGAACGCTTCGCCAGTTCGTCCTCGCCTGCGCTTGTGCCGCGCTCTGCATCGGCGCGGTTACAAGCGCCTCCGCGCAGGCCGCGAGCACCCTGCCGACTGTGTCCGCCTCTGTGAGTCCCACCTCAATCACGATCTCCGGCGCCCTGCAGGCCGGTGCGGTCAACGTCGCGAGCACCGCTTCCTCCGGCAAGGAACCCTCCGTCGTGCTGTTCGAGCTGAAGCCCGGAGTCGCCCTGTCGGAATTCTACTCCGTGCTCGACTCCAACAAGCTCTCCAGCGACCCGAACGCCGCAGCGAAGTACGGCACGATCGTGTTCGACGCCGAAGCCGGCAAAGGCACCGCGAGCGAAGCGCAGACCGTGCTGCAGGCCGGTCAGTACGTCGCCTTCAACGCCGAAGGCGAAAAGTCCTCGAAGTGGGCGCGAACCAGCTTCGCGGTCGCCGCTTCGACCGCGCCCGCTGCGCTTCCCGCGCCGCAGGCAACCGTGAAGTCGATCGACTTCGGCTTCCGTGGCCCCGCCACGCTCAAAGTCGGCGAGGTCGTGCGCTTTGAAAACGAAGGCTATCTCGTGCACATGGACATAGCCTTCCCCGTCAAGAGCCAGAAGGCCGCAAAGACCGCGCTGAAGGCGCTTGCTACCGGTCACGAAAAGGGCATCGAAAAGCTCGTCGTCGGTCCGCCCGTCAGCTTCGCGGGCCCGATCTCGACCGGTGCCTTTCAGCAGCAGACGATCACCGCCAAGCCGGGATGGTACGTGCAGGCTTGCTTCATGCCCACGCAGGACGGGCGCCCGCACACGCTGATCGGCATGGAGCGGATCATCAAGATCCTCAAGTAGTTCGAGTTCTCATCGGATGACATTGCGCGCGGCGGCGACGCCGCGCGCGAGTCGCCCCGCCCATCGCTTGCAAGGCCGCCCAGCCTGCCGCGTACGCTTGACTTGTGCCCGCGCAGCTCGCCTCGGCCTCGATCGGTGACACCCTCACCTCGTTCTTCAACGCCGTTGGGCAGTTCTTCTCCGACCTCGCCGCCGTCAACTGGGGTCTGTTGCTACTCGGCTTGCTGTTCTTCGGGCTCAACCTGACTCTGCGCTCGCGCGCCTTCTTCAACAGCCTGCGCGCCGCCTACCCCGCCGCGAGCTTTCAGTGGCGGCGCGTGTGGGGGGCCTATTGGGCGGCGGTCGGCTTCAACAACGTCGTCCCCGCGCGCGGTGGAGACATCATCAAGCTGTTCCTCACGCGCTCCTCGATCCCCGGGTCCAGCTACCCCACGGTCGCCGCCGCCTTCTTCGTCGAGTCCGTGTTCGATGCCGCCGTCGGCATCTTCGTCCTGATCTTCGCCTTCACCCAAGGCGTGTTCCCCAAGCCCCCCGACTTCTCCAAGCTAAACGCCTTTGAAATCTCCTACTTCGCAGAGCACTTTCGCTTCACGCTGTTCTTGATCACGTTGATCGCCGTGCTCGGGCTGCTCGCGTTCGCCGTGCTCTCCTCGCGCGTGAAGGCCTTCTGGGCGCGGGTGCGCCAGGGCGTGACGATCCTCAGCGACCGTCGCCGTTACCTGCGCGAAGTCGCCTCTTTGCAGGTGCTCGCCTGGCTCTCGCGGTTTGCGGCTTTCTGGTTCTTCCTCGATGCCTTCGGCGTCGGCGGCTCCGTAAAAAACGTGCTGCTCGTGTTTGGCGTCAACCAGGTCGCCGGCGCTGTGCCGTTCACCCCCGGCGGCGCGGGGGTCCAGCAGGCGCTGCTCGTCAAGGTCTTCGCCGGGACCGCCTCGACCGACGTCGTCGCCGCCTACTCGGTAGGGCAGCAGATTGCGATCGCCGCTTTCACCGCGACCGTCGGCCTCGCCTCCGTCGTGTTCATCTTCCGCTTTCGCTCCTTCAAGGAAGTCATCTCCGCGGGCCGTGCCTCGCGCGAGGCCGAGCGCGAGGAACAGCGTGCCGCCGAGCGCGGCGGCGAGGAACCTACTGCAGCCCGGCGCGTGCCTCGCGCACGAGCGTGACCGCCTCCGGGAAGACCAGCGCCATCACGGTGCGGATCTGTTCGGCCTGAGCCTCCGCGTTGCCCTGGAGGTTGATCCGTTCGATCGACGCCACCGTCATGTCGACCGCGAGCTTGATCGCGTTATCCGCCCAGGCCAGTCGCTGCTGGCCCTGCATCTGTTCCGCGAACTCCGCTAGGCGGCGCTGAAGCTCCTCGGGATCTCCGAACAAATCGCCCAGGCCGCCGCCCTCCATGCGCTCATCATAGACTCCCGCCGATGCCTGACCGGCGAGAGATCAAAGACCAGGTCGCCTGGGAGACGCAGCGGCGCTTGCGCCTGGCCGTGCCGGCCTTTGCCGGTGGCGTGCTCTACCTGCTCAGCGGGATCATCACGACCGCCACGCTCAACGGCGCACCCACCGTCGGCATCTTGCAAGGGCTCAAACCCGCGTTCGAAGGCGTCGCCAGCCCCGCCACCAGCCCGCGCGCCTCCGAGGTCAAATTCATCAGTCACCACGCTGGCCCCCTGATCGCCGGCAGCCTGCTCGCCGCGGTCGCGATCGCCGTGCTCACGCTCGTGCTGCTGCTGCTTGTCGAGGCCACCCGCTTCCGCCGCCCCGAGACTTGGGGTCCCGCGCGGATGCTGATCGTCGCCGGGGGTAGCTCGCTCGCGGTAATCAGCGTCGCGCACCAGATCGTCACCGCGATCGAGACTCACAACTTCGCAGTCGGCCACGACTTCTCGAACACCGCCGTGGACAACGCGCTCACGAAAGGCGCCGCCAACCTCGCGATCGACTACCTCGACCTCGTCGCGGGCCTATCGCTCGCGGTCGGGATGATCGTCGTGATGATCAACGCCATGCGCGTCGGCCTGCTCACGCGCTGGATGGGCGTCGTCGGGATCATCAGCGGCATCTTGATCTTCCTGCCGATCGGCGGCGCCACACTCGAGGTCGTGCCCGCCTTCTGGATCGTCGCCATGGGGATTCTCTACATCGGCAAATGGCCCAACGGGCAGCCGCCCGCGTGGGAGTCAGGCGAAGCTCGGCCCTGGCCCTCGCGCGCGCAGATGCGTGAGCAAGCGGGCGGCGCCAAGGGTAAGCCCGCACTTACGACAGGCGCCGGCGACGTCACGCCCGCGGCCAGCAAGCCCAAGGACGTGCCCGGCGGGCGCACCTCCCGCAAGCGCACCCGCGGGCCACGCAGCTGATCCACCTGCTTGCCGCGGTGGACGCGGCAGTGAGGAGCGGGCCGTTCGCGCCCGCGCAGCTACGCGCCCGGATGATTAGGGGTCCCATCCTCCGGGAATAGAAATCTTGAAGGGCTCCCGCTGGAACGTGCGCAACTGCCGTTCCCCCGGTCCCACGAATCACCAAAAGCACCGCCGCACCATTCGCGGGCGACGGGGAAGGAGGCTTTCATGGAGGCTGCAACCGTCCAGCGCGGGGATATCCCTCCGCGCCAACGCGAAGAACCCGCGCTCAGCGATCGGGCGCTAACCGGATGGAAACCCGCCGATCCGGGGCCGCTTGGGCTTGCCGGGTTCGCGATGACCACGTTCGTTCTCTCGATGTTCAACGCGAACCTCGTCAACGAAAAGGGCACGCCCGTCGTGCTCGGGCTGGCGCTCGCCTACGGCGGCATCGTCCAGTTGCTCGCGGGTTTGTGGGAGTTCCGTACCGGCAACACGTTTGGCGCAGTCGCCTTCTGCTCGTTCGGCGCCTTCTGGATTTCCTTCTGGGCCCTGAACGTGTTCTATGCCAAGGAGATCGGCGGCAATGCCGGGCATGCGGTGGGTCTGTATCTATGGGCCTGGGCGATCTTCACCGCTTACATGACCGTCGCAGCGCTGCGCACGAGCGGAGCCGTGCTGCTCGTGTTCACGTTGTTGACCGCGACGTTCATCCTGCTCGCGATCGGCGAGACCGGAGCGCACGAAAGCATCACCCATTGGGGCGGCTACGTCGGCATCGCCACCGCCGCCGCGGCTTGGTACGCGTCGTTTGCCGCCGTTGTCAACTCGACGTTCGGCCGGACGATCGCGCCGGTGATCCCGCTTTCTCCCGGAGCCAATAGGGAGGTGCGCCGCGCGCCCTAGTCCTTGTCGGTTCCCGACCTTCCTCCGGCGCGTCGGTGCCCGCGCGGCGCGCCGGTGGGAGAATCCCACCACGGCCGGGCCGCGCCGCTGAGCGGGCCGCGAGTTCGAGCGAGAGGAGCGAGAGGATGGCCACCGAAGCAGACGCAGCCCCTACCGGCGAGGCGCTCGATGCCGAGCTTGCCGAGCTGCTGAACGTCGAGAAGTTCGAGCCGCCCGCTTCCTTCCGCGAGGGTGCCCTGCTTGGCGATCCCGCCGTCTTTGAGCAGGCCGCCGCCGATCCGCTGGGCTGGTGGGTCGCGCAGGCGGAAGAGCTCGATTGGTTCCAGCAGTGGACACGCGTGCTCGATGACGACGACCCGCCCTTCTATAAGTGGTTCACGGGGGGCTCGCTGAACGTCTCCTACAACTGTCTCGACCGTCACGTGATCGCCGGCAAGGGCGACCGCGTCGCTTTTCACTGGAAAGGCGAGGACGGGACCGAGCGCGACATCACCTACGCCGAGCTACTTGCCCAGGTCGAGCGCTTCGCGAACGCCCTCAAGGACCAGGGCGTGCAGAAGGGCGACGTCGTCGGCATCTACCTACCGATGATCCCCGAGGTCGTCGTCGCGATGCTCGCTTGCGCCCGGATCGGCGCCCCACACAATGTCGTCTTTGGAGGCTTCTCCGCCGAGGCCGTGCGCGAGCGCATGGAGTTCTCCGAGGCAAAGCTGCTCGTCACCGTCGACGGCGCCTCGCGCAAGGGTAAAACCGCCGCGGTCAAGGACCGCGTCGACGAGGCCATGGGCGATCTGCCCACGCTGCAGAAGATCGTCGTCGTGCGCAGCGCGGGCATCGAATGCCAGATGAATGAGGGGCGCGACGTCTACTACGACGAGATCTGCGCGATCGCGGAGGAGGCTTGCCCTCCGGAGCCTCTCGATTCAGAGCATCCCCTGTACATCCTCTACACCTCAGGCTCCACCGCCAAGCCCAAGGGCATCCTGCACACCACTGGCGGATATCTCACGGGTGTCTCGGCGACCCACCGCTACGTGTTCGACCTGCGGCCGGAGTCCGACGTGTACTGGTGCGCCGCGGACGTGGGTTGGGTCACCGGGCACTCCTACATCGTCTATGGACCGCTCGCAAACGGCGCGACGTCCGTGATGTGGGAGGGCGCCCCTGACTATCCCGACAAGGGCATCTGGTGGGAGATCGTCGAGCGCTACGGCGTCACGATCCTCTACTGCGCCCCCACCGCGATCCGCGCGTGCATCAAGTGGGGAGCCCAGTGGCCCGAGAAGCACGACCTCTCCAGCCTGCGCTTGCTCGGCTCGGTCGGCGAGCCGATCAATCCCAAGGCGTGGCTCTGGTACCACAAGGTGATCGGCAGCGAGCGCTGCCCGATCGTAGATACCTGGTGGCAGACCGAGACCGGCGGGATCATGATCACGCCGCTGCCCGGGATCACCGCCACGAAGCCCGGCTCCGCCACGCATCCCTTCCCAGGCGTGTTCGCCGAGGTGCGCGACGAGTCCACGGGCGAGCCGATCGAGGAAGGTCAAGGGCTGCTCGTGCTCACGCGGCCCTGGCCCTCGATGCTGCGCACGCTCTACAAGGAGCCCGAGCGCTTCATCGAGACCTACTTCAAGCGCTTTGGCAAGGAGACCTACCTCGTGGGTGACGCCGCCCGGCGCGACAAGGATGGCTACTTCTGGGTGATCGGACGGATCGACGACGTCGTCAACGTCTCCGGGCACCGCCTCTCCACCGCTGAGGTCGAGTCCGCGATTGTCGCCCACCCCGACGTAGCCGAGGCCGCCGTGATCGGCCAGCACGACGAGGACACCGGGCAGGCGATCGTCGCCTTCGTCACCCTCCAAGGCGATCTGCAAGGTAACGAGCAGACCGTCGAGGGGATTCGCCAGACCGTCGCCGAGCGGATCGGCAAGTTCGCCCGCCCCAAGCGCATCATCTGGGCCGACGACCTACCCAAGACCCGCTCCGGCAAGATCATGCGCCGGCTGCTGCGCGACATCGCCGAGGGACGCGCGCTCGGGGATGTCACCACGCTGCGTGACCCCGCCGTCACCGAGCAGCTCGAGGAGCGGGTGAAGGAGATGCAGGCGCAGGAGGACTGAGCTTCGGGAGAGCTGCGCCGCGCGCATCGCACGCCCTGGATGAAGTCCGTGCGAGATAGCCTCGCCCCATGACAATCGCGATCATCGCCGACACGCACCTCCCCCGAGGACAACGCCATCTGCCCGAGGCTTGTCTTGCGCGCCTGCGCGACGCCGAGCTGATCTTCCACGCGGGCGACATCTCCACCGTCGGTGCACTCGAGCAGTTGCAAGCGCTAGGCCCCGAAGTCATTGCCGTGCGCGGCAACGTCGACGAGCCCGCGCTGCTGGAGCGGCTGTCCGTGGAGGTCGAAGTCGAGATCCACGGTGCGCGCCTGGGGATGACGCACGACGCCGGGCCTACCGACGGCAGGCTCGCGCGCCTGCATGCTCGCTTCCCGCGGGCCGACGCTGTCGTCTTCGGCCACTCGCACATCCCGCTGCTCGAAGCCGAGGGGTCCTTTCAGATCTTCAATCCCGGCAGTCCCACCGACCGTCGGCGCCAGCCCGAACACACGATGGGGGTCGCGCACGTCAATATGCTCGAGGCGATCTCATTCGAGCACGTCGCGCTCGGGGTTTGAGCCTAGACCTTGCGGTGCTCCGGCACCCAGGAGCCCTCGTCGTCCTGGGTGAAGTCCTGGAACAGCCCCGGCGCCTCGGCTTGCATGATCCTGGCGACTTTGTCGAAGACCATCCGCAGCTCCTCCTCCGCTCCAGGGGCCGTGCGCATCTCGATCACGTGACGTAGCGTGCGCGCGTTCGCGGTCCACACGATGTCCGTGCTCAGGCCCGTCGGTGCCAGGCGACGCAGCGCTGAGGTG
>DATJOE010000139.1:0-32370 GCA_035507305.1 Solirubrobacteraceae bacterium | reverse complement strand
TTGGTGAGCGCCTGAGCCGCAGCGTCGCTCGATCTCCTCCGCCGAGACGATCCGTGGCCGCGCTCGCTTCAGCCACTGCTCGCGCGCCGCGGGCGCCGTGGCCCAGACGTCTTTCACAGCCTTGGCCCGTCTTCCGCGCAGTGCCTCGAGCACGGGGTTGCGCCCGTAGATGATCACCCGGCAATCATCGCGGCAACAGCTCGAAGCCGTCGGCTCCGTCGCGCACGTCCCAGCCCCGCGCCGCGATCTCATCCCGCAGCCGGTCTGAAGCCTCGAAGTCGCGCTGCGCGCGTGCCTGCTCGCGCTGCTGGGCCAGCTCGCGCACCTCTGGCGGAGCCTCAGGTACTGCGTCGAGCAGACTCTCCAAGCCCAGCACACTGAGCATTTCGCGCAAGTGCTCGTCGCCGCGACCCTCAGCATCGCTGGCGATCGCCTGGGCTATCCATTCGTTGAGGAAGCCAAGCGCCTTCGGCGTATTGAAATCGTCTGCCAGAGCGTCAAAGAAGCATTCGCGCAAGGGCTGCAGGTCTGAGCGCGAGGGACCCGACTCCAGGCGACGGCCCGCCTCACGGATGCGTGTGACGTTCGCGCGCGCCTGCTCTAGCGCGGTGTCCGAGAACGACAGCGGCTGACGGTAATGGCCCGAGACGAGGTACATCACCACAGCCTCGGTCCCGTACTCCTCGACGACCTCGTGCAGCAGGGCGATGTTGCCGACCGACTTTGCCATCTTCTCGCCCGTGAACTGGATCATCCCGTTGTGCATCCAGATCCGCGCGAGCTCCCCCTCGCGTGCAGCGCGCGTCTGCGCGGCCTCGTTCTCGTGGTGGGGGAAGACGAGGTCCGAGCCGCCGCCGTGGATCGCGATCGGCAGCTTCAGGAGCTTCTCGGCCATCGCGGAGCACTCGATGTGCCAGCCCGGCCGTCCCTCCCCCCACGGCGAGGGCCACTTGGTGTCCTCGCCCGGCTTGTGCGCCTTCCACAGCGCGAAGTCGAGGGGGTCCTGCTTGCGCTCGGCGCCCTCGACCCCCTCGCCCTGGTCCATGTCGTCCACGGTCCGGTGGGAGAGGCTGCCGTAGCCCTTGTCGGAGCGCACGCGGAAGTAGACATCGCCACCGGCCTCGTACGCGTGGCCGCGCTCGATGAGCGTCGCGATGTGCTCGACTATCTCATCGATCGTCTCCGACGCGAGTGGCTCGTGGTCGGGGCGGCCGATGCCGAGCGCGTCGGTGTCGGCGCGGTAGAGGTCAGTCATCTCGACCGCTAGCTCGGCGCTCGCCCGGCCCTGCGCCTCGGCGGCCGTATAGATCTTGTCGTTGATGTCCGTGACGTTCACGACCAGGCTCACGTCGTGGCCCTCGTGCTCCAGGAACCGCTTCAGCAGGCTGAAGACGACGAACGGGCGCGCGTTGCCGATGTGAATCCGGCTGTAGACCGTGGGGCCGCACGCGTAGATGCCGACGTGCCGTTGCTCACCCGGCCCGGGCGCCACCGGCTGAAGCGATTTCAGTTCGCCGGTGAGGGTGTCGTGGATCTGGACGCGACGCATGGCCGCGCAACCCTAGCGCTCGCGCAGGCTCGCGACCGCCAGCGCCGCGACGCCCTCACCACGTCCGACGAAGCCGATGCCCTCGCCGGTGCTCGCCTTCACATTCACGCGCTTTGGTTGGACCTGAAGCACTGCTGCCAGACGCTCGGCGATTTGCTCGCGGTGCGGAGCGAGCTTTGGGCGCTCCATCACGACCGTGCAGTCCACGTTCAGGACGTCAAAGCCAGCGTTGTGGGCGCTCTCTACGACATCAGCCAGAAGCTGCATCGAGTCCGCTCCGCGCCAGCGCTCGTCCGTATCGGGGAAGTGCTGGCCGATGTCGCCGAGCCCCGCGGCGCCGAGCACAGCGTCGGTCACCGCGTGCGCGAGCACGTCGGCGTCAGAATGGCCCTCCAGACCCAACTCGCTCGGAAGCTCGACGCCGCCGATCACAAGGCGCCGCCCGGCGGCGAGCCGGTGTGAGTCATAACCGATCCCGACGAACGCGCTCATGGCCTGGCTTCGCTCACGTCCCGACTTCGCTCACAGCTCGCCCTCGCCCTCGCCGATCGGCACCTGACGGCGCGAGCGGTGGTCGAACACCGTGAGTTCGCTCACGCCCATCTGTGCGAACAACTCCCGCGCGCGCGCGTAATCCGCGCCGATGTCCTCGGGACGGTGAGCGTCGCTGGATAGCGCGACGGGCGCTCCCGCTTCCAGGCACATCTCCAGGAAAGCGGGGGCCGGGTAGAGCTCCTCCACCCGCTTGCGTAGGCCCGCGGTCGAGACCTCGACCGCGATTCCCGACTCGGCGATCCCGTCCATCGCGAGCTCGTAGTAGCGGCGCAGGTCGCCTTCGGGCAGCGGCCTCTCTTTGCCCCACACCTTCACGAGGTCGGGGTGGGCGAGCACGTCGAACATCCCGCTCCGCGCCGCCTCGCCGATCGTTTCGAAGTAGCGCTTCCAGATTTCCTCGACGCTGCGCCCGGAGTCCCAGACGCTGTAGTCGTCCATGTCCACGGCGCCATCGCGGATGAAGTGCACCGAACCGATCACATAGTCGAAGTCGCGCGCGGTGAGCAGATTGACCATCCGGTCCTCGCCCCCGGGCACGAAGTCGGCCTCGATCCCTAGGCGCAGGTCGGTTTGCTCGCGCACGAACGCGCAGTACTCGTCGATGTCGTCTATCGCAAAGCCCTCCCAGAACGGGTGGCGCCATACCTCGAGTGCCTGGCGAAAGCGATAAACGTGCTCGGATACGCCCAGCTCCGCGATGCCCCGATCCTCGGCGGCCTCGCGGTAGCGCTCGACGTTCGCGGGCGTGAAGTACTGCTCGGCGCGCGCGTCGAGGTCGTCGGGGCGCAGGTGGACGTGGTAGTCGGTCAGCATCTGGGGTCTGTGCGGCTGCTCGGAGCGCCGCCGCGATTCAAGCAGGATCGTCGGCGTCGGCGCGACGAGCGAGCAGGTCCTCCGCACGCTGGAGATCCGCGGGCGTCGTCACCTTCAAGTTCTCTTCGGCGATTGGCGCCACGACCACGCGCCCGCCCGTGCGCTCGATCAGCCACGCATCGTCGGTCGCGCTCGCGAGCACCTCGACCGGCGCGGCGAGCGCACGCTCCAGCGCGGCCCGGTGAAAGACCTGCGGCGTCTGTACCGCCCATAGGCTGCCGCGATCAAGCGTCTCGAGCACGCCACCGTCCTCGCCGAGCCGCTTGATCGTGTCGGTCACCGGGGCCGCCGCGATCGCCGCGTCCGCCCGATCGTCGGCCTCAAGAGCACTCAGGACGCGGCGGGCGATCGTCGCGCTCAGCAGCGGGCGCGCCGCGTCGTGCACGAGCACAGGACCCAGCGGCTCGGCGACCTCCAGGGCGCAGCGCACCGACTCCGAGCGCGAGGCGCCGCCCTCGACTGCGATCACGCCCTCGCCGCAGATCGGCGGTAGGCCGGCGCCCGCAGGCAACGCGACGACGATCTGCTCAATCTCCTCCATAGCTTCAAGCGCCCGAAGCGACCAGCCCAGCAGTGGGCGTCCGCCCAGCTCGACCAAGGCCTTCGGTCGATCAGCGCCAAGGCGCTCGCCGCTCCCCGCGGCCACGATCAGCGCAATCGCCATCTGCCGGCGGTCTTCTCACCTGGATGACGAGACTGCCGCGCACGCTCCAGAGACACCCGTGGGGCGCTGGAGCGTGCGCGATAGCCCGTCAGTCGGCCGCAGCTCCCGCGAGCTGGCTCGACGCCGACGCGGCGAGCAACTCGTCGAGGTAGCTCTCGGCCTCTTCCTCATCCTTGTCGAGCGCGTACATCAACTCGGAGGCGAGGATCTTCTTCGTGCGCGTGAACATCTGCTTCTCCCCCGTCGAGAGACCCTTCTCGCTCTCGCGAAGCGAAAGGTTGCGCACGACCTCGGCGAGCTCGTAGATGTCGCCGGTCTTGATCTTGTCGCGATTGTGCTTGAAGCGGCGGTTCCAGTTCTTGGGCATCTCGGACACCTCGTCCTGCAAGACGTCCAGAACCTTCTTCACCGTTTCTTCGTCGATCACCCGTCGCAGGCCGGCGATCGCGGCGTTCTCGGTCGGCACCCGCACCGTCATGTCGTTGTGAAGGATCTTGATCGTGAGGTACTCGCGCGTTTCGCCGAGCATCTCCATATCCTCCTTCTTCAGCACCTTGCCGGCGCCGTGGTGGGGATAGACGACATGGTCGCCGAGCTCGAACTCGATGAACTCGACTTCGTGCGTGACCTCGAGCTCGTCCTCGAGCACTTCTTCTTGCGTTGCTTGTGGCGGAATGGTGTTCTCCTTTGTTTCGGCCGCCCTTTCGAACGGCCCGTCTTCAAGTCTGCAGGAAGCGATCCACGAGGTTGATCTCCTGCAACCGGCGCAGGCCCTCGCGAATGTCCTTGGCTCTGATCTCCCCAACTCCCTCGACTGCCTCCAGCTCCGCATCCGTCGCGGCGAGCAGCTCGTCTAGCCCCCCGAACACGCTCACGATCTCCGTGACCACGAGCTTTGGCAGACGTGGTATTCGGCCCAGCACCCGGTAGCCGCGCGGCGAGACCGGGTAGTCGAGCGTGTTCAACTTGCGGTCATAGCCCAACAGCTCCGCGAGGCGCCCGAAGTCGAGCAGGTCCTGATGGGGCAGGCGACCAATCTCCTCCAGCGCCGCGGCAAACGCCTCATCGGAGTAGTCGAACAGGTAGTCGCGCACGAGCGAGGCCTTCTCGGCCGCGGTGCCAACCGTCGTCTCCTCGAGCTGCATCTCGATCAGCCGTCCCTCGCTACCCAGCTCGACGATGTAGCGCTCGATCTCCACGGCCATCCGGGTGACCAGCTCCGAGCGCTGCAGCACGGTGAGCACGTCGTGCAGCGTGGCGCCACCCTCGAACTCCAACGCGGTCAGCCGCGTGGAGACCTGGTCTAGGCGTGTGCGGTACTTGTCGAGCGTCGCGAGCGCCTGGTTGGCCTTTGCCAGGACAACCGGAATGTCCTCGAGGATGTACTTCGCGCCGTCCACGTACACCGAGACAACCTCGCGGCGCTGTGAGACCGCGATCACCAGGGCCTCAGTCTGCTTTGAGACACGCTCCGCCGTGCGGTGCCTCGTACCCGTCTCGTGCGAGAGGATCGTGGGATCGGGCATCAGCTGGACGTTTGCCATCGTGATCTTCGTCGCGTTGACGTTGAGAATGATCGCGCCGTCCATCTTCGCGACCTGGTACAGAAACGCGGGTGTGTAGTCGATGTCGAGCTTGATCCCACCCGAGTTCAGGAAGCTGAGATCTTCGGGCTCACCGATCACGATCAGCCCACCCGTGCGGGCGTGGAGGATGTTCTCGATTCCCTCCCGCAACGCGGTGCCAGGCGCAATCATCTCCAGCGCCTTCATCAACCCCGGCTCCGGCCTTACTTCTGTATGAAAATCTTCGCCGGATCTTAGAGCCACCACCCCCATTTTAGGGCATTTAGCGTTTTCTTAGCTCTCCGGACAGACGTGGGCGACGCGTCAAGCCGCCGCCTGGGCCAGACGCCCGGCCCCCTGCGGCAGCGCAAGCGCCAGCGCCTCGCGCAACGTCTTCGCCTCGCGCGCGCCCGAACCGCTGCCCACGGGCGCGATCACCCCGTCACAGCCGTGCTTCGCCGCCTCCTCGAGCCTGCGCTCGGGATGGCCCACCCAGCGCAGCTCGCCCGTGAGTCCCAGCTCGCCAAAGCACGCACGCGGCGTGCCCTCCAGAGGGACCCCACGAGCTGCGCTTGCAACCGCGAGCGCTACCGCCAAATCGCATCCGGGCTCGTCCACGCGCACGCCGCCCACGACATTTACGAACACATCCGCCCCACCGGTGCCCACGCGACCATGGCGGGCCAGGATCGCGAGCACGAGCGCCAGGCGATTGCGGTCAAGCCCCGAGACCACCCGGCGTGGCTGCTCCAGCTCCGAGGGCGCCACCAGCGCCTGCACCTCGACCAGCAGCGGCCGCGAACCCTCCATCGCCGCGAGCACCACGCTGCCAGGCGCGCGAGTTGCCTCACCCACAAAGCGCGCCGAAGCGTCGAGCACCTCGACCAGACCGCCTTGGCGCATCTCGAACAAGCCTGCCTCATTCGTGGAGCCGAAGCGGTTCTTCAACGCACGGAGCTCGCGGTAGGGCCGCTCGCGCTCGCCCTCAAACTGCAGCACGCAGTCCACGAGATGCTCCAGTACGCGCGGGCCTGCCAGCGCGCCCTCCTTCGTCACGTGCCCCACGAGGATCACCGCGGTCCCGCGTGCCTTCGCAAGCTCCATGATCCGGCTCGCCACCTCGCGCACCTGCCCAACAGAGCCCGGAGCTCCGCTCAGCTCGCCGCAGTTCAGCGTCTGGACTGAGTCGATCACGCAGGCCGCGGGGGCTTCGGCCGCGATCGCGTCGAGCACCGTGTCGAGGTCGGTCTCCGCGATAATCGGCACGCGCAGCGCGCCCGCGCCCAAGCGCTCGGCGCGCAGCCTGACCTGCTCCGCGGACTCCTCGCCACTCACGTACAGCGTGCGCTGTCCCGAGCCCTGCAAGTGCCCAAGCGCCATGTTCGTCAGCGTCGACTTGCCGATCCCCGGCGAGCCGCCGAGCAGCACGAGCGACCCCGGGACGAGGCCGCCCCCGAGCACGCGATCCAGCTCGCCGATGCCCGTGGACAACCGTTCGACCGGGCGTGCACCCACCTCGCGCAACGGCCTCGCCGCGAGCGTTGGGCGGCGCTCACGGCCATGTGAACCGCCAGACCCGCCGCGCCTGCCCTTGGCGCCGGAAGCGGGCGTCGGCAAGCGTTCCTCGACCAGCGTGTTCCATGCCTCGCAGCCCGGGCAGCGCCCATGCCACTTGGCAGATTGCAGACCGCAGTCCGAGCAGGTGAAGGCTGTTTCGCGGGCCACCGGCCCAGACTACGGACCGGTGGAGACGTGACTGCGGCTACTCGCCGCCGCCCTCGCCCAGCTCGCCGCCATCGGCCGAGGAGCTGTCCTCACCCTCGGTTAGCTCCTCGGCGGGACCGCCCTCCGCGCCGACGCCCACCGGCGTCTTTTGCTTCTTCGGCTTGACGATCGTCAGGCGGACCTCACCCTCGTCGTCCTCGCCGGCGGGCGCGGGATCGACGACGATCGTCGCGCCGGGAACGACCTGCTCGCGCAGCACGAAGTCCGCGAGCGGGTCCTCGATGTAGCGCTGGATCGCACGACGCAGCGGTCGCGCCCCCATCGCCGGGTCCCAGCCCTTCTCGACAAGCATGTCCTTCGCCTCGCCGGTCAGCTCGAGCTGCAGCTCGCGTTCGGCCATCGACTCGCGGATCCGCAGCAGCAGCAACTCGACGATCTGCTTGATCTCGTCCTTCTGCAGCTTGTGGAAGACGATCACGTCGTCAATCCGGTTCAGGAACTCGGGCCGGAAGACCTTCTTCAGCTCGCCCATGATCCGCGCCTTCATGTCGTCGTAGGTGATCCCGGTCTCATCCTCGGAGACCGCGAAGCCGAGCGGCGTGTTGCGCGCGATCTCAGAGGCCCCGATGTTCGAGGTCATGATCACGATCGCGTGGCGGAAGTCCACGGTGCGGCCCTGCGCGTCGGTCAGCCGGCCGTCCTCGAGGATCTGCAACAGAATGTTGAACACGTCCGGGTGCGCCTTCTCGATCTCATCCAGCAGCAGCACGCTGTAGGGCTTGCGGCGCACGGCCTCCGTGAGCTGGCCACCCTCGTCGTAGCCGATGTAGCCCGGAGGCGAGCCGACCAGACGTGAGACCGCGTGCTTCTCCATGTACTCCGACATGTCGATCCGGATCATCGCGTCGTCGTCGCCGAACAGGAACTCGGCGAGCGTGCGTGCCAGCTCGGTCTTGCCCACGCCGGAGGGGCCGAGGAAGATGAACGAGCCCGTCGGGCGCTTCGGGTCCTTCAGGCCCGCGCGCGAGCGGCGGATCGCCTTGGAGATCACCTCGATCGCCGGGTGCTGGCCGATCACGCGCTTGTGCAATTCGTCCTCCATCCGCATCAGCTTCTGCGTCTCAGCCTCGGTGAGCTTGAACACCGGAATGCCGGTCCACATCGAGACGATGTCCGCGATCTCCTCTTCGCCGATCGAGGGACGCTCGCCGGACTCGCCCGATTCCCACTCTTTCTCGAGCTCGCGTTTCTTGTTCGTCAACTTGCGCTCTTTGTCGCGCAGCGCGGCGGCCTTCTCGAACTCCTGCGCCTCGATCGCGGCCTCCTTCTCGCGGCGAGTCGTCTCGACCTCGCCCTCGAGCTCGCGGTTCGCCGGCGGCGAAGTCATCGACTTGATCCGCATACGCGAGGCGGCCTCGTCGATCAGGTCGATCGCCTTGTCGGGCAGGAAGCGGTCGGTGATGTAGCGGCTCGCCAGTTCGCCCGCCGCGCGCAGCGCCTCGTCGGTGATCTGCACCTTGTGGTGCTGCTCGTAGCGGTCGCGCAGCCCCTTGAGGATTTCGACCGTCTGGTCGACCGTTGGCTCGTCCACGCGGATCTGCTGGAAGCGCCGCTCAAGCGCGGAGTCGCGCTCCAAATACTTGCGGTACTCCTCCAGCGTCGTTGCGCCGATCGTCTGCAGCTCGCCACGGGCGAGCGCAGGCTTGAGGATCGAGGCCGCGTCGATCGCGCCCTCTGCCGCACCCGCACCGACGAGGTTGTGAAGCTCGTCGATGAACAGGATGATGTCACCGCGCTGGGTGATCTCCTTCATCACCTTCTTCAGACGCTCCTCAAACTCGCCGCGGTACTTCGAGCCCGCGACGAGCGCGGCGAGGTCAAGCGTGTAGATCTGCTTGTTGCGCAGCAGCTCCGGTACATCGGAGCTGGTGATCCGCTGAGCCAAGCCCTCGACCACCGCGGTCTTGCCGACGCCCGGCTCGCCCACCAGGACGGGGTTGTTCTTCGTGCGCCGCGAGAGGATCTGCATGATCCGCTCGATCTCGGTCTCGCGACCCACGCACGGGTCGAGCTTGCCTTCAGCGGCCAGCTTCGTCAGGTTGCGCCCAAACTGGTCGAGCAGCTTTGAAGACTTCTTGCCCTCGCCTGGACCCGAGGCAGAGCCCGAGCCCGACCCGCCCGACTGTCCCTGACGGCGGCCGCCTGGACCGGAGAGCATGCGGATCACCTCGTTGCGGATCTTCTCGGAGTCCGCGTCGAAGTCGAGCAGGATGCGCGCGGCGACGCCCTCGTTCTCGCGCACGAGGCCGAGCAGGATGTGCTCGGTGCCGATGTAGTTGTGGCCTAGGCTCAGCGCCTCGCGCAGCGCCAGCTCGAGCACCTTCTTTGCGCGTGGCGTGAACGGGATCTGACCAGAGGTCACCTCCTCACCGGAGCCGACGATGCGTACTACCTGAGCGCGCACACGCTCGACGGTGATGTCCAGGCTCTCCAAGACGCGAGCCGCCAGACCCTCCTCCTCGCGCAGCAGCCCGAGCAGGATGTGCTCAGTACCGATGTAGTTGTGCTTGAGCGTCCGCGCCTCCTCCTGCGCGAGAACGACCACCTGCCTGGCCCGTTCTGTGAATCGCTCGAACATGCTTGATTCCTTCCTGCGAGGACGGCTCCTCGAGAGTGGCTATGTGGTCCGGTCTAGGCCTTTCTGGACGGGATCCAGGCCTGAGTCGCAGTCTACCAACCGGTCATCCGGCCCCGTGAGGGTCAAATCGTCATCGCGGGCGCCCGGCTTGAGCGATGCAGAACGCCGAGTCTCTGAGCAGGGCTTTTGTTCAGTCGCGCATCGCGGGGAACAGCACGACCTCGCGAATCGAGTCTCGGCCCGTCAGCAACATCACGAGTCGATCAATGCCGAGCCCGACCCCACCGGTCGGCGGCATGCCCTGCTCGAGCGCCTGCACGAACGCCTCGTCGTAGGGCATCGTCTCGGCCTCACCCTCCGTCTGCATCTCGATCCGCGCCTGAGCTTGGAAGCGCGCGCGCTGCTCGTCGGGGTCGATTAGCTCACTGAAGCCGTTCGCGATCTCCATGCCGCCCGCGAACGCCTCGAAGCGCTCGACGATCTCGGGGTCCTCAGGGCGCTCCCGCGACAGCGGCGAGAGCTCCTTCGGGTAATCGACGATGAACGACGGTCGCGTCAGCATCGGCTCGACGTACTTGCCGATCAGGTCGTCCGCGAGCTGGACCCAGGGCTTGCCCTTCGTATCGATCCCAAGGTCGCGCTTGCTCATCTCCGCCGCGAGCGTCTCGGGCGTCGGGAAGTCGGCTAGGTCAATCCCCGTCGCCTCGCGGATCGCATCCACGAAGCCAACGCGATGCCACGGCGCCGAGAAGTTCAGCTCGCCGTCGTAGCCGATCGCCTCTGCGGCAGCCCGCACGATCGCTTCGGTGCGCTCCATCGCCGCCTCGTAACCCGCGTAAGCCTCGTACCACTCGACCATCGTGAACTCGGGGTTGTGCTTGTGCGAGACGCCCTCGTTGCGGAAGTCCTTGCCAAGCTCGTAGACGCGCTCCAGGCCGCCGACGATTAGCCGCTTCAGGTACAGCTCCGTCGCGATCCGCAGGTAAAGGTCACGGCCGAGCGCGTTGTGGTGGGTCGTGAACGGGCGCGCCATCGCCCCGCCGTAGAGCGGCTGCAGCACTGGAGTCTCGACCTCGATGAAGCCGTCGCCGTCGAGCGCTCCGCGGACCGCCGAGACGATCCGCGCGCGGTCGATGAACAGCCGCCGACTCTCCTCGCTTGAGATCAGGTCCAGCTCGCGATGGCGGTAGCGCGTCTCGACGTCTGAGAGGCCGTGGTGCTTGTCCGGCGGCGGGCGCAGCGCCTTGCCGAGGATCTGGAAGTCCTCGACGCGCAGCGAGACCTCGCCATGGCGGCTGCGCATCGCGCTGCCATCCACGCCCAGCAGGTCGCCGAGGTCGAGTGCAGTGAGCAGCGCATAGCGCTCCTCGCCCAGTACGTCTTGGCGGGCATGGAGCTGAATCTTGCCCGTGCGATCGACGAGGTCGAGGAACGCCGCCTTGCCCGAGCCGCGTCGGGCCGTGATCCGCCCCGCGACGCGGTGGCGCTCGTCGGTTTCCTCGCCCGCCTGCAGGTGCTCGTACGCGCTCAGCACCGAGGAGACCGGCTCGACGTTCGGGAAGGTGTGGGGGAAGGCTGTTGGGTCGGCCTCGCGCAGGCGCTCGCGCTTGGCGCGACGCTCGGCGATCAGCTCGTCCAGGCCGTGCTTGGAGGACTCGCCCGCTGGAGGATCGTTCGGTGTGTCGTTCATGGCGTTTGAGACCGGCATCCGGCCTTCAAGGTCGTAGCGGACTCCACTCTATGAGTGCAGAGACCGTTACGTCCGCTACGACACGTCACGGAGGAGGGCCATCCAGGCCCTCCTTACTTCAGCCCGACGTCGATCTTCGTGATCTTCAGCTTGCGGGCCGGGCCGCGGGGGACCTTTACCGCCACGGTCTCGTTGCGCTTGCGGCCGATCAGCGCGCGGCCGACGGGCGACTCATTCGAGAGCTTCTGCTCCTCGGGCTTGGCCTCCGAGGATCCCACGATCGTGTACTTCACCGACTTGCCGGTCTTTTCATCTTTCACGTGCACGACCGATCCGATCTGCACGACGTCGGTCGAAAGGTCCTCGGTCTGGATCACGGTCGCCATCCGCAGCTTCTCCTGCAACTGCGCGATCCGGCTCTCGAGCATCGCCTGCTCGTTCTTCGCGTCGTCGTACTCGGAGTTCTCCGAGATGTCACCGAACTCCCTGGCCTCCTTGATCCGCTCGGCCACCTCGCGGCGCTTCTCGGTTTGCAGCAGCTCGAGTTCGTCCTTGAGCTTCGTAAGACCTTCAGGGGTGAGGATTACGTCCTTCGGCATGAGACCCTCTGCTCGCGATTCGGGGATGGGCCGAGAGAGAGCAAAAGCCCGCTATCAAGCGGGATTCTCAAGACACACGGCCCCCAGAGAGCGCAGCAGTATAGCGGGGTGTAAAACGGTTGCCCAGGGGTTTCAGACCGCCACCGCGAGCGGTGCTCGGCAGGCCCCGAACAGTGCTCTCACCTCGGCGATCGTCTCCGACTGCTGGACCGCTGACTGCAGGCGCTTAGCCCGTTGCGGCTCCAGCTCAAGGCGCACCACGTACCACGGATAGAACTTGCGCAGGTAGCGCGTCGCGCGCGCCTCGCCCAGGTGCTGCACCGCGCAGTCGATCGTCCAGTCGAGCTCCTCACAGACTTCGTCACGCGTCGGCGCCTGATTCCGCTCCCCGACCAGTTCAGCGAACAGCCACGGGTTCCCGAGCGCACCGCGCGCCAGCATCACCGCGGCCGCGCCCGTCTGCTCGAAGGCCTCACGCACGCTGCGCGCGTCGTTCATCCCGCCCGTCAAGACCACCGGCGCCGGCAGCGACTGGACGAGCTGCCGCGCGAGCTCGTAATCCGGCGTGCCCTTGTGCTGTACCGCCGCCGAGCGTGGGTGAAACCCGATCGCCGCCACCCCTGCCTCCTCCACCAGCCGGTGCGCCAGGTCGAAGCCGCTCCTCTCGCCCCGCCGCACGCCCGAGCGAAGCTTCACCGTCACCGGGAGCGGCCTGGCCGCGTTGCACGCCCCTTCGACCGCGGCCCGCGCCAGCGCCACCGCGCGATCCGGGTCATCGAGCATCGCCGCCCCCGCGCCGGTCTTGCACACCTTCGGCACCGGGCAGCCCATGTTGATGTCGATCGCGTCTGCGCCCACCTTCGCCACATGTGCCGCCGCCTCGCGCATGATCGCGGGGTCATCGCCGAACAGCTGGATCGAGACCGGCCCGCCCGCTCGCTCGCGCGCGTCGATTCGCAGCATCTCCTTGCACGTCTTCTCATTCCCGTAGTGGATCGCGTGCGTCGAGACCATTTCCGACACCGCCATCCCCGCCCCGTACCGCTTCGCCTGCAGCCGCACGAACCAGTTGCCGATCCCTGCCAGGGGCGCGAGCAGCACGCGGTTCGGCACGCGCAGCGGGCCGAGCATCCATGGTTCGGTCAAGGAGGCCATGGCCCAATTATGCGCCGGGTCAGGAGTTTTTCTCGTGGATCAACCGCAGCCCCGTCAAGGTCAGTAGATCGTCCACGTCCTCGATCTCCTCGGTATAGGGCACCACCAGCCCCGCGAGCCCACCCGTCGCGATCGTCTGCGGGTGTTCGCCCAGCTCGTCGTACAGCCGTCGCAGGATCGCGTCGATCGCTCCCGCATAGCCGTAGACCACCCCTGAGCGGATCGCGTCGATCGTGTTCTTGCCGATCACGCTCTTCGGCGGCGCCAAGTCGATCTTCGGTAGGCGTGCGCCGCGTTCGGACAGCGCCTCGAGCGAGATCTCTATCCCCGTCATCAGCGCGCCCCCCATGTACTCCCCACCGCCGGAGACGATGTCGAACGTCGTCGCCGTCCCGAAGTCCACGCACACCGCCCCGCCCTCGAAGCGCTCGCGGATCGCCACGGCGTTCACCAGGCGGTCCGCCCCGATCTCGCGCGGATTGTCGTAGCGGATCGCCATTCCCGTCTTCGTCCCCGGGCCAACGACCAGCATCTCGTGGCGCAGGTAGCGACTCGCCATCGCCGTCCACTCCGGCTCCAGCTGGGGAACCGTCGAAGAAACAATCGAGGACTCCAAATCGCCGAAGCCGTAGCCGCGCAGCTCCAGCAGGTTCCGCAGCGCCGCCCCCAATTGGTCCGCCGTGGACTGGCGCACCGTCGCAAAGCGCCAATGCTCGACCAGTTCCTCTCCCCGGAACACGCCGAAGTGCGTCTGCGTGTTCCCCACGTCTACGACCAGCAGCATGCGCCAACCATTATGCTCGGAGTCTCCGATGTCGAGTAGCCCCATCAAGCTCTACGTTCTTCCCGGCTCGCATCCCTGCGCTGCCGTCGAAGCCGGCATGCGGCTCAAGTCGCTGGACTTCAAGCGGATCGACTGGCTACCGCTCACTCAGCTCGCCGCCGGGCCGCTGCTCTACGGCGGGCGGACCGTGCCTGGCATGCGCATCGGCCGCGAGCGACTCGTTGGCTCCCGCGCCATCATGCGCCGGCTCGACCAACTCGCCCCTGAGCCCCCGCTGCTTCCGCCGCCCGGCTCCCCAACCTACGCACAGGTGCTCGAGGCCGAGCGCTGGGGCGACGAGGTCTTCCAGAGCGTCCCCCGGCGAATCCTCGACCTTTGCTTCGTGCGCCGTCCCGAGGCCATGCTCAGCTACGCCGGTGACGCCAAGCTGCCACTGCCCGACGGTTTGCAAAGACCTGTTACCCCGCTCGTCGCCCGGCTCATGGCCATGCTCAACAAGGGCAGCGAAGAGAACGTGCGTGCCGATCTCACCGCGTTGCCCACACAGCTCGCGCGCGTCGACCAGTGGATCGCCGAGGGTCTACTCGGCCAAGAGCAGCCCAACGCCGCCGACCTGCAGATCGGCAGCACGATCCGCCTGCTGCTCACGATCGGCGACCTCGTGCCGCTCATCGAGCCCCACCCCGCCGCCGCGCTCGTCCGCTACTTCCCGCCGATGCCCGGTGAGATTCCCGTGGGCGTGCTGCCCGCCGCCTGGCTTCCCGCGGTGCCCGCCGGCGTTTAGGCGCGTCAGCGCGCCCGCGGGCGCAGCACGACACCACGCCGCAGCTTCGCCGCGCGCCCACCGCGCGGGGTAAGCGTGACCTCGACCGTCAACGACAGGCGGCCGCTGCGCTGCAAAGCACGGCGTCCGCGAGCATTCAGCGGAACCGCGAAGCGCGCAACGCCCACGCCCAGCGTCCCCCGCTCCAGCTTGCCCAGGCTCAGCTCACCGCCGTGCCCGCCGCGCGACAGCGAGGCCGTCTTCGCCACGAGCTCCACCTCCATGGCGCCACCTGCGCCCGCGGGCGACACGTCCACCGTGCCGCGCACCGAGGCGCCACGCTGACCCGGAGGTATCTTCAGCGCGCTTGCGCCTCCCGCGAACGGTGAGCCCACCAGGCCCGTGCTCGCGCCCGGGGTCGACGGGCCTTGTGTGGTCGTGCCTGGCCCTTGGCCTATCGAGGAGGATCCGGTCGGGGATGAGGACCCCGTCGGCGAGGAGGGCGCCATCGAGGTGGTTGTGCCACTTGGCGTCGTCGGGATCGTCGGTGGCACTTCGCCACCCGCCGCCGTCACCGTGATCGTGCCTTTCATCGCCGCGCCGTGCACCGTGCAGTAGAACGTGTACGTGCCCGGACGGGCAAACGTGCAGTTGCCCGTCCATTCAGTTCCCGCCGCCGCTTCGCTCGTCCCCACTGGGACGCCGCCACAGACTGGCGTCGCGGGCGGGCCGATCCATTCCACCCCGTGCGGGACCGTAGTCGGGTTGCTGAACGTCACGCCCCCGCCTTCGCCCACGCTCGCGTTCGGCGGTGACCACGAGTGAGCCAAGCCCGGGCCATTCATCGCCGTGATCGTCGGGCTCGTTTCCGAGCCCGCCACTGCCGGCAGGATCACCGCGAGCACCCCCAAAGCGGACACCGTCGCCACAAGCATCGTCTTTCGCATGCGATATCTGACTCCGCCGCATGTCATTCCTTCCTGAGCGCCCGCAAAAAATCCACATGCCCACTTCGCGGCGCTACAGTCGCCCCTGAGTCGGCGTTCGCCAGCCGCGCCGCCCTCCGCCTATGCGCATCCTCGATCCCGATTCGCTCAGCCAGCACATCGACCGTCTCTACCGAGCCGCCTGGGGTCTGTGCGGCTCGCGCGAGGACGCCGAGGATCTCGTCCAGGAGACCTTCGCGCGGGTGCTCTCCCGCCCCCGCATGTTGCGCGGCGATGATGAGCTCTACTACCTCATGCGCGTACTACGCAACACCTTCTTGACCAGCCGTCGGACCGCCGGGCGCCGCCCCGTCACCGTCGCCACGCTTGAGGATGTCATCACCGCGGACCCCAAGCCGCTCGGCCGACCCGAGCAGGCGCTTGAGATCCAGGAGCTGTACGCGACCATCGCCCAGCTGCCCGAGGACTTTCGCATGGCGCTCGTCGCTGTTGACGTGCTCGGCCTCTCCTACCGCGAGGCAGCGCGCGCCCTGCACGTTCGCGAGGCCACTATCACCACGCGGCTGTTCCGCGCGCGCAAGCAGGTCACAAAACAGCTCGTCGACGAGGTCGAGGGAGAAGCCCAGGGGCTGGCCGCTGACTCGGACCTCGACGAGTCCGGCGCCGTACAGAACGCGCGCGGCGAGCTGCCACCCGGGCGACGGGAACAAATGCGTCCCGGCGGAGTCATTCAAGGAGGAGATACGTCATGAAAGACCCGCACTCCGCTGTACCGCGCCCAAACGATGAGGCCGAGCTCGTCGAGCTCGTCCGCTCGGTAGGGGTGCCCGCGCCCGAGTCGCTGCACCGCAAGGTCGATGCGATGATCGCCGCCCACTCGCTTCGACCGCGCCTTTCGGGCGACGGCGCCAGCGCTCGCTCCTTCAGCCTCGCCCCGCGACTTCTCGCCATAGGCGCGATCGCCGCTGCCGTAATCGCGCTCGCCCTCGCCTTCAGCCTCAGCGGCAGCTCCTCCACGCTCAGCGTGCGCGACGCCGCCGCCCTCACGCATAGTCCCGCTACCCACGGCCCCCCGCCTGAGCGCTCCGGCGGGCGCGAGCTGGCCGCCGCCGTGGACGGCGTTTGGTTCCCCTACTGGGGCGGGCGCCTCGGCTGGCACGCCAGCGGCTCGCGCCTTGACCACGTCGACGGCCGTACCGTCAAAACCGTCTTCTACGAGGATGGCCACGGCAAGCGCATCGGCTACGCGATCGTCGCCGGCAGCGCCCCCTCTCAAGGGGCAGGCGGCGTGGTCTCGCGACGCGACGGCACGCCCTACCGCGTGCTCACGATCGACGGCGCGCCCGTCGTCACTTGGCATCGCGCTGGGCACCTGTGCGTCGTCTCTGGGCACGGCGTCAGCGGTGCAACGCTGCTGCACCTTGCGAGCTGGGAGGACCACGGCGCCTCGGTGACCTGACGGCCCGGAGATGCGCGACTGGGAAGATCCGCGCGCTCGCCGGCGTCTATAGGGCATGGACCGAATTTCTCGCACCCACCAGAATCGCGCGCCCCGGCGAGCGCATCGCGCTCTTATCGCGATCGCCGTCCTCACGCCGCTTGCCCTGCTTCCCGCCAGCGCCCTCGGCGGCTCTTCCGGTGCTGCCCTCAGCAGCGGCTCTGGCGGCGCACACGCCGCAGCAAGTCACACCGTCACGATCAGCGGGCTCAGCTTCCGCCCCTCCACACTCACGATCAAACGCGGCGACAGCGTCACGTGGTCCTGGCACGTCAAGAACAACGAACACAACGTCACCTTCCACAGCACCCACTCGCGCACCGGCTCCAGTGGGTCGCTCACCGTCCGCTTTGCCAATGCCGGGACCTTCTCCTACATCTGCACCGTCCACGTAAGCAAAGGCATGCGCGGCAAGGTCATCGTCAAGTAGACAGCGCCAGCGGCGGACCTGCCCAGCGCACGCCCTCCTGCAGCGGCATCGCCGCCAGCGCGTCCGAAAGGCGCCGACCATCGGGCACCGTCAGCTCGAAATCCAGCTCAAGCGCGGGTATCAGCACGAAGCGACGGCTCAGCAGCTGCTCGTGGGGTAGCGTCATCCGCTCCTCGCGCAGCTCCAGCTCGCCCAGCAGCAGCACGTCTATGTCGATCGCCCGCGGGCCGTGGCGCACACCCCCGTCCTCGCGACCTAGCTCGTGCTCCAGGAGCTTGACCGCATCGAGCAGATCCAACGGCTCCAGCGCGGTGCGCACTTGCACGCACGCGTTCAGGAAGCTTGGCTGGTCAAGCACTTCGCCAACCGGGTCCGTGTCATACGTGGAAGAGCACGCCATCACCTCGACACCCGCCGAGGGCAGCGCGTCTACCGCGGCCTGTAGCTCCGAGCGACGATCGCCCACGTTCGAGCCCAGCCCGAGCAGTCCGAGGCGCGAAGGCACGGCGGCGCGATCCCTGCCCGCAGTCAGGCGCGCGTCGTCTGAAGACCCGCAGCTTGCGCGCGCTCGGCCATTGCTTGGGCGAACGGCACCAGCGCCGACATCGGGCGCAGCATCACCGTGAAGTCCGCGATCAGGCCGTCGTCGTCGAAGCGCAGAAGGTCGATGCCCTCGATCTCGCGCTCCGTGCCCCCAACACGAGCCTTGAAGATCAGCGCGTGGGCACCTGACATCGCTAGCTCGTCGGTGTAGCGGAAGTCCTCGAAGACCTGCGCGACCTCACCGAGCAGCGCGGAGACCGTCTCGCGTCCCAGGAACGGATGGAACGTCACGGGACTGTGAAAGACGATGTCCGCCGCCAGCAGCTCGCCCGCCGCCGCGAGGTCTTTGTCCTCGACCGCCGCGCGGAAGCGCTCGGCCGTACTCATCGTGTCTGGGTCCCGGATACGCGCCGCATCGCCCTAACTCTACGCTTCGCCCTCGCGCCACACCTCGACCGAGACCTCGTCCACGCTCAGCGGGATCGGCGGCTCGGGCTTAGTCGCCTTCACCCACACGCCTTCCAGCGGGTAGTCATCCAGCAGGCGATTCGCGATCGTGCTGCATAGCCGCTCCAGCGTCTTGTGCGAGCGCTGCTGCGCGATCAGCGCTACGAGCTGGCAGACCTCCGCATAGTCGACCGTGTCCTCGATTGAGTCCGTCACCGTCGCGTCCGTCTCGCCCACATCGAGGCGCAGGTCCAGCACGAGCCGCTGGCCGACCTCGCGCTCGGCCTCGCTTACGCCGTGGTGTGTGTATAGCGAGAGGCCCGTGATCTCGACCGTCACCGCCTCCGCGGCCCGTTCTCGATCCTCACCCCCGTCGTCGTCTAGCTCGTCGGGGTCGTCGTCTGGGTCCTCGCCACGCCGCTCTCCGTCCATCTCCCCGCCAAAGTAGCAGCCGTCACTGCGAGCGCCTCGCGCAGCGGGGCGACCTCGTGCACTCGGAACACGCGCGCTCCGCGCTCCAGCGCCAGCACGTTCGTCGCGACGGTCCCCGCCAGGCGCTCGGGGTCCGCGCCCGCTCCCGCGATCCGACCCAGGAAGCTCTTGCGCGACGTGCCGATCACCACGGGGCAGCCCAGCGCCACCAGCTCGTCCAAGCGCCGCAGCAACTGCAGGTTGTGCTCAACCGTCTTGCCGAAGCCGATCCCCGGATCGAGCAGCAGGCGCCGCTCCTCGACTCCTTCGCGGACCGCGAAAGCCATCCGCTCTTCGAGGAATGCCTTTACGTCATCCACAACATCCGCGTAGCGCGGCCTCGGCCACTCTCGGCCCGGCAGCCCCAGCATGTGCACGAGGCAGCAGTCAGCCCCCGACTGCGCGAGAACGCCCGCCATCTCGGGGTCTGCGCGAAGCGCGCTCACGTCGTTCACGAGGCTCGCACCCATCGCGAGCGCCGCGCGCGCGACGGCCGCCTTGCTCGTGTCGATCGAGATCTGCGGTTCCGCGGTCGGCGGTCCGCTTGCCGCCGCAATCCCCTCGATCACCGGCAGTACACGGCGCAGCTCCTCCTCGACCGCTACCGCCTCCGCGCCAGGCCGCGTCGACTCGCCACCGACGTCCACGATCTCGGCCCCGTCGGCCACGAGCGAAAGCGCGTGTGCGACCGCCGCATCCGGGTTCAGGAAGCGCCCACCGTCCGAGAACGAGTCCGGCGTCGCGTTGACGATCCCCATCAGGCGATAGCCGCTCTCCAGGGAGCGACCGTCCGCCAATGGATCCGGATCAGGTGAGTTCAGGACCCTTCGGGTCCGAGCCGCGCAGCTCAGCGGTCCCGCCCGCCAAGCCGGGGCGCGGAATCGTGCGCGGCGCTTCGCGCTCGGGCGTGCCGCGCTCGGGGGCGGGAGGCGCCGGCAGCTCGGGTTTCGACTCCTCTTCGACCCCGAACACCTCATCCTCGCTCTTGCCTGCCAGCAGGGCGAGGAACTCCTCCTTCTCGATCGTCTCCCGTTTCACGAGGATCTCCGAGATCTTCGTCAGGTCGTTCTGGTGTTCGGTCAAGATGTCGCGCGCGCGCTGGTGTGCAGCCTCGATGATGCTGCGAACCTCATCATCGATCTCGCGCGCTATCTCGTTGGAGTAGTCGGGCTCAGTCGAAAACTCGCGGCCCAAGAACGGTTGGCCGTGGTCGTGGCCGAACACGCGGGGGCCGAGCTTGTCGCTCATCCCGAAGCGCATAACCATCTGCTTCGCGGTTTGCGTCACCTTTTCAAGGTCGTTCGAGGCGCCCGTCGTGATCTCGCCGAAGACGAGTTCCTCCGCCGCGCGGCCACCCAGCGTCATCGCCATCGTGTCTTTCAGCTCGGCTCGCGTGGTCAGGAAGCGGTCCTCCTGGGGCATCGAGATCGTGTAGCCGAGCGCCTGCCCACGCGAGATCACCGAGATCTTGTGAACCGGGTCGGAGTGCTCGAGGAAGTGCGCGACCAGCGCATGGCCCATCTCGTGATAGGCCGTCACCAGGCGCTCTTTCTCGCTCATCACACGCGTCTTCTTCTCGGGACCCGCGATCACCCGCATGATCCCCTCCTCCAGCTCGTCCTGACCGATCTCGCGCTTGCCCGTGCGCGCCGAGAGCAGAGCCGCCTCGTTGATCAGGTTCGAGAGGTCCGCGCCCGTGAAGCCCGGCGTCTGGCCGGCCAGCGCGTCAATGTCGATCACCTTCGCGAGCGGCTTGCCTCGCGTGTGCACCTCGAGGATCTTCGCGCGGCCCTTGCGGTCTGGCCGGTCGACTGCGATCTGACGGTCGAAGCGGCCCGGGCGCAGCAGCGCCGGGTCGAGAATGTCGGGGCGGTTCGTCGCCGCGATCATGATGATGTTGTCCTTCGCCTCGAACCCGTCCATCTCGACGAGCAGCTGGTTCAGCGTCTGCTCGCGCTCGTCGTGACCGCCACCGAGGCCCGCGCCGCGGTGGCGACCCACCGCGTCGATCTCGTCCATGAAGATGATGCAGGGACTGTTCTGCTTGGCCTGCTCGAACAAGTCGCGCACGCGCGAGGCGCCCACGCCCACGAACATCTCGACGAAGTCTGAACCTGAGATCGAGAAGAACGGCACGCCCGCCTCGCCCGCGACCGCACGCGCCAACAGCGTCTTGCCCGTGCCGGGGGGCCCGTAGAGGAGCACGCCCGTTGGGATGCGCGCCCCGAGCGCCTGGAACTTCTTTGGGTTCTCGAGGAATTCCTTTATCTCGTGGAGCTCCTCGACCGCCTCGTCCACGCCCGCCACGTCGCGGAAGGTGATCTTCGGAGAGTCCGCCGACAGTCGCTTCGCGCGCGACTTACCGAACGACATCACTTTCGAGCCGCCGCCCTGGACTTGGTTCATCAGGAATATCCAGAACCCAAAGAACAGGACGAACGGGATGATGTACGTGAGCAGGCTCAGCAGCGCACTGCTCTTTTCCGATTCGATGTTGTACTTCACGCCCGCGCTGCCGAGCTGTTTGATCAGTTCCGGCGAAGCCTGTTCGATGAAGCCGATTTCATAGCCTTCTTTGTTCTTCAGCTTGACTTCGAGCGACTTGCCCTTGTTCTTGAACTTGACTTCCGAGACTTCGCCCTGGGGCAGCTCCTTGGAGACCAGCGTCTGGTAGCTGTGCGGGCGGTGCTCGCTCGAGCCCGGGTTGACCAGTTTTACCGCGAGAAACGCCAGCACGACCACGATCAGGATCGGAAATGCGGCGCTCTTGAAGAAACGGCTCATTGGCTGATTTCTGGTGCTCTGGCGCCGTCGGAGATCGTGGCTACCAGTCCCTTAGCGTACCATGGGGTAGGCGTTGTTCCCGCAGCTTGTACGCCTTCGTACAGCGACGTCCAGGGCCGGGTATCCGCGTGATTAGCGGGCTCACCTGAGCCTCATCGGCAGGGCACGCACGAAACTTTCGCAGAGGCGACTTACCGCTCAAGCGCGGCGACGAACGGCAGATTGCGATGGCGCTCGTCGTAGTCGAGGCCGTAGCCGACCACGAAGCGGTTCGGGATCTCAAAGCCGACGTAGCGCGTCGGCAGGTCCACCTTGCGACGGTCGGGCTTCGTCAGCAGCGCGCAGACCTCCAGCGAGGCCGGGTTACGCGAGCCGAGGTTGCGCATCAGGTACTGCAACGTCAGGCCCGAATCCACGATGTCCTCGACGATCAGCACGTCGCGGCCTTCGATCGCGGCGTCGAGGTCCTTGAGGATCCGCACCACCCCCGAGGAGTCGGTCGCCGAGCCGTAGGAGGCAACCGCCATGAAGTCGACCTCCACCGGCACCTCGATGAAGCGCATCAAGTCGCTCAGGAAGAAGACCGCGCCCTTCAGCACGCCGATCAACAGCAGCGAGCGGCCCTCGTAGTCGCGCGAGATCTGCTCGCCAAGCTCCGACACACGTCGCTGCAGCTGCTCGGCGCTCACCAGCACCTCGCCGACCGCCGACTCCTCTGGAGCACTCACCGGACTCGCCACCGAAAGGAGTCTAATCGCCGTCCGGCGGCTGGACCGATGGCTCGTTCGACGCCGGCGAGGAGCCGCCACCCAGCGCGTGGGTCTTTCCGCGCTGGCGCATCGAGGTCTCATCCGGAGCCAGCCGACGCATGCTCAGCACGCCTCCCCCGATCACCGCGCAGGCCAGCCCGCCGAGGTGCAGCTCGGCTCGCCCCGCGCGCTCGCCCAGCGCGAGCAGCTCCGCGACCCGCTCGCCCGCCTGCGGGACGTAATCCCCCGTGGCGTCCTCGGCCAGCCGAACGACCACGAGTCGCGCCAGCGCCGACGGCAGCTCGGCGAGCTGCGCCAGCGCAATTCCTGAGCCGTCCTGCAGCAGGTCCTCGACCAGTCCGTCAAGCACCTCACCCTCCTCGCGCAGCAGCCGCGCCGTGCGCAGCACGTTCGCCTCGGCCGCCGGGTGCACCTCGCGCAGCGCGGGCACCAGCTTCGCGCGCACGCGCACGCGCGCGAAGCGCTCGTCGGCGTTGCTGGAGTCCTCGCGCCAGTCGAGTCCACGCTCGCGGCAGTACGCCGCCGTCTGCTCGCGCGAGACCTCAAGGAGCGGGCGCACGACCCCGCCCTCCGCGCGCGCCATCCCCGACAGCGCACGACGGCCCGGCGAGGATGCGAGCCGATAGAGGATCGTCTCGACCTGATCGCTCGCCGTGTGCCCCGTCGCGATCGCGCCCCCGCCTTGCTCTGCGACCAGCTCGCGTGCCGCGCCGTAGCGAAGCTCGCGCGCCCATGCCTGGAGGTTGCCACCGTCCGGGCGCGGCGGCGCACGCTTGACCGACAGCTCCACTCCCAGTTGCTCGCATAGACCGCGGCAGTGGTGCTCGTCCTCGTCCGCGTCCGCGCGTAGCCCGTAGTTGACGTGCAGTGCGAGCACGTGCTCCGCGCCGCGCAGCGCGACTGCCACGTCGAGCAGGCAGACCGAGTCGCGACCGCCCGACAGCATCGCCAGCGGCGATCGGTCACCGTCCAGCAGACCACCCGCGCGCACCGCCTCGCGAACCTGCGCGACCGTTCCGTCCGTCTCGGCCATCGCCTCGCTGTCCTCAACCGTCGGGGGCGACGGCCAGGAACAGCTCGGTCGGCTCGGAGAACCCCTTCAAGCCGACCTCGCCGATTCGCTCGAAGCGCACCCCGTCGACGCCCGAGGCCGCCTCGACGACCGGGCGCGTCACGAGCACCTCGCCGCCGCCCGCACGAGCCACGACGCGTGCGGCCTGGTTGATCTCACGGCCGTAGTAATCGCCATCGCGGTACAGCGCCTCGCCGAAATGCATCCCGATCCGAGGAGGCGGATCACCGTCTGTGATTGCCGCGCGCAGACCGACGGCCCAACGCACGAGGCTCCCGACTTCTGGGCCCACGACCATCACCTCGTCGCCCAGTGTCTTGATCACCCGCGCATCGGACGGGAGTGTTTGTTCGACGGCCTCCACGAAGCGCTCCACTGCCGCGAGCGCTTCCTCGTCCCCACGCTCGACCGTCAGCCGTGCGTAGCCCGCGAGGTCGGCAAACACGATCGCCACCCGCACGCGCCCCTCCTCGGAGACGCTCTCTGCCAAGTCGCTCTCCATGTGACCGATTACGTCCTGCTCCACGAAGTGGCCAAGAAGGCGGTCGTGGGTGTAGCGCAGCAGCGGCACCACGAACGGGATCAGCTCGCGTGCGAGGTCCTCCATTTCCTCGGCGATCTGCACGTTGGACATCCCCTCGCGCATCAGCGGCTCATGCACGTAGAGATGGATCAGCCGAACCTCGGCTTCAGCGATCTGCGCGATCGCCTGCCCGTACACGCGAGCGAGCTGCAGGAACGCAACCGATGGCAGTCCCGCCTCCAGGACCGCCGCCACGTACTTGAGCAGCTCGACATCCTCTTCAGTCAGAAGCTCGGTCACCGATGCAAGGCCGATCGCCGCGAGGATCCGTTCGATCAGCGCCCCTTCAAGGCCCGTCTCGCGCGCGGCCTCCGCCACGGTGTAGCGCCCCTCCCTACTGCCGAGCAAGTTCTCCAGCGGCCCTACCGCGAGCTGCCCGTTGTCGCTCGCGCGCTTGATCTCCGCGAGCGTGTGACCGCGCGCGCGTAGCCGCGCGACCACCCGCACGTAGGCCACCGCGTTCGGCGTCCAGCGACCTTCATAGCCCGGCACGAGCCCCTTGCCGATCCAGCGCGTCACCGTCGCAGAGGAGACGCCCGCGTGCGCGGCGACCTGCGCCAGCGTGGGCTCCGCTGGCTCCTCGCTCGCTTGACTTCTCGCCGCGGGCTCAGCCACGCGTCTGCGACGCGCTGGGAGCTTTAGGCGACGCGAAGGGCTTTCCCATGCGCCGCAGTCTAAAGTCGCGCGCGGTGTCCGACAGCGCGATCAGCCCCAGCGAGGCCGCGGTTGCCGCCGAGGCGGCGATCCCCGAGCCGGCGATCCACCTGCACCCCACGGCCGAGCTCGCCGAGCGGGTGCTCTTGCCCGGCGACCCAGGGCGCGCGCTCGCGCTCGCGCAGGCGCTCTTGGAGCGGCCGCTGATGTTCAATCACAATCGGGGGCTGTGGGGCTACACGGGCAAGGCTCGTGATGGGCTCGCGCTGACGATCCAGGCCACCGGCATGGGCGGCCCCTCCGCCGCAATTGTGCTCTCTGAGCTGATCGCGCTCGGCGCGCGCCAAGCCATCCGCGTCGGCACCTGCGGGGCGCTCGCGCCCGGGCTCGCGCTCGGGCAGCTCGTGATCGCGCGCGAGGCGATCTGCGCCGACGGCACCTCGCGGGCGCTGCTCGGCGAGACGCCCACCCGCGACGGCCTTCCGAGTCGCGTCACGGGCGACGGCGCGCTGAGCGACGCACTAGCGCGCAACGCCCCGAGCGCAGCAGACGGCACCGTCGTCAGCGTCGACTTGTTCTACGAGACCCAGGGCACACCGCGCGCCGCCGACCATGCCGAGGACGCGCTCGCCGTCGAGATGGAGGCCGCGACACTATTCGCGTTGGGCCACGCCGAGAGCGTGCCGGTGGCCTGCGTGCTCGCGGTGACCGACACATTCGACGCGCGCGGTGCGCGCACGCGCATCGCACACGAGCGACTGCCCGAAGTCGCTGAGCGCCTGGGTACCGTCGCGCTCGCCGCCCTCGCGAGCTGAGCGGCGCGACGGCCCGGCGAGGGCAATTAGCGTTTGGCTTTCGCTTTTGCTTTCGTGGGTTTCGCTTTGGCGCGCGCGGGTTTGGCCGTGCCGCGTGCGGTTTTCGCTTTTGCTTTGCTCGCGGCCGCTTTCGCTTTCGCGGCTGGTTTTTTCGCCGCAGCTTTCGCTTTGGTCGCAGCTTTCACTTTGCCTTTCGCGGCTGCTTTCGCTTTTTTCGCCGCGGCTTTCGCTTTGCCGGCTACTTTCGGCGGGCCACCCGATCCAGCTTTCGCGCGGGAGGTCGTTTTTTTCGCAGCTGGTTTCGCTTTGGCTTTGGTGGGTTTCGCTTTGGCTTTAGCCGTCGCTTTCGCTTTGCTCACCGTAGCTTTTGCTTTGCTCGCGGCTTTTGCTTTCGCCGCTGGTTTCGCTTTTGCTTTTGCAGGTTTCGCTTTCGCGCGCGTCGATTTGCTGCGCGTCGTTTTCGCCGCCGCCGCTGCAACCGCGGCCGCCACGGGGCGGGCCACCGACGGCTCGTCGGACTTGAGTCTGCTCGCGAGCTTCCCGAGCTGCTCCTCGATCGCCGACAGACGTGCCTCGACCGCACCCGGGGAGAGTGCGCGATCGAGGCGTTGCACACCGTCCTCGATTCCCTCGAGTCGATGTGAAACCGCCCGTAGCCGCCGCGTCAGCCGTTCGATGTCTGCAGCTGACGGGATGTTCAGCGCTCCCATTGCGACCTCCTGTGCTTGCGAAGCCTTCTCGCGGGCGTCGAACGCCCGACCGATCGCTCCTGTTATCAGAGGGTTTTCCAGTAGGTCGGAGAGCGCCTTCCCCAGACGCTCCTCCGTGTTCACGCTCAACCGCTCGCGCAGGCTCTTGGCGAGATTGTTCGCTTCTGACATCCGGCGCTCCTGGTGGTCGTGATTTGAACGGGCACGCTGCCCGCGGCGGCTACCCGGTCACCGCCAACGCGGAAGGATACGGTGCAGCCATGTCTGATCGCTGGTTCCTGTTCACACAGTTCGAGTTTCCCTGGGAGCTGGGACCGCAAGACGGGCGTTACCTGATGCGCGCGGGACCCGAGGCCGACCCCGAGCGCGTGGTCGTGCTCGGCACGATCGGCGCGCGCAAAATACCTCCCTCGCGCGCACAATTGTGGAGCGCGACCGCGCGCGCGGGCTCGCGCAAGCGCGCCGTCGAGTCCGAGCCAGAGCCCACCCCGGTACCCACGGCGCGCGCGACGATCGTCGACCCGGTCTCGCTCGCGGCCGAGCGTCAAGCGAAGGCGTGGCTCGCGGATCTCGATCGCGAGCGCGAGGTGCAAGGCGCGATCACGACGCTCAACCGCGTGTTGCACTTCCACCGCATTGCCGCCGCCGATCCCGACGTGCGCGAGGTCTCACCCGAGCAGGCGCTCGTGATCCGCGCGGGGTGGGGCGAGGGCGAGCAAGTCGCCGACGGCCTCTGGCAGCACGCGGTCGAGCTGCCCTGGCGCGGACCGGGCGGCGCGCGGCGCAAACGGATCGGCGATCGTGCCGCGGCGCTGCGTCCGCAGGAGCGTCTCGCGGTGCTGCTCGGCGGACGCGGCGACGCGCTCGTCTGCGAGGAGCTGGCGCTGCGCGCGCGAGGCGACCTTGCCCAGGGGCGACTCGCGCATGGCGCGATCGAGTTGCAGGGTGCATACGCGATGGCCCTGCACGAGTTGCGGCGCGAGGGGCGCGAGGATCTCTCGATCCGCATCGATGAGTTGCAAAAGCTGCACGAGGGGGTCGAGCGCCAAGCGCGGATCGCACGCGGCGAGCGGGCGGGCAGCACGCAGGCGTGGGGCGAGTCGACGGGGGACGAACAGGCGTCGGGCGGACAGGAAGCGTCGGAGGAGCTAGACGAAGAGATCCTGCGCCATGCGCTCGCACGATTGGAAGCCACGCTTCGCGCGCGTACCGCGACGGGCTTTAGGCTGAAGTGAGCATGGACCCGACGACAAGCGCGATCGGCACCTGGAGCGGTGGGCGCTTCATGCACTTCGGTGAGCCACTCCCAGAAGAGCGGCTGCTCGCGCTGCTGCGCCCCGGCGCGGGGATCGACACCGTGCTCACCGCCGACGCCTACGGCGCCGGCGAGGCCGACGAGCTGCTTGGCCGCGCGCTATCCGGCTGCGCGCGCGAGGACTACTGTCTGATCGGCGCGATCGGCCACGACTTCTACGAGGGCGAGCGCGAAGGAGCGAAGGGCTTCCCGCGCTTCACCGATGCGCGGCTGCGCAGCGAGGGCGAGTACGCGGACTACATCCGCATGGCGACCGAGCGCAGCCTGCGGCGGATCGGCGCCGAGCGCTTCGACCTGCTGCTGCTGCACAACCCCGACCGCATCGGCTACACGAGCCCCGCCGTGTGGGAGGGCCTGCGCGCGGTGCGCGACGAGGGCCTAACTCGCATGCTCGGCGTTGCGCCCGGACCCGCGAACGGTTTCACGCTCGACCTGATCGACTGCTTCGAGCGCTTCGCAGAGCTGATCGACTGGGCGATGGTGATCCTCAACCCGCTTGAGCCCTGGCCCGGGACGCTCGTGCTCGACGCGGCAAGCGCGCACGACGTGAAGCTGATCACGCGGGTCGTGGACTACGGCGGCCTGTTCCACGACGACGTGCTGCCCGGCCACGCCTTCGCGGAATACGACCACCGCAAGTTCCGCCCGCAAGGGTGGGTCGAGCAAGGGCGCGAGAAGCTCGCGGCGATGCGTCCCTACGCGGAGCGCCACGGCTTGAGCATGCTGCAGCTCGCCTGCGCTTGGAATCTCGCGCACGAGCCAGTCCACTGTGTCGCGCCGACCCTGATCCAGGAGGGCGGACCGGACGCGCGCCCGATCGAGGACAAGCGCGCGGAGCTCGCTGCCGTGCGCGAACCCTCGCCGCTGAGCGAGCGCGAAGTCGCGGAGATCGGGGAGATCGGGGACAACGCCGGCTGCATGACGCTGAAGGGGGCCAGCACCGAATACGAAGGGGCTCCCGCCGCGGACCGCTGGGCGCTCGACGAGCAGCTCACGACGCTCGCGACGCGCTGGCGGATCACGCCTGAGAAGGATCTCGTCAAGCTGCACTGAGGAGCCGCACCCGACCACCGACCCACACGAGCCCCGGCCCCGAGCCAGGGAGTCATGAGGAGGCAACCCAGATGGAGATCGACGTCGTCAGCGGCATCAAGGAAGGCCAGCGGGCAATGTGGACCGTGGGCGACTACCCCGACATGGCGCGGACGATCGAGAGCGCCGCCGAGCTGGTAGTCGAGCGCGCAGGCGCAGCGCCCGGCCAGACGCTGCTCGACGTCGCGACCGGCACTGGCAACGTCGCGATCCCCGCGGCGCTCGCGGGCGCGCAGGTCACGGGCCTGGACATCACGCCCAAGCTGCTGGAGGCCGCGCGGGGGCGCGCGGCCTCCGCCGGGCTCGACGTGAACTTCGTCGAGGGTGACGCCGAGGAGCTGCCGTTCGAGGACGATTCGTTCGACCGCGTGACCTCTTGCTTCGGCGTGATGTTCGCACCGCGCCAAGCGGTTGCGGCGGCGGAGCTCGCACGCGTCGCGAAGCCCGGCGGCCGGATCGTCGTCGCCGCCTGGACCCCCGAGGGAGTGACCGGTCAGATGTTCAAGACGGTTGGGTCCTACATGCCGCCCCCGCCGCCCGAGCTGACGCCGCCGGTGATGTGGGGAAACGAGCAGCACGTCCGCGGGCTATTCACCGACGGCGGCTCGCAGCTCGCCTTCGAGCGCCACGCGGTGACATTCGAGGCGGAGTCGCCCAGCGCCTGGTTCGAATACAACGAACGAGTACTCGGTCCGACGGTGATGGCCAAGGCGGCCCTGGAGCCGCAGGGCAAGTGGGACGATCTGCGCGGCGAGCTGATCCAGCTCTATACGGACGCGAACGAAGCCGAGGACGGCAGCATGCGTGTGCGCGCGGAGTACTTGCTCTCGCTCGTGCAGCTCTAGAGCGCCGCGAGCAGACCCTCGAGCTCCACGACGACGTCCCCGCCAAGCCGTACCTTGGCGACCCCGTCGAGCGGGGTCGGCCCCTGCGTAACGATCGCGACTGCGCCGCCCGCCTCGCGCGTGAGCAGCGGCAGCCCGGCGACGGGATGGACTTCGAGCGAGGAGCCGATGCACAGCAGCAGCTCGGCCCCCTCGCACAGCTCGCGCGCCCGGTCGAGCGCGACGGGATCGAGCAGCTCGCCGAACAGTACGACGTCCGGCTTCAGCGGGCCGCGGCACTCGGCGCAGCGTGGGACGCCATCGTCAGCCGCAGCGAGACGGTCCTGCACCTCGGCCAGCTCGACCCGTCCGCCGCAGCGCGGGCACGAACAGGTCGCGATACTGCCGTGCACCTCGACCACCTCGCGCGTGCCGGCCTTGCGGTGCAGCATGTCGATGTTCTGCGTGACCACGCCATCGAGCAAGCCGCGCCGCTCCAGCTCGACCAGCGCGCGGTGCGCGTCGTTCGGCTGCTTTTCGCCGAGCGAGGCGAAGCGCTCGCCGTAGAAGCTCCAGAAGCGGACGGGATCGGAGCGGAAAGCATCGATGTGCGCGACCTCCATCGGATCCACGCGCTCCCACAGCCCGGTACGTGGCGTGCGGAAGTCGGGGATGCCCGAAGGGACCGAGATCCCCGCGCCGGTCAGCGCGACGACCGAGCGCGCCTCGCGGATCAGCTCCGCGAGGCCGGTCAGGCCGGCCGAGGGTGCATCCGTGGCGAGGCGGGCCGCCTGTAAGGAGGGCTCCACTTTTTGGACATTGATAGCCATGGCTATCGCAAGCTCAAAAAGAGAGCCCGCCCCGCACGCCAGACATCGCCGTCCCGCCCCGCACGCCAGACATCGACGTCCCGCCCCGCACGCCAGACATCGCCGTCACTCACTTGCCCTGGAAGTTCGGCGCGCGTTTGCCGAGGAAGGCCGCGATCCCCTCCTTGGCATCCTCGCTCGCGAACACCTCGGCGAAGGCGCGCTTCTCGTCCTCGATCCCCTTGTCGAGATCGCCCGCACCGGAGATCCCCTTGATCTGCGAGAGCGCAAGCGGAGCCTGGGCCGCGAGCTTCTTCGCCCAGGAGAGCGTGGTGTCGAGCAGTTCGTGATCCTCGACCACACGGTTGACGAGCCCAAACTCGAAGGCTTCTTCTGCGGGGACGGGGTCGCCGACGAGGTTCATCTCAAGCGCCTTGTTCGTGCCGACGAGCCGCGGCAGCCGCTGCGTGCCGCCGAACCCCGGGATGATCCCGAGCTTGATCTCGGGCTGACCGAACAGGGCGGAGCGCGCGGCGATCCGCACATCGCAGGCCATCGCGAGCTCGCAGCCCCCGCCGAAAGCGAGCCCGTTGACCGCGGCGATCGTCGCGATCCCATCCTCGCCGAGTTCTTTGAACAACGCGTGGGTCTCGTGAATCAGTTGCTCGCCCGCGGCGGCGTCCATCGTCGTGAACGCCTTGATGTCCGCGCCCGCGGAGTAGAGCATCGGGTTCGAGGACGCGATCACGAGCGCGTGCACGCCCGCCGATTTGACCTGCTCCCAGACCTTCTTTAGATCGCCCGCGACCTGCGGCGAGATCGAGTTCATCTGACCGTTCGCGAGCCAGGCAATCGCGACGCCGTCCTCGCGGGTCTCAAGCTTGATCACCTCGGCGGGCTGCTCGGCGTCGGGCTGCGGATAAGCGTAGAAGCCCTGGCCCGTCTTCTGGCCCAAGCGACCCTGGGCGACGAGCCGGCGCAGGATCGTCGGCGGGGAGAAGCGCTCGCCGAACTTCTCGTGAGCGTTCTCCATCCGCTCGAGCACAGTGTCCAGCCCGTCGACGTCGGCGCGCATGAAGGGCGGGAGCAGCCCGCGCCGGGGGTCAAGGCCCGCGCCGGCCATCATCCCGAAGTCGATGTCGCGGTGGCTCGCGACACCCTCCTCCAACACGAGGCATGCCTCGAGGAACGTCTTCAGCGAGAGCAGCTCGACCAACTCGTCGATGTCGGGGTCGTTATCGCCCGAGAGATTCGCCTCGCCGCTGGGCGAATAGAAACCATCGCCGCCCGTCTTCGCGCCGAGCTTTCCTTCGGCGACGAGCTTCTGCATGCCCTTAGGCACGAAGAAGCGTTCCTCGCCGTAGGACTCGATCAGGTGTTCGGCGACGTGCAGAACCGTGTCGAGGCCGAGCAGGTTGATCAGCGTGTAGGGGCCGAGCGGGAGGATGCCCGCGGAGCCGAGACCTTCGTCGATCTTCTTGATCGAGAGCCCCTTCTCCTCCTGCTCGCGCCAAACCTCGGCGCTCGAGGAGTTGAGGATACGGTTCACGACAAAGCCGGGGACCTCAGCGCAGGTGATCGGCTGCTTGCGGATCGCCTGGGCGAACGTGACCGCGGCGCCGACGGTCTCGGGCGAGGTTTCATCGCCCTCGACAATCTCGATCAGCGGCATGATCGAGGCGGGGTAGAAGTAGTGGAAGCCCACGACCTTGTCGGGGCGCAGCGTCGCTTCGCCGATCTCGGTGATCGACAGCGAGGAGGTGTTCGAGGCGAGGATCGCGTGGCCCGGGGTCGCGGCGTCGAGCTCTGCGAACACGGCCTGCTTGATGTCCATTCGCTCGGGCACGGCCTCAACGACGAAGTCGACGTCGCCGAACGGCGCGTAGGAGGTCGTGCCCTCGATCCGTCCGAGGATCTCCGCGATCTGCTGCTCGGCCTGCTCGGCGGTGATCTTGCCCTTCTCAGCGAGTTTGCCCACTTGGCCGGTGGTCACGTTGCGGGCCTCATCGAGTCCCGCCTGCACGAGCGCGTCGTCGATGTCCTTCA
>DATJOE010000138.1:0-5533 GCA_035507305.1 Solirubrobacteraceae bacterium | reverse complement strand
CAAGCGCCACCTCGCACGCCAGATCCATCGCCTCCTATCGATGCCCCCAGCAAACCTCGACTCCCGGACACGGATCCAGCTGAACGCCGCAATTTCCGTGCCCTGCTTGACATAGGAGCAAGCGATGCGCGCCTACAGCGTGGTCGACGTGTTCGGCGAGTCCCCCTACGGCGGTAACCCCGTCGCGGTCGTGCACGACGGCGAGGGGCTCTCGACCGAGCAGATGCAGAGCTTCGCTGCGTGGACCAATCTGTCCGAGACGACGTTCGTGCTGGCGCCGACGAAGCCCGAGGTCGACTACCGCGTGCGCATCTTCACCCCGGTGGCGGAGCTGCCGTTCGCGGGGCATCCCACGCTCGGCACGTGTCACGCATGGCTGGGGGAGGCCGGTTCCGGGGGTCGGGACACGGTGGTCCAGGAGTGCGGCGCCGGCCTCGTGCGGCTACGTGTGGAAGGCGAGCGCCTTGCCTTCGCGGCACCGCCGCTGTTGCGCGAGGGCCCCGTGGAGGAGGAGCTGATCGAGCACGTCGCCATGGTGCTAAAGCTGCAGCGCGAGGCGATCGTCGACGCCGAGTGGGTGGACAACGGCCCCGGCTGGGTCGCGGTGATGCTGCAAGACGCCGAGGCCGTGCTGGCGATGCACCCGGGCTTTGTGGATCTCGACGTCGGCGTCGTCGGTCCTTACCCGCCGGGCTCGCCGCAGGCGTTTGAGGTGCGGGCGTTCTTCCCAAAGGACGGCACCACGGTCGAGGACCCCGTGACCGGCAGCCTGAACGCCTCCCTCGCTCCGTGGCTCCTGCGCACGGGGCGCGCGCAAACGCCTTACCTCGTCAGCCAGGGGACCGTCCTCGGGCGCAGGGGCCGGGTGCACGTGGACCGCGATGCCCAAGGAACCGTGTGGGTCGGCGGCGAGACGGTCACCTGCGTCACCGGGCAGGCCCAGCTGTGAGACGGCGAAGCGCCGGCTAGCGACGCCCGCCCTCGCGCCGCGAGTCGCGCAGCGCCTGCTCGCGCGCGCGGATCGCCTCGTGGCGCTCGCCCAGCATCTGCCGGAACGCTTCAAACGCCGCGTCCTTCGCCGCTTGCTTGACGGCTTGCTTGATGTCGTCCTGCATCCCTTTGCGTTCCTTGCGCTGCTGCGGGCGCCTGCGCTCACGCCAGGCGGCGCGCGCCTGGCGAAGCGCCGAGACGACTTGTGCGCGAGCGGCCTCCGCGGCGTCGGCGGCTTCCTTGACCTGCGCACGCGTGCGCGCGCCTTGCGTGAGCAGGCCGAAGGACCACAGGCCCGTGTCGAGCATCCGCGCGCCGCGCTCGAGGTCGGCGACGACCGCCTCGTGCAGCTCTGCCCCGCGCAGCCCCGCTTCGATGTGGCGGATGCGTGAGATGTAGTCGACCTCAAGCAGGCCGACGATCGCCCGCGCGGCGACGATCGGCTCGGGGTCGCGCGGGTCGACGTCCGCGAGCGCGGCCAGCTCACGAGTGGCGACCTCCACGAGGCGGTCGTGCAACTCCAACCACGCCGCGCGAAGCGAGGGCGTCGAGGCGACCATCTCGCTGAACAGCGGCATGAACATGTGGATCTCGTCTGGGAGCTCGGTCAGCTCCTCGGGGTCGGAACTCAGCGCGCGCAACATCGCCTTCGTGGGCGACTCGCCCGGCTCGCGTTCCTTCAGCGCCGTGGCCAGGCGTTCGATGCCTTCGTCGGCACGGTCGAACACCAACGACTCCTTCGTGGGGAAGTAGTTGAACACCGTCTTCTCCGAGACGCCGACGATCCGCGCGATCTCCGCGACCGTGACGTGCTCGAACCCACGCACGACGAACAGCGCCGTCGCCACGTCGGAGATTCGCTGGCGCGTCAGGCGCTTCTTGCGCTCGCGTAGGCCCTCGTCGGCGTGATTGCGCCGCGCCACACGCTCCTGCAGCAGCCGCGACTTCGCAAACGCGTTAGCCGTCTGCTCACCGAGCTCGCTCGCGAGCAGTTTGTGGATCCGCGCCTCGCTGGACGGATCGTCATCGAGCGCGTCGTGCTCGGGTGAATCGTGCTCGGGCGCGCCGCTCGCGATGGTCGGCGCAGTCTTGCCTCCCAGCTCCTCAGCCATGTTCGAATTCTATTGAAAAACTTTCAGTTGCATTATTTTTTCAGTTACTGTAGGATTCTCGCCCATGACAGAGATCACCAACACAGAAACCCCAGCGATCGAAGCTCACGGCCTGACCAAGCGCTTCGGCTCGTTCACCGCCGTAGACCGTCTCGACCTGCGCGTCGAGGTCGGCACGGTCGTCTCGCTGCTCGGCCCGAACGGCGCGGGCAAGACGACGATGGTCCGCATGCTCGCCACGCTGCTACGTCCCGACGCCGGCAGCGCCCGCGTCGCGGGCCACGACGTCGTCTCCGAAGCCGACCGCGTACGCGGCGCGATCTCGCTCACGGGCCAGTTCGCCGCGCTCGACAAGAACTTGACCAGCGAGGAGAACCTGCGTCTGATGGCAGCCCTGCGCGGCCACCGCCGTCGCGCGGCGCGACAGCTCGTAGACGGGCTGATCGAGCGCTTCGAGATCGGCGAGTTCCGCGATCGCCTCGTGAAGAACCTGTCCGGCGGCCAGCGCCGCCGCGTCGATCTCGCCGCGGGCCTGATCGACAGACCCCAGTTGCTTGTGCTCGACGAGCCCACGACGGGCCTTGACCCGCGTAGCCGCCAGGTCGTCTGGTCGACCGTGCGCGAGCTGGTCGGCGAAGGGGTGACGCTGCTGCTGACGACCCAGTACCTGGACGAGGCAGACGCGCTCGCCGACCGGGTCGTGCTGATCGACCATGGTCGCGAGATCGCCGCGGGAACGCCCGCGCAGCTGAAGGCTCAGGTCGGTGAGCAGCGCGTAGACATCATCGCCGCCGACAGCGCCGCGTTGCAGCAACTAGTCGCGCTGCTTGGCGAGCGCTTCGAGGTGAGCGTCGCGCATGAGCAACGGACCGTCTCGGTGCCCGCCCCCGGCGAAGCCGCCGACCTGGCGCTGGTAGCGAGCGCCGTGCGCGACAGCCGCATTCCCGTGGACGAGCTCGCGCTGCGGCGCCCGACCCTCGACGACGCGTTCCTCGCGCTGACCGGGCACACCGCGAGCGAGAGCGAAGACGAGACCCGCCGCGACGCGCAGGGACCTGGCGCCGAGAACACCGACATCCCCGAGGAGGTCGCAGCATGAACGCCGTCTATGCCACCAGCTTGACCGCGCCGCCGCGCGCGATCGCCCCTCAGCGCTATGTGCGCGACGCCCTGCTGCTCACCGCCCGCAGCCTGCGAGCGATTCCCCGTGTGCCCGAGCGCCTGCTCGACGTGACGATCCAGCCGATCGTCTTCATCCTGCTGTTCCTGTACGTGTTCGGCTCGGCGATCCACGTGCACGGGATCAGTTACAAGGACTACCTGTTCCCAGGCATCATCGGCCAGTCACTCGCGTTCGGAATCATCGGCGCGGGCGTCGCGACCTCGAACGACATGACCGAGGGCGTGGTCGATCGCTTCCGCTCGATGCCGATCAGCCGCCTATCGATCATCACCGGGCAGGTGATGGGGCAGTTCTGCGAGGCGCTGCTCGGGATGGCGATCGTGATCGGCTTCGGGCTCGCGCTCGGCTGGCACCCCCACCTCACGCTCGCGCACGGCTTCGAGCTCGCGGGTCTGATGATCCTCGCGGTGTTTGCCTTCACGTGGCTAGGCGTGCTGTTTGGGATGCTCGTGCGCTCGCCCGACGCGATGCAGGGGATCGGCTTCATCGTGATCTTCCCGCTCGCGTTCATGGCCGGGACGTTCGTGCCGATCTCAGGCATGGACGCGATCCCGCGCGCGATCGCTCACTGGGACCCGATCTCCGCGCTGGTCGCGAGTGTCCGCGGGCTAACCCAAGGAACTCACTCCACCGGCTCCTGGCAGCTCGATCACCCGCAGCTGGCGATGGCGCTGTGGTGCGTGGTGATCCTCGCGATCGCCGTGCCGCTCGCCCTGCGCCGCTTCAACCGCACGCTCGCGGGCTAGGACACACCCGCGAGCTTACGCAGCAACGTGTGCAGCGTCTTTCGCTCATCGGCCGTGAGCGCGCCGAAGAACTCGCGTTGCAGCTCGGCGGTCAGCCCGCGGATCCGCTCCAGCGTCTGTTCGCCTTGCAACGTGAGGAAGACTTGGCGGGCGCGCCTGTCCTCGGGGTCGGGACGCCGTTCGGCAAGACCGCGTTCTTCCAGCTCGTCGATCACCGCGACCATCGAGCTGGGGTCGATCGCGGTCTTCTCGTGCAGCTGATGCTGGCTCATCCCCGGGTGCGCCGCGAGCATCGTCATCACGCCGAAGTTGCGCGGGTGCAGCCCCTCGGGCTCAAGCGCCTTGTGAAACCGCCGACGCGACGCCTCGCCCAGCCGCGCCATCAAGTAGCCAGGGTACTTCCCGAGCTCGCTCGGTATCGGCCCTCCATCCCACATGAGAGCATTCTATGCGATGAATATTATTTGTGATATAAATAATTTTAGGACGAACGAATGCCCGCGGCGATGAGTTTTGCCTTGCCGCTCCGTCTGAGCAGCAGCGAATCGAACGGAAGGGGTCGTATCGCATGGCATCGCTGACACGCTGGGTCCTCGCGCACAAACGCATAGTCGTCGTTTTCTGGGTGCTGCTGACGCTCGTCGGCATCGCCTCGGCCGGCTCGGCCAGCAAAGCGCTCAAACAGAAATTCTCCGTTCCCGGCAAGGAAGGCTGGATCACCAACCAGGCGATCGAGCACAAATTCCACGGCACCGGTGGCAACACCGCGCCGCTGCTGCCCGTCGTCACGCTGCCGGCCGGCAAGACCGTCGACTCCCCAGGCGTCTCCGGTGAATTGACAAGGCTCGAAGCGAGCGTCGAGAAGACGCTCCCGGGCGGGCGCATCGCCGGCTACGCGAGCACCCACAACCGGGCGTTCGTCTCCGGCGACGGCCGCACGACGTTCGTGCTCGCCTACCCGCTGCCCGATCCCAAAGAAGCCTTCGGCAACAACCCCAAAGCCGCCGAACACCTGACCGCCGCGCTGAAGGGGGCCACCGTCGCGGGCGCGCCCGTGCACGTGACCGGCTACGACGCGCTCACCGTCCAGAGTGGTGGCGGTGGGGAAGGCCCGGGCGTGCTGCTCGAGGCGCTGCTCGGAGGGCTCGGCGCGCTGCTCGTGCTCGCTTTCGTGTTCGGCTCGTTCCTCGCGATCGTGCCGATCCTCATGGCGATCGTCTCGATCATGACGACGTTCCTGCTCGTCTGGGGGCTGACGGCGATCACCGAAGTCTCGCCAATCGTTCAGTTCCTGATCGCGCTGATCGGCCTCGGCGTTTCGATCGACTACGCGCTGCTGATCGTCGTGCGCTGGCGCGAGGAGGTCGGCAAAGGGCTCGAAGGCAACGAGGCGATCATGCGCGCGATGGAAACCGCGGGCAGATCGGTCGTGTTCAGCGGCACGACCGTCGCGATCGGCCTGCTGGCCTTGATCGCGCTGCCGCTGCCGTTCCTGCGCTCGG
>DATJOE010000137.1:0-12680 GCA_035507305.1 Solirubrobacteraceae bacterium | reverse complement strand
TTCCGCCTCTCCGAGAGTCGGCGCCCGCTCGATGAGATCGTCCTATCCCAGGACATCATCTACGTCGGGGGCGGCTCTATGCGCAACCTACTTGCGATCTGGCGTGCCCACGGTCTCGATGAGCTGCTCGTCCGCGCATGGCGCACTGGGACCGTCCTCGCTGGGCTCAGCGCCGGTGCCATGTGCTGGTTTCAAGGAGGCGTCACCCGCTCCAGCGGCGCGCCCGAGCCGCTCGCCGGGCTCGGCCTCCTGCAAGGCTCGCTCACCGTTCACGCCGATGGCGAGCCCGAGCGACTGCCCGTCTGGCTCGCCGCTTTGCGTGACGGCACATTGCCCGGAGGGTGGGCGCTCGACGACGGCGTCGGCATGCTGTTCGAGGGGCTCGACATGACCCGCGTCGTCAGCTCGCGTCCCGGCGCCGGAGCCCAACGCGTCGATCAGGTCGCCGGCGAGCTCGTCCGCAACCGGTTGCACGTCGAGCTGCTTGGCGACGGCACCGGTGGGCCGCCTGTGCTCGGCGGCGTCGATGAGGCAGTGCAGGAGCTGCGCCGCGTGCACCGCATGCGGCGGGGTCTTGGCGAGGGCTGAGCACGGGGTCTCGTTTTTTGGTTTGCGATAGCCACCGTATATACGACGGACTCGCCTCCAGACCACGTCAGACCACGTGTATATACGACTGCTATCGATAGCCGCAATCGAGAGACCCAGCCCGAGAGGCCTCGTAGTCCCGTAGGTGTCTCCCGGTCCCGGGGGTGGCTCCCGGTCCCGAGAGGGAAGCCCAGCCCCCCGAAGCCTTCTCAGCGCACGACCGTGCCCGGGGGCAGGCCACCGTTCTCGATGCCCACTCCCCGGTGGGCCGTGTCCTCGTAGACCGCGACCGATTTCACGTCGAACTCACGCGTACCGCTCGTGAAGCCTGTCCGGCAGTCGCATTCGCGCAGCGCGTAGCTAAGGATCAGCGTCAGCCGCGCCGAGGGGTCGGGGTGCGCGGGTCCCACGTTCGTCGCCCACTGCTGCGGCACGCCGTCGATCCACACGCTGTACGTGTTCTGCGGCGTGATCTCGAACGTGTACGTGTGAAAAGCGAGCGAGGGGTCTTCCGAGAAGCCTGATTTGTTCGCCGTCAGCATCGGCGGAGCAAACCAAGCCGTGTAGAGACCGTCCGTGCTCCACCCCGTCGTGTGCCGTTCGCTCGCCCCTCCCCCCTCGAAGAAGTCGACCTCCGTGCCGTCCCAGGGCGGGCCGTTCGTCCACCACCCCGGGTCTGCCTCGCCCGTGTTCCGCGGGAACTTCGCCACCGCCTGGAACACGAGCGTCTGACCTTTCCCAGGCGACCACGTGAAGAAGCGGTATCCGCGCAAGCCGTAGTTCTGGCCCCTCAGCATCCCGCACACGTAGTGCTTCGGCTCCGCGGAGCGGACGTTCTGCGCATATTCGGCGTTCGCCGTGTGTGTGCAGGAGAGCCGCAGTCCCTGAACCGTCTCCGAGACCGCACTCGGGTTCATGACCTCCATCTCGTCCTCATTGAACCCCGGGCAGTTTGTCGTGCGCGTGCAGTTATTCGGGAACCACGTGTTGTCGTGCCCGTGACCCGTCCCCAGCGGCGCTCCGAACGCGTCCGCGTAGACCACCGACCAGCCGCTCGGCGGCGCCGCGGGGCCAAGCGGCGTGCCACTTACCGCCAGCTTGCGGACCCGGCCCTTCTGCTTATAAGGCGAGCTCTTTGGTTCTGGGCCCTTCAGGCGCGCTCCCGCACCCGAGCTCGTCGCGCAACCCGGCAGTGCAACCGCCGTCAGCAGAATAAGCAGCGCGAGGATCAGCAGCCTGGCGAGGGTCGGCCGACTGCCATCAATGTCCCGAGCGCCCATGCGCTCCCGAGCTTAGCCACGGGACGATCGCCCCTGCGCCGGTCGCAGGCCCCGGGCCGGGGCCTGCGTGCCGGGCAGATCGTGCACCTCAGCCGAGCTTCGTCCCCGGCGCGAGGCCCGCGTTTTCTACGCCCACGCCCTGGTGCGCTTTGTCCTCGTAGACCGATACCGATTTCACGTCGAACTCACGCGTGCCGCTCGTGAAGCCGGTTTTGCAGCCGCTGCTGCGGCATTCGCGCAGCGCGTAGCTGAGGATTAGCGTCGCCTTCTCCGCCACGTCCGGTTTCGCCGGGCCGACGTTCGTCGCCCACGACTGGAGAACCCCGTCGATCCAGACGCTGTACGTGTTGTTCGGCAAGATCTCGAACGTGTACGTATGAAACGCGAGCGAGGGGTCCGTCGCGAAGTTTCGTTTGTTCGCGATCGGGTGCGGGTTCGCGAACCACGCCGTGTACATCCAGTCCGTCTTCCACCCCGTCGAGTGATCCGGGCTCGCGCCGCCGCCCTCGAAGAAGTCGACCTCCGTGTCGTTCCAGGGAGGCCCGTTCGTCCACCAGCCCGGGTCCGCCTCGTCCGTGTTCGGCGGGAACTTCGCCACCGCTTGGAACACCAGCGTCTGGCCTTTGCCCGGCGACCACGTGAAGGGCCTGTAGCCGGAGGCGGTCTGGCCGCGCAGCGTGCCGCACACGTAATGCTTTTCGCCCGGCTGCTGCGCCGCCGCCGTGTACGTGCACGTCAGCTTCAGCCCTTCCGGCGTCACGCTCGCCGCGCTCGGGTTCATCACCTCCATCTCATCCGTGTTGAACCCTTTGCAGTTCGTCGGCACCGTGCAGTTGTTCGGATACCAAGTGTTGTCCTGGCCCGGGCCGTTGCCGATCGGGGCGCCGAAACCGTCCGCGTAGGCCACCGACCAGCCGCCCGCCGGCGTCGGCGGGCCCGTCGGCGTCGCGCTCACCGCCACCTTGCCCGTTTCTTTCGGGGCTTCTTCTACGGGCGGTTCTTCAGGTTCTTCGACTTCTTCTTCTTCGGGCGGTTCTTCGCCCGGCGTTTCTTCTTCGGGCGGTTCTTCCAGGCTCTGCTGAGGCGTCGCTTCGCCGCTTGCGGCCCCACCGCCTTTTTCCTTGTATAGCGCGCGGACGATCACTTCATAGGCCACGTGGCGCAGGTGCGTGATCGTGTATGAGCGCGCGGTTCGCGGCAGTTCTATTCGCCCATTGTCGCCGCCTCCTACTTTCTTCCAGCGGACGCGAAAGCCGCTCAACCCGGTCGTGCTCGACACGTCCCATGAGGACGCGATCGTTCCCGAGCCCGGGGTCAGTCGCAAGTTGATAGCGCCGTCGCGTTGCGCCTGCGCCGCACTCGGAGCGAGTGCGGACGCGAACACGACGAGCGACGCGCCGGCCACGGCAAGCGTGGCCTTGATAGCCCGTACCTCCATCCCTTCCTTTCCGCGTCAGCCGTCCCCGGACGCTCAGTCCTAAACACTCATCCTTACTCAAAGGGTCAATACCCTCTGCGAACCTGCTCAATCCTCACCGGTTCCATAGCCTTGGGATGTCAAGAGGATGTTGCGAACGGCCGCGCACACCTCGCCCAGTGAGCGGACCTCCTTATCGCGGGCTCAGTCGGGCGCGCTCGTCAGAAACGTCGCGCTCAGGTCCTTGTCCCCGTGCGCGGGGACGGCTTCCTGCATGCGCTTCGCGATCGCCTCCAGCGCCGGGAGGTCGAGCCCGCACCGAGCCGCCGACTCCTCCGCGAGACGCGCGTCCTTGCCGGCGTGCTTCAACGCGAACGTCGGCTCGAAGTCGCGCTCGATGATCGCCCGGCCCTTCAGCTGCAGATAAGGCATGTCGAGCGGTCCTCCGTCGATCGCCTCGAAGAACTGCTCCCCGCTCAGGCCAAGCCCCTCCGCGAGCGCGATCGCCTCCGCGACGCCCTCGACCACGGCGACGATCCAGGTGTTGGTCACCAGCTTCAGCTGCGTGCCCGCGCCCGCTTGCTCGCCGACCCACATCGTGCGTCGGCTAATCGCGTCGAACACCGGCTGCGCCCGCGCGCGCAGCTCGGCCGGGCCGGAGGCCATCACGACGAGCGTGCCTTCTTGCGCGGGCTGCTTGGTACCGAGCACGGGGGCATCCAGGAAGCCGACCCTGTGCTTGTGGGCGAGCTCGATGCAGCGTTCGGTGCCGCGCTCGCCGATCGTCGAACACTGGATCCAAATCGCATCGGGGCGTGCAGTGGCGAGCGCCCCGGTAGGTCCCTGCATCGTCGCGAGCACCGCGTCGGCATCGGCGAGCATCGTGAGAATCACATCGGCCTCGGCCGCCGCTTCAGCCGCAGTAGTGCAGATCTGCGCGCCATCGCCCGCGAGCGACTCAGCCTTCTCGCGCGAGCGATTCCACGCCACGAGCTCGATCCCCGAGCGCGCGATGTTGCGAGCCATGCTGGAGCCCATCGTCCCACCCGCGCCCAGTACTGCGACCACGTCAGGCGGCATCGTCGGGCTCAGGGACGGATGAACGTGTTCGGGTCGGGGCCGATCCGTTTACCAGCGTCGAGCGCGGCGAGCGACTCCATCTCCTCGGCGCTCAGCTCGAAGTCAAGCACGTCGATGTTCTCGTGAATGCGCGCGGGGTTCACCGACTTGGGGATCACCACGTTGCCGAGCTGCAGATGCCAGCGAATGATCGCCTGCGCTGCCGTCTTGCCGTGGGCTTGCGCGATCTGAACGACCGTGGGGTCCTCCAGCTCGAGCCCACGTCCGAGCGGGCTCCAGGACTCTGTGAGCACCCCGAGCCGCTCGTGCTCGCGGCGCAGCCCGACCTGCTGGAAGTAGGGGTGGAGCTCGACCTGGTTGATCGCGGGGGTCACGCCCGTCTCGGCGATTACCCGCTCCAGGTGCTCGGGTTCGAAGTTCGAGACGCCGATCGAGCGCACGAGCCCTTCCTGCTGTAGCTCGACGAACGCTTGCCAGGTTTCGACGTAGCGGTCGTGCGCGGGCACGGGCCAGTGGATCAAGTACAGGTCCAGGTGGCTCAGCTCCAGGCGCTCCAGGCTTGCGCGGCAGGCCCGCTTCGCCTGCTCATAGCCCTGGTCCTCGTTCCAGCACTTCGTCGTGATGTACAGCTCCTCACGCGGAAGGTTCGAGGCACGCAGCGCTTCGCCGACGCCGCCCTCGTTGCGGTAGGCCGCCGCGGTGTCGATGTGTCGATAACCCGCCGTGAGTGCCTCCGCAACCGCGACCTCCGTCTCCTTTGGTGGAACCAGAAAGACGCCGAAGCCCAGCTGCGGAATCCGCTCCTCGGGGGCGATCGGCAGCAGCGGGATCTGTTGCGTGGGCGCGCTCATGCTCTCTGCTCAATGCCCAACTATGCCGGATGTGAAACGCCGGAAGCGGGGACGACGGTACGCACCAGCTCGGCCCAGCAGCGCTTTAGCTGCTCCTGGGACATCCCCAGCTCGCGTCGCTGGAACAAGACAAGTTCGCTGACCAGCGCACCGAGCAGCACGTCGGCGAGGTAACCGACCTCGCCGGGATAGCCGCTGTCCTGCAGCAGCACCGCGATGTGCACGCGGTAGGCGGCGTAGACCGAGTGACGTAGGCGCTCGCCCGGCGCGCCGTTCTCGGCCGAGGCGATCAGGTCTCCCTGGACCTCGATGTGCTCGAGCAGCCGTTCTCCGAACGCGACCAGACGGTCGCGCGGGGGGGCACCGGGACCGAGCGGGGCGGGCCCCCTGATGAACCCCTCCTGAAAGTCTCGCTCGCCCTCGTCGAGCAGCGCTCGCATCAGCCCGCGGCGGTCGCCGAAATGACGGAAGAGCGTGCCCTTGCCGACCCGCGCGGCGCACGCGACCTGATCCATCGTCACCCGCTGCGCCCCGTGCTCTGAGACCAGCCGCTCGGCCGCGTGCAGGATCGTCGCCCGGTTGCGGGCAGCATCGGCTCGCTCGTGCCGGATGGGCTCGAGCATCGGCAACCCCCGCTGCACGACGTTGCCCCCCACAAAGGGAATGCTACCTGTCTCGGATACCGGACTGCGGTCCATTTGTGTGTTATTCTAGCTCTATGCGGACCACAGTCCGCTAGATCTTCAAAAGCAATCCCGTCCAATCCCGCCTCTTCAAAGAGCAACCCCCAAAAAGACAGGAGCCCTCATGTCAGCCACCGCAACCGAGATCCAGACGCTGCTCCCAGTCGGCGCCTGGAAGCTCGACCCCACTCACTCGACCGCGAATTTCGCGGTCAAGCACATGGTCGTCGCGACGTTCCGCGGCCGTTTCGACCACTTCGACGCGACGCTCGACGTCGGCGAGGACGGCGCCGCCCAGCTAGTCGGGACCGTCGACGCGGGCTCGATCGTCGTGAAGGACGAGAACCTGCAGGCCCATCTGGGCTCGCCGGACTTCTTCGACACCGAGCGCTACCCGCAGCTGCGCTTCGCCTCCAAGGCGATCCGCCGCGAGGGCGAGGAGCTGATCGTGGACGGCGAGTTGACGATCAAGGGCAATACCCGCGCGGTCGAGGCTCGCGGCACGATCACCGATCCGCACGAGACGCTCGGCGGCGCGGTGAAGATCGGTCTCACGCTCGAGACCGTGATCGACCGCACGCAGTTCGGCCTGGAGTGGAACGCACCGCTGCCGAAGGGTGGCTTCGCGTTGGCGAACGATGTGAAGCTGACGGTCGAGTTGGAGCTCGCGCGCAGCGAGGACGGGGAGTAACGGCAATGCGCGTCCTCGGCGTCGCGGGCTCGCTGCGCAGCGACTCGCACAACCAACGGCTACTTCGGGTGGCGGCAGGGCTGCTGGCGCCCGAAGCTGAATTCGTGGAGTTCACCGGCCTGAAGGCGATCCCTCCGTTCGACGAGGACGACGAGGGCGCGCCTGGTGAGGCGGTGCAGCGCTGGCGCGAGGAGATCGAACGCGCGGACGCACTGCTGTTCGCGACGCCCGAGTACAACCACTCGATCCCAGGCGCACTGAAGAATGCGATCGACTGGGCTTCGCGACCTTTCGCGACCGCGGCGCTGCGCAACAAGCCCGCCGCGGTGATCGGCGCGAGCACGGGGATGTTCGGCGCGGTCTGGGCGCAGGCCGAGCTGCGCAAGTCGCTCGCGGCCGCGGGCGCGCGAGTCATCGACCGCGAACTCCCCGTGCCCGACGCGGAGAACGCGTTCAGCGAGGACGGCTCCCTCGCCGAGCGGGAGCAGTCGCTCGCGCTCGGCGAGATCCTCGCGGAGCTCGTGGCCGAGGTGCGCCCGGCCACGTCTGCGATAGCCGCCTGAAGCCGCGCCTCCGCGTACCGACGCGCAGAGGCGGACAATGCACGGATGGGCGCCCAAAAGCAGTTGGACCGCGACTCGCCCGACGCGCCCCCACTCGTCAGCGACGAGTTGGAGCAGTGGCTGACAGGAGATCAGCCCAAGACGCTCGGCAGTTTGATCGACGTGTTCGAGGAGCGCAGCTTCGCGATCGTGTTCGTGCTGCTGATGGCGGTGCCCGCGCTGCCGCTCCCGACCGGCGGGGTAACGCACGTGTTCGAGGTGATCACGATGCTGCTGGCGCTGGAGTTGATCGTCGGTCGTCGCACGATCTGGCTGCCCGATCGCTGGCGCGGCCTGCAGGTCGGGGGTGAGAACAAAGAGAAGTTCATCGGTGTCTTGCTGAGGCGGATCCGCTCGCTGGAGCGCATCTCCCGTCCACGCGCTCGGTGGCTGTTCGGCCACCGCCTGAGCGGGAGCGTGTTCGGCCTGGCGACCCTGGGCTTGACGCTGAGCGCGTTCCTGGCCCCACCCTTCTCGGGTCTGGACACGCTGCCCTCGATCGGCGTGGTCGTGCTGGCTCTCGGCTACTTGATGACCGACGTGGCGCTGAGCGCGGCGGGCGCGGTCATCGGACTACTCGGCGTCGCCTCGGTGATCTTCCTCGGAAGCATCGCCGTCAAATTCTTCAAGAGCATTTTCTGACTTTTATTAAGGGATCATCCGACCCGGATGATCTAACCCACCCCGCCGGGGCCGTCTGCAACCATCCCGACGGGATGCGGTTGCTGATACTGGGAATTGTTGGGCTAGCCGGGCTTGGACTCGTAATTCAGATACTTGGAGTCCACGGAGCGACGGACGAGCAGGCGGCGATTAGGCGCGCGGTACGTGCACCGTTTATCGATCTGCGCCGGCGCGATGCACGAGGACTGTGCGAAGACTTCATGCCGCGGGTCGCGGCGAAGCTGACCAGCTCGGGGGCAGGCTGCACCCAGCGCGTGGGGCACCTGTTCGCGCTCGACGCGAGCGGCGCCGAAAATGTGCTCGCACAGGAATGGTGGCCGCGCGGGTCGATCAAGGTCGGCCAGATCTCCTGGCACGGAGATCGCGCGACGGCTTCCTCCACGGGGCCCGAATCCGGCCAAAAGCGCCGCTGGCGTCTCTCACTCCTGCACGGTCGCTGGCGGATTGCGTCGCGGGCCACTTTGCAACTGCGCCCAGACTGCGGACAGCACCCGTTTGCGACGACCGCGTGTCCGCAGATCCTCACATTGCGTCCCGCCGATCCCGGCGAGACGTAGCAAAGCGGAACTGGTGACCCTAGCTTTCTAGATCTTCCTCGAGGTCTTCGACCTCGGCAGCTAGGTCCGCCACACTCACTTCCAGCGCGTCCGCGATACGCCTGACGGTCGTCCAGCCCGGGCTATTGAGCCCGCGCTCGATCCGCGAGAGTGCAGAGGACGTGATGCCCGCGTCAAACGCGAGCTCTTCCTGCGTGATCTCACGCTCCTCGCGCAGGCGTTTTAGCTGGGCCGCTAGAAAGGGGTCCGCCGGTTCGTGCACGTAAGAAACATGGCTCACCATTGGCGTCAATGTCCAGGGGTTTGAGTCCTAGGACTGACGAGTGATTATAGAGGGAGTATCCTGTTCGTGCACACAAATCATCCCCACAGATGGTCACGTGCATCGGTCTTCCAGACGCGCAAGCGCTCGGAAGATCCCGCCAGAGGCCCCCGGGAGCTTGCCCCCCGGGGGCTTCCGGTGCGGAAGCCCCTTTGTAGGCCTTTCAGGAGTCGAACGGCGCCATGCGCACGGCGAGCGGCAGGCCGCAGCGCACGAGTAGCCCGAAGCGCCCCGCGGGCACCGCGGCGGCCTCGGCTTGGACCAGCGCCACGAGCTGCGCCTTGAAGTCAATCCTCGGGTGGCGGCTCAGAACCTCCTGAACCGTGCTCGGCGCCAGATCCCAGACACGCAGCCCCGCGCCATCGACCATCGCGCCCCATTGCAGGTAGCAACCCAACGGGCCGTCGCGCTCGACACTCGCCCCCGGCGTGGTGTGCACGCAGATCGCGTCGGCCAGCTCGGCGACTCGCTCGACCGCGACGCTCGCCGGGTCCGCCGCGCTCGCGCACTGAAGGACGCGCTCGACGCTGCCGAGCGTGAAGTCACGGTCGGCGACCGGTTGCGCGATCCCGTGATCGTGCAGGAGCGAGCCGCAGTAAAACAGCTCTTCGTCGAGCTCGCGGCCGTCGAGCACGGCGAGCGCTCGCCCGAACAGCCACGTCCGGTAGGAGTGGCCGACGAGCGCTTCGGGCAGCTCGGCGCAGGCTCGCTCGGCCTCGCGCGCGAAAGACGAATCCGGCGGCGTGAACGTGTCGAGGTCCACCTCGGCGGCTCGCGCGGGAACGCGACCCAGCGCGAGCTTCGCGCGGCCCATCACGTTCGTCCACTGCCCCAGGGCAGTTGCCGCCAGCAGCCTGCTGCGCTCCTTCGCGGACAACCTGCCGCCCGTGCGGTGGGCCCAGCCCAGGCCGCCGAGCCGCTGGGGGTCGGGCCAGGCAAGGGTGTCGGATAGGCCCTCGATCGAGAGCATCGGGGCAGCCTACCCGTGCGCCCGCGGCGCGCGCTAGCTCGCACCACGGGCGACTCCGGCAGGCGGCCGCGCTCGCCGCCTGCCTACAGCCCGGCTTCAGTCGTAGGCGATCGTGTTCACCCCGACCAGCCCACCATTCTTGATCGTCAGGGCGATCCCCCCGACGAGGGTGCTCGCCTGAGCGGATCCGCCTTCGACGGATGTCGACAGGACGTCGCTCGGGCCACCCGGCACGGAGCTCGGTTCCTGCGCGCCTTTCTTCACGGCGAACTTCATCTTCAGACTCGTTCTGGTCTTGTTCGTGAGGAGCTGCCCGATCACAGCGCCGCTGACGACGATGCTGCTCGTGCTGCCACAACTGAATCGCGCCACTGGCCCGCCGGAGGCGACGGGAGAGATCACGAGCCCGGCCTTGTCCTTGACCTTGTTGCCTTTAGCCCCTGGCTTGTAGACCGCGAGCGAGCCTTGCAGCGGTTCGCTGACGATGCTGCCGCTCGGAGCGCCGCTGCTCGAACATGGCTGCCCGAGCCGTTCGCAGCCGACGAGCGTCCAAACCAGCGCGCCCGCGGCTTTGTTGCTCGTCAGCGCGCCGGTGCCGGTCTCCGATTTGCACGTGACCTTCACGCCGCCGGTTTCGAGCACGACCGGCTTCTTCGCCACGCTCGTCAGTGAGCCTTTGGGGAGCGGTTCCCATTCCCAGCCTTTCCCGGCCCCAGCCTTGGTGCAAAAGTCGTCCGGGAATTCCTCGGTTCTTTCGTATTCGAAACTACGGACGCACCTGCCAAACGACGGCGCTTCGACGTAGTCGAACAGGCCGGGCGACTGGAAGCCGAACGAGCCCGCGGGCCCCAGGCCCGCGAGCGGCACTTCGCCCGTGCCGGGCGGGGTCACGGCTTCGATTTCGGTCGGCGAGAGGGCCGTAAAGCTCGCGGGCGATCCGCCGACGAGCACCGAGCTGGTTTCTTCGAGGTTGATGCCTTTCAGCGTCACGGTCGTCCCCGGCTTGCCCCATCCCGGTTTGGATGAGTCGAACTCGGGGCAGAGCGGCCCGGGCACGGCGATCGCGAACGAGCTCGACAGGGTGACTTCGTTCGGATTCTGGCCGATGCCGCCCGCGAATATCGCCAAGACCCCCTGGCCCCCGCACACGGGCACCGGGGTCGGATGTTGGCCGAAGTCACCCGCGCCGACGGCGCCGCCGCCGCCCCAGGCGAGCAGGCTCCCATCCTGGCGCAGCGCGAAGGTCTGCTGGGCGCCCATCGCGACGGCCTTCGCTTCGCTGACGCCCGCAACGCTTACAGGGACGTTGCTGGCACTGTATTTACCGGGTCCGAGCTTGCCGTCATCGTTGCTCCCCCAGTCGAGCACCGTTCCGTCTTCGCGCAGCGCGATGGCCGAGTTGCCGCCCGCGGCGATCGCCTGCACTTCGGTCAGGCCGCTGACGCTCGTCGGGGTTTCGTTCAGGCCCGGGCCCGTGTTGCCGTTCCCGAGCGCGCCTTCTTTTTCATAGCCCCAAGCCTTCACGGTCCCGTCGCCGAGCAGCGCGTAGGCGTCCTCTTGCCCCACCGCGATCGCCTTCACGTTCGTCAGGCCGGCCACCGCTACCGGCGTGCTCTGGATGGCGCCGGAGGGGTACCAGGCGCCCCACTGCACGACCGTACCGCCTTCGAGCAGCGCAAGCGCGCGGTACCCGCCTGCGGCGATCGCGGTCACGCCTTCCAGCCCGGGCACTTCGACCGGGGTGGGTTGGCTTAGGGTTTTACCGCCGTTGCCGAGCTGGCCCTCGCTCCCGCGTCCCCAAGCCTCGACGGTGCCTCCTTCCATCAGCGCGTAGCTCGTGTCGATGCCCGCCGCGAGCGCTTGTACTCCACTCAAGCCTTCGATCGGAACCGGGGTCTGATCGGGGCCGGGGTTCGTGCCGAGCGCACCATCCAAGTTGTTTCCCCACCCCGCCACGGTGCCGCCTGCGAGCAGCACCAGATTGTGACGGCCGCCTGCCGCGCCGCCAATAGCGCCTTCCAGGCCCGAGAGGGGCGTAGGCACGTCGAATGGCTGGGCCAGGCTGCCCGAATGCGAGCCCCAGCCGAGCACGCGCTGAGCCGCCGAAGCGGCGGACGCGCCCGACAGCAGCACTCCAAGCGCGATCAACAATCCCAACAACCCCGTCCGTCGCATGTCCCCCCCTAGGTCCGTGGACAAATCTCTCCCTTCCGAGAAACTACAAAACTCTGACGAGCCGGTGTTTAAATCTGACCGGCGCCGGGCGTTCCGATAGGTGGGGCTGCCCCGCGACTCGCCGCGACGGCGCGGCCACTCGAACATCCCTTCGGACAGGTCCAAACGGGACGGTGGGAAAGTCCTCGAAATCTCCGTGGCTCCTGATCCGACGGCCGCACCAGGAACGATACGGCCGGTAGACCTCTGGCGTGCCGTGAAGCCCCAGTTATGTACGAAAGCGCGAATCCGCATGGCTTCAAGCCGACGTTTCGATCGCTCTCGTCCCGATCCGCCTACGCTTTTAGCCAGCGTCAGGCCAAGCACTAGTTGCTACGCTGTGCCACATGGATGTATCGGTTCGCGAGCTCCGTAACCACACTGCGCGGGTAATCGCTGCCGTAGAGGGCGGGGAGCCTGTAGTGCTCACAGTGCACGGCAGGCCCGTTGCAGACATCGTCCCCCGGCGAGTGCGAAGCGAACGTCGCCCCAGCGACCTGCTGCTGGCTGATCTCAACACGATCAGCCAGCTGGCTTCCGAGCTAAGCGTCGTCTCTGAGGCCAGCGACTTCGATGTGGGATTGACCACCGACGACATGGTCGCGTGAGCGGCTACCTCGCCGACACCAGCATCTTCGTCGCTGCTGAGCAGCAACGCCCGCTAGGCAATCCTCCCGCAGGAGACGCGCGGATCTCTGTGGCCACGCTCACAGAGTTGATCGTCGGAACTAAGCGTGCATC
>DATJOE010000136.1:0-6867 GCA_035507305.1 Solirubrobacteraceae bacterium | reverse complement strand
CTTCGGGCTGCCGACGGTGCCCGCGGACGCGAGCGTCTACGCGCTACAGGTAGCGGACCGCTTCTACATCTACCGTGGCTACTCGCACGCGGCGGCGGGCAACTACTCGGTGGCGCTGCAGTTCGCGACCGTGGTGTTCGTGCTCGTGCGGGGCTTCCAGTACGCGTGGCCGCCGTTGGCCTACTCGATCTCGAGCGACGCCGAGGCGGCGCGGCTGTACTCGTTGGTGACGACCTATTTCGTGCTGGCGACGGGCGCGGTGGTCGCGGTGGTAGCGCTGCTCGGGCGCTGGATCGTCCGCCTGCTCGCGGCACCGCAGTACTTCGGCGCGCACGCGGCGTTGCCGTGGCTCGCGCTGGCCTGGACGCTGTACGGCCTCTATCAGGTGATGATCGTGATCACGGGTCGAGCGCGGGCGACCTCGCGCAACCTGCCTGCGGCGGGCGCGGGGCTCGCGGTGAACATCGCGCTGCTGTTCGCGCTCGTGCCGTCGGGCGGCCTGGGCCTGGGGATCGCGGGCGCGGGGATCGCGCTGTGCGGTGCGTACGTCGCGATGCTGGTCACGATGCACCTGCTGACCCGCCGGCTGTTCGCGGTGCGCTTTGAGTGGCTGCGCCTCGCGGAGCTGACGGCGATCCTCGCGGGTGTGGCGGTCTCGGGCGAGCTGCTGCTGCCGACGAGCGGGTTCGAGGGGATCGCACTGCGGATCCTCTGGTTCCTGTGGATCCCCGCGCTTCTGCTGCTGGTGCGCTTCTTTGGAGAGCGAGAGCGCGCCCAGGCGCGGGCGCTGCTCGCGGACGGTCGCCGCCGGGTCGCGGCGTTCCGCGCGGGGCACGGCGACGTCGAGGCATACGCCGAGGACCCGCTGCGAGATCTCTGAGCCGCTCGTCCCCTCCAATTAGGACGCTCTCATCGAACGGAGTTGTCCAGCCGGGGTCAAGGGTTCGCATGGGCGAACCGATTACCGACTCAATGCCGGAGATCGCTGCTGTCAAGCCGAAGTCGGTCCCGAGTGTGCGCGAGCGCCGTCGCCGCGAAGAAGCATTGCGCCGCCATCGCGCGAACGCCCGCTCCGCGCGGGTGGGGAGCGCGGGGGAGGTCGGCTACCTGCGCGCGCAGTTGCACCTCGCTGCACGCCTCACGGCCCGACTGGCGGAGACGAACGAAGTGGAGGAGATGGTCCGGCTCGTGGTGGACGAGCTGCATGAGACGTTTGCTTTCTACCTCGCGGCAATCCAGCGTCTGGACCGGGGCGGGACGCTGCGGCTGATCGCGGGCAGCGGCCCGCTCGCGGAGGTGATGACCGAGTTCCTGCTCGTGGAGCAGTCGGTGCAGCACGGCGTGAACGGTCGCGTGGCGCGCAGCGGCAAGAGCGCGCTGGTGCTCGACACACGCGAGGACCCCGACTACATCAAGCGCGATCCGAAGACGGACCCGCGCGCCGAGCTGAGCGTGCCGATCCTGCTGGACGGTGCGGTGTGGGGCGTGCTGAACATCGAGTCGCCCGAGGCAGGAGGCCTCAGCGAGTCGGACGCCGTGCTCGTCGAGGCGATCGCGGCCACGCTCGGCTCCTCGCTGCACCGCGCTGCGCTTGTCGCGGACCTTGAGCAGACGTTCACGACCACGCTCACTGCGCTGATGAGCACCGTCGAGGCGAAGGACGACTACACGGCCTCGCACGAGCAGCAGGTCGCGGACTTGACTCAGCGCGTGGCCCTCCGTCTCGGCCTGAGTCGCTCGCGCGCGAACGACGTCCGCTACGCGGCGTTGCTACACGACGTGGGCAAGGTCTCGGTGCCAAGCGAGATCCTGCTGAAGCCGGGCCCGCTCGACGAGCGCGAGTGGGTGACGATGCGAGGCCATGCCGCCGCGGGCGGGACGCTCGTCGCAAGCATCCCTGCCTTCGCCCACCTGGCCCCAGCGGTCCGCGCAAGCCACGAGCGCTGGGACGGGCAGGGTTACCCGGACGGGCTCGCGGGCGAGGACGTGCCGCTCGCGGCGCGGATCATCGCGGCGTGCGACACGTACGAGGCGATCGTGACCGATCGTCCCTACCGACCCGCGCGTACTGCGGCTGAGGCCGCCATGGAGCTGCGCCGCGTCGCGGGCACGCAGCTGGACAAGCGCGTCGTGGAAGCCGTGCTCGACGAGCTCGGGCTCTAGCTGCCTTCGCGGGCTCGCTCCCGCACGCCTTCGCGGTTGTAGCGCTCGGCCGCCTCTCGCACTCCTTCGCCGCGCTTGGGCCGCAGCGTCGCGGTCACGTGGCGCCAGTAGCGGCGGGCGGAGTGGCCAGGGAGCACGAGAGCCGCGAGCGCGCGCAGCCCGTACGGCACGGCGGTCAGCCAACGCACCGCGCGCGCCGCGAGCGCGGAGTGGTGCTTGCGCATGTACAGGTCGCGGTTGCGCGCCATTTCGACGATCCGCCGCTCGGGCACGGCGTCGGTCGACAGTTGCTCGTGATGTACCGCCACCGCGTCTGGCACGTACAGGCAGCGCCAGCCCGCGTCGCGCAGTCGCCGCGCGAAGTCCACCTCGTCGGAGTAGACGAAGAAGTCCGCGTCCAGGTAGCCGACCTGCTCCGCGGCGTCGCGGCGCACGAGCAGCGCGGCCGACTGGCACCAGTCGACCTCACGTACGCGTATTCCACGGCTCTGCAAGGTGTAGAGGCGGTGCAGCAGCAGCGCTCCCGCGAGCGCGGTGAGCGGCGTGGGAAAGCGCCACGCCGAAGCTTGCTCTGCGCCGTCGGGCCGCAGCAGCTTCGCGCCCGCCAGGGCCGCCTCGGGTCGCTCCTGCAGCGCCTGCCACAACGCGAGCGTCGCGCCCGCCCGCAGCTCGGAATCCTCGTTCAGCAGCAGCGCGTAAGTGCCACGCGCCTCGCGCAGTACCTCCGAGTCGTTCGCACCCTTCCCGCGACGTTCACCGAGCGCGATCACGCGATCGACCGCCGGGTGCGCGCGCGCCGCCTCGACCGAGCCGTCGCGCGAGCCATTGTCGAGCACGAGGGTCTCCGTCGCGAACGGCAGCGACTCTCGCTCGTAGGCGATCGCGTCCAGGCCCCGCAGCAGCAGCTCGCGCTGCGAGGTGTTCACGACGCAGTAGGAGACCTCGATGTCCGGCATGGCCGGACCCTACTGCGCGTGTGCTAGACGGCCTCGTCGTACTCGACGTAGATGCCGGGTCCGGACGGCTCCGGAATCGGTTCCCCGTACTCCTCCATGACCTCGAAATGGGCCGTGAGTGCGGAGCGCATTTCGGCTACGCACTCCTCGATCGTGGGGCCCGTCGCGACGCACCCGAGCACGTCCGGTGACCACGCCCCGTAGTTCGTCGGAGGTCCACCGCCTACCAGGATCAGATATCGGTCGCTGTCGATCATCGTCTCAAGCCCGCCTGTCTCATGATGCTGATCCGAAGGTCCGCACGCAAGTCGTCGTTTCGATGGCCAGGCACTGTCACCGTCCCTGGCTTGCACGGATGACGGAACTGCCGATGACTGCCCTTCTGCCGCACCTGGCGCCAGCCGTCCCATTCGATCAGCTTGATTATCTGACGGACCTTCACTCCCTCTAGTCCGACTGCGAGCACGACCCGGGACGCCGCGCCTAGAGTCTGCCCACATGAAGATCCACGTCGTCGACCCCTCCGCGTTCACCCCGCCCTACGACCACGCGCTCTGCGCGGCGCTCGGCGAGGCGGGAGCCGACGTCAGCCTCTACACCAGCCGCTTTGCGTACGGCTCCGTGCCCGCGCCGAGCCGCTATGCGCGGATCGAGCACTTCTACCGCGCGGGCACGCTCGTGCCCGGCGACTCATCCAGCGCGCAACGTGCCAGGCGGGCGCTGAAGCTCGCCGAGCACGTGCCCGACATGCTGCGCTACCGCCGCGTCGCGCACGATGCCGACGTCGTGCACTTCCAATGGCTCTCGGTGCAGCAGCTCGACGGGCGCCTGCTCCCGCGCGCGCGCCCCCTCGTGCTCACTGCTCACGACGTGCTCCCCCGCGAACCGCGGCCTGGGCAGCGCGCCGCGCAGCAGCGGCTGTATGAGCGCTTCGACGCCATCGTTGTCCACTCCGAGCACGGCCGAACCCGGCTGATCGAGGAGCTCGGCGTGCCCGCCGCGCGCGTGCACACGATCCCCCACGGTGCCTTCGCGCACCTCGCCGAGGCGCCCGAGACTCCGCCTCCGTTCCATACCGACAAGCGCGTCGTCCTGTTCTTCGGCCTGCTTCGTCCCTACAAGGGCCTCGACGTGCTGCTCGATGCCTGGCGAAGGATCGAGGACGCCGAGCTGTGGATCGTTGGGATGCCGCGAATGGACCTCGCCGGCCTGCGCGCCGCCGCGCCGCCGGGCGTGCGCTTCGTGCCGCGCTTCGTCGCCGACGAGCAGCTGCCCGCCTACTTCCGCCGCGCAGACCTCGTCGTGCTGCCCTACCGCGAGATCGAGCAATCCGGCGTGCTATTCACCGCGCTCGCCTTCGGCAAGCCGCTGCTGCTCAGCGACGTCGGAGGCTTCGGCGAGATCGCCGCCGCGGGCGCCGCCCACGTCGTGCCGCCCGGAGACCCCGTCGCGCTCGGAGACGCGCTCGCCGGGCTGTTGGATGACCCCGCGAGGCTCGCCGCTCTCGCGGGTCGCTCGCGCGAGCTCGCAGTCGGCGAGTACGGCTGGCAGGGGATTGCCCGCCGCACGCTCGCGTTGTACGAACGACTGCTGGATCGATAGGACTCGACGGGCCCGTCGAGCGATCGCCGCGTCGCGCCCGTCGCCTGACCGCTGCGCCCCGGGCAGTCCGCCGCCGTCCGGTCGCCTGACCGCTGCGCCCCGGGCAGTCCGCCGCCGTCCGCTCAGTCCTGCCAGAACCCCTGCAGGATTTCCCCGTCCTTCTCGTGGTGCGCCCCGAACGCCAGCCAAGACAGGCCTTCCTCGCCCGCCTCGAATGCTCGCTTCACCTCGGGCGCCACGCGGATCGCGTCCAGGCGCTTGATCTCCTTGATCTCGTCGTCCAGGCGAACCCGTCCGCTGCCCGACAGGACCACGTAGACCTCCTCGGCCTCATCGTGCTTGTGCCCAAACGCCTGGCGCTTACCCGGGCGCAGCACTTGGTAGGAGAGGCCCGTCTGCTCCGCGCCCAGCTCCTCGCGCGCGAAGTGTGCCTCGCCCATCTCCTCGAAGCCGAACTTCGGCGCGCTGTCCACCGTCTCTGTGAGGTTCATCATCGTGTAGCTCATCGCCCGACCCTAGCGCCGCCGCGGCCTCCGTGCTCGCGTCCGCGAGAATCTCATCGTGCTCGCGCTCGAAATTATCTTCTGGATCTGCATCGCGCTGATCGTCTGGACCCAGCTCGGCTACGCCCTCGCGCTAGCCGCGCTCGCCCGTTTGCTTCGCCGCGGCGGCCTGACCGCGCCGCCCGCGGGCTCATCGCGAAGCCCCGACAGGGGCGGAGCCCATCAAAAAAATGACGACCCTTACGTCTCGCTGATCGTTGCTGCGCATGACGAGCAGCAGGTCATCGCCGCCAAGGTCGCCGACGCCCTCGCGCTCGACTATCCCCGCGAGCGCCTGCAGGTGATCGTCGCCTGTGACGGCTGTACCGATGCCACCGCCCAGCGCGCCCGGGACGCCGGGGCTGACCTCGTGCTCGAATTGCCCCGCGGCGGCAAGATCCGCGCGCAAGACGCCGCCGTCGAGCGGGCCTCTGGGGAGATCGTCGCCTTCTCTGATGCCAACTCCTCCTGGGAGCCCAGTGCCCTGCGGGAGCTGATCGCCGCGTTCCGCGACCCTCGCGTCGGCTACGCCTGCGGGCAGGTGCGCTTCCTGCAGGACGCCCTCGGGCGCGAAGCCTCTAATCAGGAGGGTGTCTACTGGCGCTACGAGCTCGCGCTCCGCGCCCTGGAGTCCCGCCTCTCCTCGATCACCGCCGGCAACGGCGCGATCTACGCCTTGCCCCGCGACGCCTACATCGTCGTCGACCCCATCATGGGCCACGATCTCTCGCTGCCCTTCAACATCGTCAAGCGCGGTATGCGTGCCGTCTACGTCCCCGCCGCCCGCGCCAGCGAGAAGATGGTGCCTTCGCTGCTCGGCGAGTTCGCCCGCAAGCGGCGCATGATGAGCCACACCTGGCCAATCGTGCTCCGCGGCGGGATGCTTTCCCCCCGCGGCTATCCACCTCTCTACGCGCTCATGATCTTCTCCCACCGCCTACTTCGCTACACCAGCCCGATCCTGCACCTCGTCGCGTTCGCCGCCAACGTCGCCCTCGTCGCCGAGGGTCGCGGCCTGCCCTACAACCTCACCCTCTACTTGCAGGGGCTGTTCCTCGCGTTCGCCGCGGTCGCTGGAGTCGTGCCGTTCCCGCTACCGCGACTCGCGCGCTACTACGTCCTCACCGTCGCCTCGCCCCTTCTCGGGCTGTGGGACTGGCTGCGCCACGGCACCCCCGCTTGGTGGGACGCCGCCGAGGGCACGCGATGATCCGCCGCGCCCTCGACGTCGTGGTCTCGGCCTGCGCCCTCGTGCTCAGCTCGCCCGTGTTGTTCGCCGCGATCATCGGTATCAAGCTCGAGTCCCGTGGTCCCGCGATCTACCGTCAGCGCCGCTCCGGCCTGCACGGCGCACCCTTCGACATGCTCAAGCTCCGCACGATGGTCGACGGCGCCGAGCACATCGGCGCTGGGCTCGCCGTCAACGCCGGCGACTCTCGGATTACCCGCGTTGGCGCTCTCCTGCGCCGCACCTCGCTCGACGAGCTGCCCAACCTGCTGAACGTCCTGCGGGGAGAGATGTCGCTTGTCGGCCCGCGCCCCACGCTGCCCGCGCAGGTGGCCCAGTACACCACTCGTCAGCGCCGACGCCTTTCCGTCAAGCC
>DATJOE010000135.1:0-2556 GCA_035507305.1 Solirubrobacteraceae bacterium | reverse complement strand
GACCTACTGCTCCAAAGAACAGGTGGCGAAAATCGCTGAAGCGGCTCTGCAGGGCGCGGGCGTCACGTTGAGTGCGGCATACAAGGCGCCGTTCAGCGGTGAGGGCGCCGCGCTCAACTCTGCCGGGATTCCGATGATGTCCTACATCGCCGGCCCCGACTACCTGCTGCAGGAGGTCCGGCCCGGCATCCAGTTCAAACGGTGGGACGTGAACCGCATGCAGGCTGAGATCAGCGCTCTCTCGACGATGATCGACAACGCAGCCGCGGCGACGCCGGAATTGCTCAAAAGCTGAGCGCCCAACCAGTTCCAACATCAACGGCGTGGCGGCTCTCTGAGCTGTCACGCCGTTGTCTGTGCGCAGGCCGCTCGCTTGCCTGCGCGCTGCCGGGTTAGAGGCGTGCCACTGGCGCTGCCGCTCCTCTGACCGCACTGGGCTCACCTTCTGGATAGGAGGTCGCAACAATCCAGTCGAGAACCTCGGCGGCCAAGGCTCGCAGGTCGGGCTTGTCCTGCGCGTCCAGGGCATCGCACGCGAGTTGCCGGACGGCATAAACGATCCCCAGGTGGACATTCAGAGACTGCGGGACCATCAGCGGGTCGCTCTTACTCAGCTCGGCCTCGGCGTCGAGGAACAGCTGTGCGAGCCCCGTCAGCGCGAGCCTGCGGCGCTCACGGGCGCCGGTCCCGAGTGCGTCCATCTCAACTTGGAACGCGCGCGCGACGACCAGATCGTCTTCTAGCGCACCGAGGTAGGCATCAAGGGCCATCTGCGTGTACTCGCGCCAGCTCTCGCTTGGCCCGAGGCCGTCGCGCATCCGCCGGACGAGCACTTCGATGAAGCGACCGTAGGCGGCGTAGGCACAGTCTTCCTTGTCTTTGAAGACCTCGTAGAAGGCGCCATTGGATACGCCTGCGCGAACTGCGATGTCGGTCACCCGAACGCCCGCATAGCCCGAGCTCGCGAGCAACTCGGTGAACGCTGCCATCAGCCGCTCACGTTGCGCTGTGCGGACTTCGTCGCGCGAGAGCTTATGACGACCGCGGTGCAGCTCGGCCGGAACATCGAAGAACAGCCCAGGACGAACGCGTCGAACCGTCATCGTCGGAAGGCTACCCGAGCAACTTCGTTTCGGTTGTGAGAGCGATTCGTCGCCGGAAAGCAGCACTGGCGGCACCTACTGGCGACGGGAACCATGGCCAACGACGCCGGCTCGCGCGCGGGCTGCGGCAACCGAGCTTTTCTCACCGCGGCGCGAGCCCTCAGCTAATCATCGCTACGCGCACGCGGGCGGTGCGAGCGGAGATGCCCGTGCTGGTAAAGCCCCGTCGAGGGTCAGAAGACTTCCGAATCGCCTTTTTTGAGTTCTTCGGCAGACATCTCGTCGTAGCGTGTCAGCAGATCGGCAAACCAGGCCACCTGCCGGGCATAGTAATCAGCGTTGAGCTTGTCGATGCATCCATTCGGGGCGATCTGTACAAGGTAGTTCGGCCCGGTCAGGTAGCCGATGGCCGGAATCCCTGCGGTGAAGAAGGCTCCGCCGATGCCGAGTGCGACGGGACCACGCAACACCGCCGTCTTGTCGGCTTCGTGTTCGGGCAGGCAGGCAATCAGCGGAACGACCATCTCGGTCGTCGAGCACCAGCAGCCAGCAGCCTCATATAGAGAGTCTTCGGCGTAACCAGACACGGGGTCGAGCCACTCGGTGGTACCGAAGTGCTCGAGCGTGATCGCGGCGACCGTCTTTTCGATGATGTCGGGGTGGTCGTCGATGAACCCCTGCGTCTGGGGCAAGTTGTTTGCCATGTGGCCGGTGACCGCGCTGAACACGATGGTCCGTTTGAGACGCTTGCCCTTGGGAAGCTTGTGGAAGTAACGCGCCAGGAACGTCTGCGCCACGCCGCCGTTCTCCTCAACGAAGTTCTGGCCGTCGGTGTGCGTATTGACGACCATCACCTCGTCGGTGCTGCCATCGCCGGGCAGGACCGCGACGATGCTCGGCGTCGTGACGTTATCGCTGACCGCATGAAGCGTGAGCGTCGCCGTCGGGTTTTCGCCGGCGAGCGTGCGGATTTTGCTGGCCGTTACGCGATCGACGTTGACCGCCGGGAGTTCTGGTCCACTCCCCGAGAAGGGAAGGTATTGGCCATCCATCGCCTCAGGCGAAGCGTCGAAGCCGAAAACCACGCCGATCGCACCGGCTTCCTTGAGCTGTTCCAGCCCAGAGCCACCCGCTAGCCACAGGCGCTTGTAGCTTTCAGTAGGGACGTTGGGAAGATCCTCAGGCGGGTAGTAGTAGGTCACGAGCGGAAGAAACGCGCCGGCGGTGAGCGGCAGCGGCAGCGGCAGATCCAGCATCACTATGCTTCCCTTGAGACTGCCTTTCGCGCCCGCTACGGCGCCGCTGATCCAGTTGGTCATCGTGCCCTCGTAGAGCTCAACTGCTTCTGTCAGGGTGAGTGGGCTACCCGGTTCGATGCTCGGGACCGGCCCGGCCCCGAGATAGACCAGCGGGCCGGTCACGCCCTTCGGCCCGGTCTGGCCGGAGCGTGGGT